>NZ_JVRR01000136.1 GCF_001070715.1 Streptococcus pseudopneumoniae
CTAGGATTGATGACTTCTCCAAATCCCCCTTATAATCTAACTTTAAGTAGAGAATAGCATTTTCTAGCTGTCCTATTTTCTACGTCTAGCCTTTCTTCCTAGCAAAGCAAAACCACTGGTTGCCGCCACTAGACCAAGACTAGCAAGTGCTGCACTTGATGCTGAACCTGTGTTAGGTAATTGTTTGCCAGCAGGTGACTGGTAGGTAACATCTTGCATTGTTCCTGCAGTTGCTTGCGGTGCACTTGTTGCCTGAGGTGCAGCGGCATTAGGAGCCACTGGTTTCTTAGGAACTGTAACACTAGCAATTGCTTGCAAGCCAATCGTTTCTGCTTCCTTCACATCTTCTACAGTTTTGGCAGTTTCAATCGCTTTGAGAGCTGATTCTTTTTCTGCTTCCACTTTTGCTAAAAGTTCTGCTTGTTCTTTATCAGAAAGCGATGCATCTTTGATTTCATCTTGCTTGTCCTTGGCAGCTTTTTCAATGGCATTTTTAGCTGATTCTTTTGCATTTGCTAATGCTTCAGCATTTGCTTGTGCATCAGATGATGAATGAATGTCGTCTCCATAACTATATCCTGAATATGGTTGTGGATTAACCGCCTTAATCTTTCCTACCACTGTCTCAACGATTTTTTCAACTTCTTTTACTGTAGTTGCCTTGCGAACATCTTCAATAGCTTTCGCTTTTAAGTCTTCGATTTGCTTAATCGCTTCTGCTTTTTGTGATGATGTTAAGCCTTTATTATTGTTAATTGCATTAATTTGATCTTTAGCAGCTTGTTCGATTTCTGCGATTGCTTTCGCTTTTTCTTCGTCTAGCTCAGAAGTATCAACTGGTTTAACATCTTCTGCAGGATTATTAGGTTGTGGATTGAAGTTCTGAATGTTTTCAGCAGCGGCATCTCCAATTGCTTTAGCTGTTCCAGAACTTGTAGCATTATCGATTTGTGTATTAGCGTCATCTTTTGCTTTATTCACTTTATC
>NZ_JVRR01000137.1 GCF_001070715.1 Streptococcus pseudopneumoniae
GGCTCTTTGTCAACTGTAGTGGGTTGAAGAAAAGCTAAGCTCGAGAAAGGACAAATTTCGTCCTTTCTTTTTTGATGTTCAGAGCGATAAAAATCCGTTTTTTGAAGTTTTCAAAGTTCCGAAAACCAAAGGCATTGCGCTTGATAAGCTTGATGAGATTATTAGTGGCTTCCAATTTTGCGTTAGAATAGGGTAGTTGAAGAGCGTTGACAATTTTCTCTTTGTCCTTGATAAAGGTTTTAAAAACAGTCTGAAAAAGAGGATGAGCCAGCTTAAGATTGTCCTCAATAAGTCCGAAAAATTTCTCTGGTTCCTTATTCTGAAAGTGAAAAAGCAAGAGCTGATAGAGATTATAGTGGTGTTTCAAGTCTTCTGAATAGCTCAAAAGCTTGTCAAGAATCTCTTTATTGGTTAAGTGCATACGAAAAGTAGGGCGATAAAATCGCTTATCACTGAGTTTACGACTATCTTGTTGAATGAGCTTCCAGTAACGTTTGATGGCTTTGTATTCATGGGATTTTCGATCGAACTGATTCATGATTTGAACACGGACACGACTTATAGCACGGCTTAGATGTTGGATAATATGGAAACGATCTAGAACGATTTTAGCACATGGGAAAAGCTGTTTAGCTAAGGCATAGTAGGGACTAAACATATCCATAGTAATGATTTTCACTCGACATCGGACGGCTCTATCATATTTAAGAAAGTGATCACGAATGACAGCTTGTGTTCTACCCTCAAGAACAGTGATGATGTTGAGATTATCAAAATCTTGTGCAATAAAACTCATCTTTCCCTTAGTGAAGGCATACTCGTCCCAGGACATAATCTCAGGAAGACGAGAAAAATCATGCTTAAAGTGGAAATCATTGAGCTTTTGAATGACAGTTGAAGTTGAAATGGAAAGCTGATGGGCAATATCGGTCATAGAAGTCTTTTCAATTAACTTTTGCGCAATCTTTTGGTTGATAATACGAGGAATTTGATGATTCTTCTTGACGAGTGAGGTCTCGGCGACCATCATTTTCGAGCAATGATAGCACTTGAAACGACGCTTTCTAAATAGAATTCTAGTAGGCATACCAGTCGTTTCGAGGTAAGGAATCTTAGAAGGTTTTTGAAAGTCATATTTTTTCATTTGACTTCCACAATAAGGACAAGATGGAGCATCGTAGTCCAGTTTGGCGATGATTTCTTTGTGTGTATCCCTATTGATGATATCTATAATTTGAATATTAGGGTCTTTAATGTCTAGTAGTTTTGTGATAAAATGTAATTGTTCCATATGATTCTTTCTAATGAGTTGTTTGATCGCTTTTCATTATAGGTCATATGGGACTTTTTTTCTACCCTAAAATAGGCTCCATAATATCTATAGGGATTTACCCACTACAAATATTATAGAGCCGTTTTTCTTTTTAACAAATTTATCGTGGAGAACAGTTGTATATTGTTCTCCTTTTTTTATTTTCAGGAGGGAAAATGACAAAAGAATTACAATCATCACGCTATATTGTCATTTCATTTTTAGTACGTGAAATGGGAATAGATATTGTTGAGGCCATCTCTCTTATGGCTGAATTAGAAAAAAGTGGCTTGGTTCGATTGAAATCAAGTGGAGATTTAATACTCAAAGAACTTGGAGGTGCGCTATGAAACGAATTACCGCAAATCAATACCAAACTTCAGAACGGTATTATAAATTACCTAAAATTCTTTTTGAGGATGAAAAATATATGGATATGAAACTAGAAGTAAAGGTGGCTTATTCTATTTTAAAAGATCGTTTAGAATTATCTCTGAGTCGTGGTTGGATAGATGAAGAAGGAGCAGTCTATTTAGTATTTTCTAATTCTAAACTGATGAAGCTATTAAGTTGTTCGAAGTCGAAATTACTGACAATCAAAAAAATTCTTAAAGAATATGACTTAATTGATGAAGTCCAACAGTCTTCAAGTGAGAAAGGGAGACTAGCTAATAAGATTTATTTAGGGGAGTTGTCTTCTACCCCAGTAGCTAGTTCAAACAGGCCTAGTGTTAAAAAAAGACTAGGGCGGGTTGAAAATGAAACGGCCCCCGTCTCACATTCAGCCCCTAGTGAGACTGAAGTTAGTGAGACTAAATATAGTGAGACTGATTCTTTATTTATTGAGGATGAGGAGGAGAGGTATACTCAACCTATCTTGAAAAGAAAAGTAGAAAAGGTCACAAAATATGATCGAGATTATATTTGGGGATTGGTACAAGATCAATTTAGACGAGAAGGTTTTTCTGAAACAGCCAGTGATATAGCTATGACTGATTTTGAGAGAATATATCAGTATGCTCTTGACAATGTTCGCTTTGTTAGACGTGCGGAAGTACTTGCTGAATTTGTGTTTAATGGCCTATATTCCGTTTGGAATAACCGTGTTAGAAAAGGAGGTGGTTAAAATGTCGCCAATCGAGTGGATATTAGTTATGCTCATTTTAATTTCAAGTGGTGTGACTTTTTGGACATTGATAGTCGATCAGAAAGGGGGGATAAAGAAATGAGATTTATTGATTTATTTTCAGGTATAGGTGGATTTAGACTTGGAATGGAAAGTGTTGGACACGAGTGTATTGGATTTTGTGAGATTGATAAATTTGCTAGGAAATCTTATAAGTCCATTTTTCAAACGGAAGGAGAAATAGAATTTCATGACATACGAGATGTTTCAGATGACGAATTTAAAAAACTTAGAGGGAAAGTCGATGTCATCTGTGGGGGATTCCCTTGTCAAGCATTTTCAATCGCAGGAAGACGATTGGGATTTGAAGATACTAGAGGCACTTTATTCTTTGAAATTGCTCGGGCGGCCAAACAAATCCAACCACGTTTTCTTTTTCTTGAAAATGTTAAAGGCCTACTCAATCACGATAAGGGACGGACGTTCACCACAATCCTTACCACACTTGATGAGTTGGGGTTTAATGTTGAGTGGCAGGTGCTTAACAGTAAGGATTTTGGCGTTCCCCAAAACAGAGAGAGGGTGTTTATTATCGGACATTCTAGAAAGAAAGGTACCAGACTCCTATTTCCTTTCAGACGAGAAGGTCAAGCAACTAACTCTGAGACTTTGAAAGCACTAGGAAATTTGAATCCATCAAGAAGTGGAATGAGTGGTAAAGTCTATTATTCAGAAGGTCTTGCGCCAACTTTAGTTCGTGGAAAAGGAGAAGGATTTAAAGTTGCGATTCCTTGTATGACACCAGAAAGATTAGAAAAAAGACAAAATGGTAGACGTTTCAAGGATAATCAAGAGCCAATGTTTACTTTAAATACTCAGGATCGCCATGGTATTGTCGTTGTTGGAGATTTACCAACTAGTTTTAAGGAAACTGGTCGCGTCTATGGAAGTGAGGGCTTATCTCCAACACTGACTACGATGCAAGGAGGAGATAAAATCCCCAAAATACTGATTCCAGAACCAATCCAATTTCTAAAAGTCCGGGAGGCAACTAAAAAAGGATATGCTCAAGCAGAAATAGGAGATTCAATCAATTTGGAGAGACCAAGTTCTCAGTATCGTCGTGGTAGAGTTGGAAAAGGTATAGCGAATACGTTAACAACGAGCGGTCAAATGGGAGTAGTAGTGGCTAGCTATGAAGGAGAAGATAAGCAAGTTTACCATGTAGCAGGTGTCTTAATTGATGGGCAATTTTACCGTTTGAGAATACGACGAATCACTCCTAAAGAGTGTTTTCGATTGCAGGGGTTTCCTGATTGGGCTTTTGAAGCTGCTAGAAAAGTCTCTAGTAATAGTCAGCTCTATAAACAAGCTGGTAATAGTGTAACCGTTCCTGTGATTGCAGCAATCGCAAAGAAATTAAAAGAAATAGAGGAAAAAGATGAAAGCATTAAATAAAGAATCAATACTAGATTGTGATGAATTAGAAACAGAATTACATGATGCAGAAATCAGACAGCTGGATGAACAAATATTTTTGATGCCCAATTATCCATGTGAGTTTGAGGTGACATTTTTAGATGATTACCATAAAAAACATAATTACCCACTATTTTATGAATCCTATCTTCAAAACATTATGGAATTCCTTGAAAGTCAGGATATAAAGAACGGAGCTGATGCCTTTGTAGATGATAATCAGAATCTTGTTTTTATTTTATATGGGCAAGGCTATCGAGCCGAGGGAAAAGAGGGAATACTTACAACCCAAGTAATTGTAAAAGCTTATGATGAAGACAAGAAATCGATTAACTTCTCAAATTTATTAGATTCCTTAATTGTCTCAGAATATCAAATGGAACCGAATCTTTGGGAGGTCTCCCATGATTGATCTCTATCTAAGTAAAAATAGCCAAAGAAATCAACTTCTTTTAGACTTCTTCCAAAAATACGGCATAGAAGTATCTTGCCATTCAGTTTCTGAAATAACAAAGGACAAATTAATTGAGATGATGAGCTATTCTTCAGATTGTTTCGAGTTTTTATCTTCCAATTTATTACGATTTAAGAACCGTGACAATTTAAGATTAACGGATTTTATTGAAATGATATTAAAAAATCCTGAACTAACCATCAGACTTCCTCTTGCGGTTTCAAATAAGCGAGTTTATCCAAATCTAAATTTGGAGGAAGCTAGAGCTTTATTGCCAAGAGATACGAAACAATTGATTTACATGGAACAAACACATTATTTATCTAACTAAAGGAGAAGAAATATGGCTGAACGATTTTGGGAGAACTTGTCCATTATTTTGGCTGAAAGAAATATCAGCTGGATTGAGTTAACCAGAAAAATGTTTGCGGGAGAGTTTCACTATCCAAGTGAATTGAATCGTTTGTATCAAAAAATTCGGCACTACAAGGTGGAACAACGAATGCCTCAAAGTCCATGGGTAGAAAGGATTGTGCAGGTATTAGATTTAGATTATGAAGATTTATTTCGGAGGTAACTATGAAAAGAATAATTCCAGT
This sequence comes from Streptococcus pseudopneumoniae, assembly GCF_001070715.1. Lineage (GTDB taxonomy): Bacteria > Bacillota > Bacilli > Lactobacillales > Streptococcaceae > Streptococcus > Streptococcus pseudopneumoniae_H. The sequence continues at coordinate 4,971 of NZ_JVRR01000137.1, forward strand.
TTATATATTCCAACAAGTAAATGTCCTATTGGTATCTCTATACTTACTGAAATTTCTTTGTATCGGTGAGTTAACTATACTAGAGATTCTCTATGGTGCATCGCTCATTTCTTTTTTATGGATGTATGGTCAACGAATAAGATCGATATGAAATCTAGGATGAAATGGCTTGGTATTGGATTAGCTAGCCTAATGATTATAAGTCTATGTTTTAGTCTGATTCATGCTCAAGGAAGCACGAATCAAGCAAACTTAATTGGCCTTCAACATCAAGTTCCTTGGTTTTCATTTTTATTGTTTTTAATCAATGCGAGTATGGTTGAAGAATTTTTGTATAGAGAAATTTTATGGAACTTGGTTAGAAAATTAGATATTCGAGTTGCTTTGACAAGTGTTTTATTTGCCTTAGCTCATCATCCAGGAACCATTCTAGCTTGGTGTTTATATGTTTCATTGGGAATGTTTTTAGGGATGGTACGCTATAAATCGGACTTGTGGGGCAGTATGGGGCTACATTTGGTGTGGAACCTACTAGTTTATAGTTTGCTGCTTTTTTAGACTAAATTAGCTTGTTTTAGGGAAATGAAATGCTAACGTTATGTAACAATGTTAGTCTTTTATTTCAAAATCTTTGTTTAGTATGAATTTAGCTCTACAGGAAAATAAAAAATGTGATAAAAATTTCAACTACTCTTATCTATAATAAAGCTACCTGTTCTTTGAAAATTGAATCCACTCCGTCTTGATTAGCGTGCCTGTGTAAGTAGGGACTGAGAGTATTTCCCTGTGAAGGGCAACTGGCACAAGACGTGTGTGAGAATTTTCTAACAGACACGGAGTTTATCGTTACCAGACTTAAACGATGCGACAAACTAGATAAAGGAGTTAATCATGAAGGTAGTAAACTTGTATGATTTGAAACAAATGGGAAATAAAGGTGGTTGTACCATCCAATTGATTCATCACTTTCCTTTTGGTATGGGCTTAGGACATCTCAAAAAAGACTACATTGAATTTAAACGTGTTGGTATCGTTGATGGAAAAGCAGTAGAAGTCACTCTTCGAGAACCTTATTCGAGAGATCTACTGCAGGTTGTCAAGTCGATTAAACAACGTCAGAAATTGATAGCTTATCGTTATAAAGAAGGAAAGCTGCTATTTGTTAAGAAGGAGGCATCAGATGTCCTCTGAACAACAGGAACGAATGGCAGTTCAATATGCAGAGCGTAGTCTTTTGTTTACTGTAAAAAGTCTTTTAAAGATTCTAGAATGGTCTAGACGTCAGGCTTTAGCACAGGATTCCGCCTATAAGATAGGGGTGCAGAAATTAGAAGAATTGCTACAATCTCCTTATTCGATTGATACGATTAATCTGAAAAATGATTTTTTAGACAAACCAATTGATATAGAGAAATTTAAGTCTTTTTTAGAAAAAGAAGAGATTCCTTTAGCCATCGCTTGGCAAGGGGATTCTCTGCATTTCTACACGAAAGACCGTTCGATTCTAGACAATCATTTAGACCATCTGTTAGAAAAAATGGTTAATGATCCGGAGAAATTAGCTGATTTTACCATGGATAAGTCATTAGACCAAGCAATTGATGAGGCTAAATCCCAAATTACCTTTAGACAAGAAGGAGCCGTCAAACAGAAAGAGATGGTGAGATGATGTACAGTGGAAAGAAATTCTTACTATTCTCACTGTTAGGTATCTTACTAGGCTATCTTTTTCATCGTTTGACGCTTTTGTATGATTCCTATACTGGAAATAGCTTAGATAAATGGACTCATCTTCTAATGGAAGGTCAAGATGAAGTTCTTCAGTCGCCATGGAATGTTTCCTTTACTGGAAAATCAAGTGCTTTTTTTCTACTAGGCTTTGTGATGATGTTGCTGGTTTATCTCTATTTAGAGACTGGCAAAAAACAATACCGAGAAGGGGTAGAATACGGGAGCGCCCGTTTTGGAACTCTAAAAGAAAAGAAGCTCTTTTACGGTAAGGAATTTTCTCATGATACAATCTTAGCACAAGATGTTCGTTTGACATTATTAGATAAAAAACCACCCCAATATGATAGAAATAAGAATATTGCGGTGATTGGAGGTTCAGGAAGTGGGAAGACATTTCGCTTTGTGAAACCCAATCTGATTCAGATGAATAGTTCAAATATTGTCGTGGATCCTAAAGATCACTTGGCCGAGAAAACAGGTAAACTCTTTTTAGAACATGGTTACCAAGTAAAGGTGCTAGATTTAGTCAATATGAAGAACTCAGATGGCTTCAATCCTTTTCGCTATATAGAGACAGAAAATGATTTGAATCGCATGCTGACGGTTTATTTCAATAACACCAAAGGCTCTGGCTCTCGTAGTGATCCATTTTGGGATGAAGCTTCTATGACTTTGGTACGAGCTTTAGCCTCCTACTTGGTCGATTTCTATAACCCACCTAAAACAAGAGAACAGCTCATAGAAGAAAGTCGTTTAAGTCAAAAAGAATACCAGAACTTGTTGAAACGTCAAAAAAAAGAAGTGGAAGAGCGAAAAAAACGAGGGCGTTATCCAAGTTTTGCGGAAATCTCAAAACTCATTAAACACTTATCCAAGGGTGAAAACCAAGAAAAAAGTGTCTTAGAAATTCTATTTGAAAATTATGCTAAAAAGTATGGGACTGAAAATTTTACCATGCGAAATTGGGCAGATTTTCAAAATTATAAGGATAAGACTCTGGATTCTGTTGTTGCTGTAACCACTGCTAAATTTGCCCTCTTCAATATTCAAAGTGTTATGGATTTTACCAAAAGAGATACCCTTGATATGAAGACATGGGGCAAGGAAAAATCAATGGTGTACTTAGTTATCCCAGATAACGATAGTACCTTTCGCTTTCTTTCAGCCCTCTTTTTTTCAACCGTATTTCAAACCCTAACAAGACAAGCAGATATTGATTTTAAGGGTCAATTACCTCTTCATGTGAGAGTTTACTTAGATGAGTTCGCAAATATCGGAGAAATCCCAGATTTTGCTGAACAAACCTCAACAGTTCGCTCTCGGAACATGAGTCTCGTTCCCATTCTACAAAATATTGCCCAACTTCAAGGGCTCTATAAAGAAAAAGAAGCTTGGAAAACCATTCTTGGGAACTGTGATAGTTTAGTCTACTTAGGTGGTAATGATGAAGATACCTTTAAATTTATGAGTGGGTTACTCGGTAAACAAACCATTGATGTTCGAAATACTAGTCGTTCCTTTGGCCAAACAGGTTCAGGATCCCTTTCTCATCAAAAGATTGCTCGTGATTTAATGACACCCGATGAAGTCGGAAATATGAAACGGCATGAATGTCTAGTTCGAATTGCTAATATGCCTGTCTTTAAAAGCAAAAAATACAATTCTATCAAGCATCCAAACTGGAAGTACCTAGCCAATCAAGAAACTGATGAACGGTGGTGGAACTATCAAATCAATCCTTTGAATCAAAGACAAGAAAACCATCTTGAAGGCCTTAGAATTCGTGATTTAACTTTTGAATCTAGTTTAAAATAAAAATAGAAAAGAGGAAATAGATGATTACGCATTTTAAAGGTTTTGTTTATGGAGTAGACGCAAGTGCCATGTTTGCACAAGCTATGTCTTTGTTACAGAAGGGATTGATTGCCGTTGGTGCCTTTCTCGTTGTTGTGGGGATTGTCAACCTTGCAACCAACATCAAAGATGGTGGACCAGGTGTTCGGAATGCCATTCTGGAAATAGTCGGTGGTGTTATGGTAGGGGCTGCTGGAGCCTTTGTAACTCAAATTTCAATTTAGGAGGATAAACAATGACATGAATCTTAGTTTAGTCTCACCCTTTGTTTACCTTGCATCTGAAAAAATATCAGCTGAAAATTTATTTGAAGGATTTAATGTAGATTTACAATCTACGGTAGATCTGATTAAATCTCTATCTAGCTACAATCCAACAGTTTGGACTTATATGTCTAGTATTACTAAAAGTGTCATGCAGCCTCTTGGAGTTGCGATTTTATCAGTTGTTCTTATCTTAGAATTTTCGAAGATGGCAAAGAAAATTGCTAACTCAGGAGGTGCGATGACCTTTGAAGCATTAGCACCAATGTTGATTAGTTATATTATGGTCGCAGTTGTAATTACCAACACTACCGTCATTGTAGAAGCTATCATCGGTATTGCGAGTCACGCCATTGAACAAGTGGCCTCGATTGTGGCTCACGGTGGGGCAAAGTATGATACAATCTCTGGCTTAAAATGTTCAGGATTTATTGGCCGGATGATTGTGGGCTTTTTCGCCCTCCTCATTTGGATAGTTCGGATAGTAAGTGCAGCCATGGTCAATCTTTTGGTATCTATTCGATTTATTCAACTCTACCTTATGATTCCATTTGCCCCTCTTACGATTCCAACATTTTTAAGTGATGAGTGGAAGTCTATTGGTATTGGCTATTTAAAAAATATTATGGTCTATGCGGTACAAGGGGTTCTTATTTTTCTGATTGTTTCTCTTGTTCCTTTGTTTGAATCTGCTGGGAAAATAGCTGTTTCAAATGGTGCAGGAGTCTTGCAATCACTTGCGATTATGTTTGGTAGTTTGATACAAGCTATCTTACTGATTATTGCCCTCGTTGGTTCTCAACGTACGGCTCGCTCAATCTTAGGTATGTAATTAGATAAAGGCTAGGAAGTGAATGCTTCTTAGCCTTTTTAGAAAGGAAAGTCATGAATACACGTGTCTTTAAAGACATCTCAAAATACCAACACAGGGCTTGGTTAGGCTTCACCACAAGACAAATCATCTTTGTCCTACCAGCCTTTATTGTCACAATTATTGTCTTGGGTTTAAATCTCTTTTTCTGGCAATTTGGAGATTGGTTTGTTTACGGTTTTGTATTTGCTTTTACCATCCCCCTCATGCTTTTTGGAGTCTATAAACCCAATGATTTATATTTTGAACATTATTTGAAATACCGTCTTCATTTTGAACTAACGGTTCCCCTACGCACAATTATAGGAAAGAAAGGATCTGAACATGAAAAGAAAATCAAATACATTAAAGAAACAAAAAACTTCAATGACTAATAAAAAAGAAGAAGTGTTACCCTCAACGGCGAATACGCTTGCCTATCAAGCCTTGTATCAAAATGGTCTGATGCAGGTAAAAGAAGATTATTTCTCACAAAGCTACTTACTTGGGGATGTCAATTACCAGACCGTTGGTTTAGAAGATAAGGGCGCAATCATTGAGAAGTATTCTGATTTGATTAACTCTTTAGATGACCAAACCAACTTCCAATTGACCATCTTTAATAAAAGATTGAATTTAGAAAAGTTTAGACAAAGTGTTTTGTATGAGGAAAAAGAAGATGGATATGATACCTATCGTAAAGAATTGAATCGAATGATGAATCAGAATTTAGACAGTGGGGAAAATAATTTTTCAGCTGTGAAACTGATTAGCTTTGGTAGAAAGGATTCTAATCCTAAACAAGCCTATCGTTCCTTGTCTCAAATTGGAGAATATTTCAAGAGTGGTTTTTCAGAAATTGATGCTCGATTTGAATCCTTGGCTGGAGAAGACCGTGTCAACTTGTTGGCGGATATGCTTAGAGGAGAACACCATCTTCCTTTTTCTTACCGTGATTTAACGAAATCTGGTCAGACAACTCGTCACTTCATAGCGCCTAATCTCTTGGATTTTAAAAACAAGAATTACCTACAAATCAATGACCGATTATTGCAGATTGTCTATGTGAGAGACTACGGCATGGAATTAGGAGATCAGTTTATTCGAGACCTCATGCAAGGAGATTTGGAATTGATTGTGAGCCTCCATGCTCAAAGTTCGACCAAGGCAGATGCCGTGAAGAAACTACGAACAAAGAAGACATTGATGGAATCCCAAAAGATTGGGGAACAACGAAAACTAGCCCGTACAGGTATCTATTTGGAAAAAGTAGGTCATGTATTAGAAAGCAATATCGATGAAGCTGAGGAACTCTTAAAAACCATGACCGAGACAGGAGATAAACTATTTCAAACGGTTTTCTTGATTGGGGTCTTTGGTCAGGATGAAGAAGAACTCAAACAAGCTCTAGATACGATTCAACAAGTGGCCGGCTCAAATGACCTAATGATTGATAAACTTCCATATATGCAAGAAGCAGCCTTTAATAGTTTGCTGCCATTTGGTTGTGATTTTTTAGAGGGCGTATCACGGAGTTTATTAACGTCCAATGTAGCAGTGAATTCTCCATGGACTTCAGTAGACTTACAAGACCGTAGTGGGAAATATTATGGTATCAATCAAATCTCAAGCAATATTATTACCATTGATCGCAGCCTATTAAATACACCATCTGGTCTGATTTTAGGGACATCTGGAGCTGGGAAAGGGATGGCAACCAAGCATGAGATTATCACGACCAAAATCAAGGAATCTGGTGAAAATACTGAAATTATCATCGTGGATCCAGAAGCAGAGTACAGTGTTATTGGACGGGCTTTTGGTGGGGAAATGATTGATATTGCGCCTGATTCCCAAACCTATCTCAATGTCCTTGACTTGTCTGAAGAAAATATGGATGAAGATCCTGTAAAGGTAAAATCAGAATTTCTTTTATCCTTTATCGGCAAGTTATTGGATAGAAAAATGGATGGGAGAGAAAAATCGATTATCGACCGAGTCACTAGACTCACCTATCAGTCATTTAAAGAGCCTTCTTTGGAAGAATGGGTTTTTGTCTTGAGCCAACAACCAGAAGAAGAAGCGCAGAATTTGGCACTTGATATGGAACTGTATGTCGAAGGTTCTCTTGATATTTTTTCTCATAAGACCAATATTCAGACAGGATCCAATTTCTTGATTTATAACGTTAAGAAGTTAGGAGATGAGCTGAAACAAATCGCTCTTATGGTAGTGTTTGATCAGATATGGAATCGTGTCGTTCGGAACCAAAAATTAGGGAAGAAGACCTGGATTTATTTTGATGAAATGCAGCTTCTCTTATTAGATAAATATGCCAGTGATTTCTTCTTTAAATTGTGGAGTCGTGTCAGAAAATATGGAGCTAGTCCGACTGGGATAACTCAAAACGTCGAAACCTTATTGTTAGATCCAAATGGTAGACGGATTATTGCAAATAGTGAATTTATGATTCTCCTCAAGCAAGCAAAAAATGACCGAGAAGAATTGGTTCAACTCTTAGGCTTGTCAAAAGAACTCGAAAAATACCTTGTCAATCCAGAAAAAGGGGCAGGACTGATAAAAGCTGGTTCAGTTGTCGTACCCTTTAAAAATAAGATTCCTCAAGGTACTCAATTGTTTGATATCATGAGTACGGATCCTGATAAAATGGCTTCTAACTAAGGGGAAGGTAAATGAAGGATAAAAGAGAAATCATACGTGCCCGAAAGGCATTTAGAAGAAGCCTAAAAGATGAGAAGAAATTCTTGAAACAAGGAAAGAAGGAGGTGAAGAAACAGAAAAAAGATTCCGCTGTACTGGATGAAAAAGCATGGAAAAAAGAGATAAAAGGAAAGCTAGAGGAGATGAGAGAAGCTTCAAAGGCTAGAGTAAAACAAGCAAATGAAGACTACAATCATATTCTTCAAAATAGTCCTCCATCTTTTTTGAATCTGAAAGAATTAAGAGACAGACGGTTGCCTCATGCTAGGAAACGAATGAAAATAGCCAAGAAGCAATTTAAGGAAGCAAAGGCACAGTCAAAAGAAGAAAGAAAAGAGAGTCGTAAAGAAAGAAAAACCAATCAAAAATTTCTCTACGGTCAGGAATCGAAACAAAAATCTAATTTTTTCTTTCAAGGGAAGAGTTTAGAAGAATTAAAAGCTAAGAAAGAAGTCAAGGCCGCCAAAGAAAATTTAAAATCTACTAAACAAGCCTATAAATCCAAAAAGGTTAGTAGGAAAGCCAAAACTTTCCTTTATGTCCTTGGACGTGAAGGTGGAGAGTTAGCTTCAGAAAATGAAGATTTAGAAGGCTATCGCACACTTCAAGAGACCATTAGAAAAGGGAAACGCTACAGTCGGCTTTCTTATAATCTTGGAAAAGCTAGTGTCAAAACAGGACAAGCAACAGGTCGTTTTACCAAGAAAAGGCTGACCAACACAAAAGAGCGATACCATCATTTTAAGGATGGAAAGGGATGGAAACTAGCGAAAGATAATCCAAGTTCCTTTAAAAATCGGTATCGAAAATTAAAGAAACAAGGTCTTACAAGTGTCCGAAATATCTATCAAAAACTAAAAGCAGCCTTTTCCTTCTTTACATTTGCGGCTGGGAATCCTGCAACCTGGATAGTTGGAGGAATAGTCTTTCTTCTTTTACTTATGATGAGCTTCTTTTTAGGATTTTCATCTGCTAGTTTGATTCAACAAGATGAATTTGAATTAACAAAAGCTTATACCCACCTAACTTGGGAAGACGCAGAACATACTCGTACAAATGACAAAGGAATTACCTATTACACAAAAGTTGATGATGTGATGGGGTATATGAACTTTAAATTCCATGACTATGAGTTAAACAAACCAGTTCACTTATTTAGTTCCGAAACTTACAAGGATTATCTGTCTACTTTGTGGCATGATTTAAACGATGGGGATGATTTGAAATCCATGCAAGACCTTTATGAAACTCCTAAGTATAAACTATCGAAAGACGATCAAGAGGAAATGAAGGAACTAAAAGAAGAAGGTGTCTATGCTTCCATGCAGGAATTGGACAATCCGTTTGAGGGACAAAGCAACGAAGATAGTTTAACCATGACTTATCGTTATGGATACTATGATTTAGACGGAAAACCTACTCTTCAGGAGTACATTCTTTTAGAAGCGAAGGCTCACCAAACGATTGTCGCACCAATGGATGGGATCGTATCACTAGATGGTGACAATATAATTCTCACTAATGGAAAAGGAGAGAATGAGAGTCGATTGACCTTGTATTCTATTCATAATGGCCGTGCGATTGAGGGTACAAGAGTCCTAACGGGTGATATTATTGGTGAAACATCAGACGATACAGGTTTGAAAGTTTCCTATCAAAAGTATAAGAACAAGAAAGAAAAATTGGTGTATGTCAATCCGCAATTTTATTTTCCCAAAGTCATTCAACTTCAGACAACTATCTTACCTGCCATTGGTCAGTTTGGTGGGGATGAGTTTGAACGAGCAAAACATATTTATGAGTTTTTGAAATCTCAAGGAGCAAGTCCCCAAGCTATTGCGGCTATTTTAGGAAATTGGTCGGTAGAGTCTTCTATCAATCCTAAACGAGCTGAGGGAGATTATTTATCTCCTCCAGTTGGCGCTACCGATTCCTCATGGGATGATGAAAACTGGTTAGCGATAGGAGGGCCAGCCATTTATGGTGGTGCTTATCCTAATATCCTTCATAGAGGTCTAGGTTTAGGGCAATGGACAGATACCGCAGATGGGTCAACACGTCATACAGCCTTGTTAAATTATGCACGCACCCAAAATAAGAAATGGTATGATTTAGACCTACAACTTGATTTTATGCTTCATGGGGTGTTGCGGCTCGTATGAATCAATTAGGCTTGAAATTAAAAGGAAGCAATGGAGAGAAGATTCCAATCATTAATACCATGGGAAATGGTCAGGACTGGGTTGCGACAGCTTCAAGTCTTGGAGGGGAAACGGGCTCTACACCAAGAGCAGGTGCCATTGTTTCTTTTGTGGGAGGTACACATGGCACACCAGCCATCTACGGTCATGTGGCTTTTGTCGAGAAAGTATATGATGACGGTTCTTTCCTTGTGTCTGAAACCAACTATGGTGGCAACCCTAACTATACCTTTAGAAAAATCTCTCAAGCAGATAGCGCCATCAGTTTTGCTTATACTACGAAATAGAAGAGTTTACACTTGAAATTTTAACCATTTTCAGGTAGAATAAATAGTGTAGATGAGTAGTCGGCTCATGGTCAATCTGATAGTAATCTTGGACATAAGGGCCAAGCGGTGGCGGACACCAGAACGAAATCCGATAGCAATCTTGGACGTAAGGGCCAAGCGGTGGCAGACACCAGAATAAACCGACTGACTAGGTGGCTTACAGACTCTGTAAACCACCTTTTTTGTGAGGAAAATATGGCAAATTCTAGAGATTATCGTAATCCAAATTACACCGAAAAAATAAAACTTCAGCGTTTTTTTACTCAGTTACAAATCGCGGCTTCTTTTTTTAAAGAACACTTCGTTGGCAAAATCATGTATTATGAAACAGAAATAGAAAGTGTTGAACTTCATTTTTCACCTACTAATTTCATGCACCTATGTGGTGTTGATTACCGAAAAGGTGCAGGCAGTTTCTTTGACGATTGTTTAAATAGGCATGTCATAATTGATGAGTTGAAAATAAAAAAAGATGGAACCACGATGCAAAAGTTACAAGTTTTAGGATCCATTGAGGAGTTATTGGGAAAGCATGTTCATCTAACTGGTTCAGGACGTTATTTGTATTTGGAGTTTGATTATGCTCTACGTACAAGAAAACAGATACTAGCATTAACATTGAAAGAAACATCTAGGAAAATTGTTCCTCAATCTTTATTAGATTTGAAGAGAAAGACAGTATTTCCAAAAGGTCAAAAAGTAATTTCAATTTACTCAAAACATTTACAAACATCGGAACTTTTTTATTATTTAAAAGATTAGTTTACATATCTTTTGTTGTATAAAATATATTTTTATCATTTTCAGGAGAACGCAGTTTTGGCTCGTTCTCTTTTTTTGTTGTGATACTTCTTTCAAGAAATATTTGGTAGGATTGGAGTGAAAAAAGATTAACTAGGAAAGAAGGAAGTATATGAAAACCATTTATCAACGTGATTCGGATCAGGATGGACTGACTGATGTTCAAGAATTGGCGCTAGGTACCAATCCTCTTAGCGCAGATTCTGATGGTGATGGTCGTTCAGATTTAGTAGAAGTAGAAGAAGGAACCAATCCCTTAGAGAAGGATTTAGAAGACATAGACCAAACAAGTATCACTGAATCGTCATCAGTATTTATGGAAATGAAACAAAAGATTTCAGATATGATGGAGAGTCACTACAAGGAATTTATACAGGCTCTGATTAGTATTGAAACAGGGATTGAAAACCAACAAGACCTAGAAGACTTATATACTTACTACATGAGAACGGATGCCGTTTCTCTTTTATCTAGTGATTTAGAAACCAATCCTCAAGAGGTTGAAATGGAGATAGAGTTGTAGGGGAATCATGAGATTCTCCTATTTTCGTATAGATGAAAGGAGCGAGTATGGAAGTAATACAATTATTGGCTATGTTTCGTGGAACAATTCCAAAAGATAGGGAGAAAATGGACCTATTTCTTCGTTACCAAGCGCAACATTTTGATGAGAAATGGCAGGACTTGGTAGAGAGTTTTTTAGCTGAAGAGGGCAAGATAGAAGAGATATCTCATGTCTATTCTTTTCATCAAGATATTGTTTCTTTCCTAGAGGCCAGTTCTGAAAATAATGACCAAGATTTAGAAAGTTACACAAGAAATTTTGGACAAGCAGGTCTAAGTAAATTATCTCAATTAAGTAATTTTGAGAAAAATTTGGTGCTAGAAGTCGCATCCTATAATCTTTCCACTCGATTTTACAGCCAATCTGAAAAAGAGAAGTTAGAACCATTAAGTGAGCTTGTATTTCATCAGAATCAGGATGTCAATTTAGTCAATGTCTATCGGGTTGCGAATAATCTATCTGACCGCATTAGTAGAGATATAGAGGAGTTTCTTCTAATGGTTGATTCCAAAGAACTAAAAAAAGAGGTTCTTGAGATTCATTTTGAAGAAAAAGAGGGAGACATTCTAGCCAATTTGGGTTCAGAATTGATGGCTACTTTAGATACCGTTACGGATCTTGTCCATCATGAAGAAAACTACACACAACTCCCACTGACACAAAAACTGAAGATTATTACTCATTTTGATGAAGTAAAGGCTATAAGAGAAAAGTCTAAGCAAGTAACGGAAGCGGTCTTACCTTTAGATAATATTGACCAGGTAGAAGAAGATGTGGAAGTTCATTCCCTATCTAAAGTAGATAAAATTGTAGAAGAAGCTTTGAGGGAATATCCAATCGGTTCACAAGTAAGTTATAAAGGACAAGTATTTCAGTTGGTTTCGATTGAAAATGCACAGTTAAATGACTTAGTTCGCCTAGAGCTATTCAATGATTCCAACCAGTTATTTGAAGAAAATCCTATCTTATACTTGAACAGTTTGAAAGAGATTGAACAAGTATTGTCTCATGTAGAACTTGAAAAAGAAGATTCAAAGATTGAGATGGATTCATCAAGTGAAAGTCAGGAAATAAATTTGTTTTCCTACCTGGAAGAAGAAAATGAAAATGAAAATGAAAAGGATAAGGAAACAGAAACGCTTATTGTAGGCATAGAAGAGACGGATGTCCCTGTTCAAGATTTTGTTTTTCCAGATGATTTAGAGGACTTTTATCCTAAGACAAATCGAGAAAAGATTGAAACGTATATCGCCGCTATTGAACTTGTTAAAAGATTAGAAAAAGAGAGACGACAAGCAAGTTCAGAAGAACAAGAGCTACTCGCAAAGTATGTCGGCTGGGGCGGTCTTGCCAATGAATTTTTTGATGAACTCAATCCAAAGTATGAAGCAGAACGTTTAACTCTTAGGAGCTTAGTAAGTAAATCAGAATACTCCACTATGAAACAAAGTTCTCTTACAGCCTATTATACAGACCCAATGATCATTCGCCAGATTTGGCAAAAATTACTGGATGATGGTTTTGAAGGGGGAAGGATATTAGATCCTTCTATGGGGTTTCGTGTCATAATAATGACACAGGCAAATAGTCAAGTAAATACAAGGGTTTTAGAGCTTCTACCAAAGTTTAAAATCAAAAAAATGAATCGTTGGTGTGCTGTTTAGAGCAGTTATTACGAAAATAAATGTTGTAAACAGTACATCAGCATAAAGGAGGAACTCATATGTCTAGGGTGAAAAAAGAGACGATTGAAGCAAAAGGTTTTGCTATTCAAATTTATACTGAAGACTTTAAAAACGACTATATAAGTCTAACGGATATTGCTAGATATAAAAGTGATGAGCCAAGTGATGTAATTAAAAATTGGATGAGAAGAAAAGATACAATTGAATTTCTTGGTTTATGGGAAAGCTTAAACAACATGAATTTCAATTCGGTCGAATTCGACCGAATTAAATCGGAAGCTGGATATAATTCCTTTACACTGTCCCCTAAGAAATGGGTAGAAAAAACAGACGCAATCGGAATTATCTCAAAAGGCGGAAGATATGGTGGTGCATTTGCACATACAGATATTGCCTTTGAATTTGCTTCATGGATTTCTGCTGAATTTAAGATGTATGTAATTCAGGATTACAAAAGACTTAAGTCAGATGAAAACTCTAAGCTATCATTAGGTTGGAATCTTAATCGAGAAATTTCCAAGATTAACTACAAAATTCATACAGATGCAATCAAAGAATATCTCTTAAAAGATCTTACCAACGAACAGTTGTCTTACAAGTATGCAAGTGAAGCAGATATGCTCAATGTAGCCTTGTTTAACAAGAGAGCTAAACAGTGGCGTGAAGAAAATCCTGAGTTAAAGGGTAATATGAGAGACTATGCAAGTCTGAATGAATTACTTGTTCTTGCAAATATGGAAAGCTATAATGCAATTCTTATTGGTAAAGGTATGGAACAAAAAGAAAGAATGATAGAACTTAGAAAGCTTGCCAGAACTCAGCTGATGTCAATTGAAAAGTTGAACAATACAGGAATTAAGAGCTTAGAAGATAAGTCAAAGAAGTAGAGAGGTATGTTATGAGATGGGCATTGAAAATTATCTTATTTCCAATAATATTGCTCTTGTCGATACTAATTGCTTTTCTAAAATTTATTATAAAAGTTAGCGGAATGATTTTAGGTATAATATCTTTTCTAGTATTTATTGGAGCAGTAGCTTGCTTCATACAAAAAGATATGGCAACAGGAATGGTAGCATTACTTATAGCATTCTTAATCAGTCCTTATGGACTACCTAAAATTGCACTGTGGATTACAGCATACCTTGAAGTAGCGAAAGATACATTAAAGGAAATATAAGAGATCTAAGACGATGGAACATAAATCTATCGTCTTTTTCTATGCCTAAATTTAAGAGAAAGGAGGCGATGAAATGAGTATGTATTTATTTGATGAACAACCTATACTGGCAAATAAAGCATTAGCCAGAGAATTAGGCTTAAATGAAGCTCTTGTGCTTCAACAAATAAATTACTGGATTGAGATAAATAAGAAGTCTGGTAACAATTATCATGATGGCAAGTATTGGACATATAACTCAATACGAGCATGGCAAGAAAAAGATTTTGACTATTTAAGTGTTGATACAGTAAAACGAACTTTTTCTAAGCTTGAAAAAGCGGGCTATCTTTTAGTTGGAAATTATAATAAAGATCCTAGAGACAAAACGAAGTGGTACACAATAAATGACAAAAAATTAGAAGAGCTTTATCTTGAACTAAATCAAAGAAAACAAGATAAAGAAAGAGAAATACTAGAACAAGTAAGTAAAAGAGATATGCCTAATGCATTAGGGCAAAATGCACCAATGGAAGAGGGCAAAATCAACCAATGCAATGAGGCATTTAGCACCGATGCATTTGATGAAAATCTGCCAGTGCATTATGGCAACTTGCATGAACCATTACCAGAGATTACTACAAATAATTCATCAAAGATTACTTCATATATTTCTACAGAGAATTCCTCCCACCTACCCATCTATGAAAAAGATACATTTTATTTAAGGGATGGAATGGAGGATGGACGTAAAAAAATAAAATCATATAAATCTTGTTTAGAAGAATTAAGAGAAAGTACAGGATATAACGAACACATGAGGCTAGGTAATAAGATTATTGCTAAAACCTTTGATGAAATAATTAAAGTTTTAGCTGATGTTATGGTATTAAATGCAGAAGATACAGTAACAATAAATCAAACGAAATTACCAGCATATGTTGTTCAAGAGAGATTTAGAGAATTAGATTCTTCGCATATGGAGTATCTTGTAAATGCTTTATCAGAGAACGAATCAAAAATAAGAAATGTAAGAGCATTTATTTTAACGGCAGCATATAATGCACCAAGCAATATGGATGCCTATTATACAGCACTTGTTAGTTATGATATGAGGGAAGGAGGTTACTGATGATAAATGAAGAAATTTCTAATAGAGTAGTTAATATTGAAATTAATGTCTTAAAGGCAACATATCAAGAAATCTTAAGCCAGGTAAAGAAGTTACAACAGAGATCAAAACAACATGGTGGCTTGGATAAACTTATAAAGGCTGAGGGAAATGAAGTCACACTTAAAGATATGGTTAAGAAAGGGCAGCTTGAAGAAATCAATGTTAAAGATGGTGAATTAAAAGAATTAAAAAAAGAATTGAATAAATATGGCGTTAAATTCTCAGTGATGAAAGATAAGGAAACAGGTACACATTCAGTATTCTTCCAAGCAAAAGATACAAAAGTTATGAATAAAGCTTTTCAAAATGTGCTTTCAAATATTGAGAAGAAAGAGAAAAATAAGGAGTCAATTCACAAGAATATTGAGAAGTTCAAGGAGATGGCTAAAAACTCTGTTTCCAAAGATAAAATCAAGAATAAACAAAAGGAGCAGAGCCTATGATAGATAAAATATTACAGGACATCAAAGGCTTATTTAAGGTGCAAGATAAGGTAAAGTTTCTAAAGCAGAACATTCCCTATCTTGCATTTTTCTATGTTGGCAATATCTTTTCTCGTCATGTACGAGCATATACGGGTGGCGATGTGATAGACAAAATCTTTCAAGGGATATTAGAGATTAATACGATGAGCTTTATTACGAGTATTCATCCTACGGATATTATAATGGGCGTGGTAGTAGCTGTTTTAATCAAATTTATCGTATATACCAAAGGGAAAAATGCTAAAAAGTTCAGACAGGGGAAAGAGTATGGTTCAGCACGATGGGGAAATGAAAAAGATATAGAGCCATATATGGATGAAAAGTTTCAAAACAATATCCTGCTTACGCAAACAGAACGATTAACTATGAATGGCAGACCGGCTAATCCTAAGTATGCAAGAAATAAGAATGTTCTTGTCATCGGTGGATCAGGAAGTGGAAAAACAAGGTTTTATGTAAAACCGAACTTAATGCAAATGCACAGCAGCTATTGTGTAACTGATCCGAAAGGAACGATAGTCCTTGAGTGCGGTAAGATGCTTGAAGATAACGGATATGAGATAAAAATCTTAAATACAATTAACTTCAAAAAGAGCATGAAGTACAATCCATTCGCTTATCTCAGAAGTGAAAAAGATATACTCAAATTAGTACAGACAATCATCGCAAACACCAAGGGAGAAGGAGAAAAAGCAGGAGAAGATTTTTGGGTGAAAGCTGAGAAGCTCTATTACACTGCACTTATAGGATACATCTTCTATGAAGCTCCAAGAGAAGAAAAGAACTTTGCAACACTTCTCGATATGATAGACGCTTCAGAAGTTAGAGAAGATGATGAAACCTATATGAATCCGATAGACAGACTCTTTGAAGCACTGGAAAAGAAAGAGCCTACACACTTTGCAGTGAAGCAATATAAAAAGTACAAATTGGCTGCCGGAAAAACAGCCAAGTCTATTCTTATTTCATGTGGTGCAAGGCTTGCTCCATTTGACATTCAGGAACTTAGGGACTTGATGAGCGAAGATGAACTTGAGCTTGATACTCTTGGAGATAGAAAAACAGCACTCTTTGTTATTATCTCTGATACAGATGATACTTTTAACTTTGTGGTGTCTATCATGTACTCACAGCTATTTAACTTACTTTGCGATAAGGCAGATGACGAGTACGGGGGAAGATTACCTGTTCATGTAAGATGCCTTCTTGATGAGTTTGCAAATATAGGCTTAATTCCCAAATTTGAGAAATTGATTGCGACAATCCGTTCAAGAGAAATTTCAGCAAGTATTATCTTGCAGGCACAATCTCAGCTAAAGGCAATCTACAAGGACAATGCAGATACGATTGTAGGTAACTGTGATAGCACGCTATTCTTGGGTGGAAAGGAGAAAACAACACTTAAAGAGCTATCAGAAACGCTTGGAAAGGAAACGATAGATCTATATAACACTTCTGAAACAAGATCCAATGCTAATAGTTATGGACTAAATTATCAAAAGACAGGAAAGGAGCTGATGAGTCAGGATGAGATAACTGTTATGGATGGCAGTAAATGTATTTTTCAGCTTCGAGGTGTCAGACCGTTTTTGTCAGACAAATTCGATATTACAAAGCACAAGAATTACAAGCTCTTGGAAGACTATGATAAAAAGAATGTGTTTGATATTGAAGAATACATCAGAAGAAAAGGCAAAGTTAAGATGAATAGAAATACAGTAATTACAAGATTGTAATATTTTCTGTTATAGCTTTATGTGACATGGGTATATTTGGTATAATAGAATAAATTAGAATTTATAGGAGGTAACGATGAACAAGATTACTTGTATTTGTTTAGGTGTTAAAGATATGGAAAGGTCAATCAAGTTTTATAGAGACGGTTTAGGATATAAGACTGATTGTACAGAAAATAATCCGCCGGTATGTTTTTTTGATACTCCGGGAACAAAGTTCGAATTATTTCCTTTAGAACAATTAGCAAAAGATATTAATGAAAATAATCCACCAAAAGGAAATGGATTTTCTGGGATTACATTAGCTTACAATGTTGAACATAAAGAAGATGTAGATAATGTGATTGAATTAGTAAGAAAAGCAGGTGGGGAAATTGTAAAAGAGCCACAGGAAGTTTTCTGGGGTGGATATCATGCGTATTTTTCGGATCCAGATGGATACTATTGGGAAGTTTCATGGGGACCGCATTTTCAATTTGATGAAAATGGATTGCTGAAATTTTGAGGATAAATAGGAAAAGAGTATGGCTTCAAGTAAAGAATATTTAGATTTTATTTTAGAACAATTATCCGATTTGAAAGAAATAACATATCGTGCAATGATGGGTGGATATATAATTTATTATCGTGGAAAAATTGTTGGTGGAATTTATAGTGATAGATTTTTAGTGAAGCCTGTAAAATCTGCAATAGAATATATGGAAAATGCAATATATGAATTGCCATATGATGGAGCAAAGGAAATGTTATTGGTAGATGATTTAGATAACAAGGAGTTTTTAACTGGTTTAATTAATGCAATGTATGATGAATTACCTGCACCAAAACCAAAGAAAAAGAAATAATAAAATCCCAGTTTGTCGAACTGAATATAAGATATTAAAGACGATAGAAAAGTAACATCTATCGTCTTTTTTAATGCCTATTTTCAATTTATATTGCGATCAATAAATAGGAAAAACTCGCAGAGAAGCTAACTAGTATTTCAAATGCCGCTCACTAATATATACACGACAAAATGCTAGTTCCCTTAAATATGTTACAGAAAGTAAAGGAGAAAAGATGATAAGGATAAGAAGCCCTACTTAATAGACAACTAAATATACAAATACTTGGCGATTGAAATTAACTTTTTAGTCGCTTTTTTAATTGGAGGAAAAAATGGACAAAAAAATGATTAATATCAATGCCAATCTGTTAAAAGAACCTACTTTTGGAACTTTTACAAGAGGTGATGAAGAAGTTCAAGTTGTAAATTTTGCTCTTTCGAAAGGATATGGAAAAGGTAGAGAGTATATCAACTGTGCAGCCTATGGCAATAAATCTGAAGTGGCTAAGGAATTTTCAGAAGGTGATTTCATTCATGTATATGGCTACTTCAATAGACGGACTAAAAATGGAAAGACATATAAGAATTTTGTAGTTATGTCTATGAACAAAATTGAAAAGAAAGAAGAAAACGAGGAGGAATAAATAATGGATTTTTTCGTACAAGCAGTTAATGTATTAAAGATTTTGGTAATGGCAGTAGGTGCTGGTCTTGGAGCATGGGGTGTTATTAACCTTATGGAGGGATATGGTAATGATAATCCTGGAGCAAAATCTCAGGGCATTAAGCAGCTAATGGCTGGTGGAGGCATCGTTCTAATCGGCTTAAAACTAATCCCATTACTTTCAAATGTATTGAAGTAAGGAGAGTAGCTTATGTTTGGTATTTTCGATAAGATAGAGGAATTTTTTAAAGAGCTTCTTCTCGGAGGTATCCAAGCAAATCTTGAGTCAATGTTTATCGACATTAATGATAAAGTCGGAGCAGTAGCAACCGATATAGGCAAGACACCAATGGGATGGAATTCAGAGGTATTTAACTTTATTAAGAGTATCAATGATAGTGTCATTATTCCAATTGCAGGTTTAATCATTACAGCAGTTTTATGTATTGAACTGATAAATATGGTTATGCAAAAGAATAATATGCACGATACAGATACCTTTGAGTTTTTTAAATACATGATAAAGATGTGGATAGCGGTATGGCTAGTATCTCATGCATTTACATTCTCAATGGCAGTCTTTGATGTTGCACAACACCTTGTAAATCAGGCGGCAGGAGTAATCAATACTTCTGCTACCGTTTCAGGTGATCAAATTGTTCAGATGGTTGAGGGATTAAAAGACAAAGGACTTGGAGAACTGGTGATGATACTCTTTGAAACCTCGCTTGTTAAAGTTGCAATACAGGTTATGTCGGTAGTCATTATGCTAGTTGTCTATGGCAGAATGTTTGAGATATATGTTTATTGTTCAGTTTCAGCAATTCCATTTGCCACTATGGGAAATAAGGAGTGGGGACAAATTGGAACAAACTATATCAAAGGTCTATTTGCTATTGGACTTCAAGGCTTATTCTTGATTATATGCTTGGGTATTTACGCAGTTTTAGTAAAGACGATAAAGATAACGGACATTCATGCAAGTACCTTTATGATATTAGGCTATGCATTACTTCTTGGTCTAATGATGCTAAAGAGTGGAACGCTTGCAAAGAGTGTATTAAACGCACATTAAGGAGGATTTTTAATGATAGAAGTAAAGAAAAAGTTGTTTCCTGTTTCAATTATTGCAGTAGGGATTGGAGCAATTGCTATCTCAATTTTCAACAGGAACAAATTAAAGAATTTAGAAGATGAAGTAAAAAGTACAAGAGATGATGTGAAATCTATTCTTTGTTATCAAGAGCAGAAAAATGCATTCATTGAGTCAGAATTAGAAGAGATAAGAAGTGAAGTTGCTTCATGCTATGAGCATTTTGAAGCATTTTCAAAGGAAAAAGAAGATGGGAGGTAAGTTATGGGCTATGTACCAATTCCCAAAGATTTAAAAAAGGTAAAAACAAAGGTAGCCTTTAATCTTACAAGAAGACAATTAATTGGATTTACACTTGCTGGACTGGTTGGTATACCAGTCTATTTATTTATGAGAAAGTTTATGCCTAATGATATAGCGATACTGTTTTTAATTGTATCAACTCTTCCAATCTTCTTTGTAACACTATTTGAAAAAGATGGACTTACCTTTGAGAAATATTTTAAGCACATATATCTACACAAGTTTTATCAACCACAGAAGCGAGTGAGAAAGGAGGTTTACCTTGAACAAGAAAAGAAAAATACAGCAAATTCAGTTAGAAAAAAATCAAAAGGTATTAAAGGAAAACAAAAGAAACCTGAAAAAAGAAAAGCTGACTAAGCAGAAGAAAAAAGCTTCTCTAATCGACTTAATATTTAAGAAAGAGCCTAAGAGATATACTGTTGAAGGCACAATACCTTATCTGAGAATGCTAAAAAGTGGAATATGCCAGCTTGATGAAAAGCACTATAATAAGTGTATTGCATTTCAGGATATAAACTATCAGCTTGCCTTAGAAGAAGATAAGGATTTGATTTTCAATCAATTTGCGAATGTCTTAAACTCTTTTGATCCAAGTGTAGATATTGAGTTTTCATATATCAATCAGCTTGGAAGAAATAATGAATTAAAAGCAGCTATTCAGATACCGGATAAAAATGATGGTTATGATGATATTCGATTAGAGTTTCGTGAGATGTTAAAAAGTCAGCTTGCAAAGGGAAATAATGGTTTAAAGAAATCGAAGTATATCACCTTTGGAGTGGAAGCGGATAGTTTGGAGCAAGCGACTGCAAAACTTGAGCGACTTGAGATTGATATATTATCAAATCTAAAGAGCATGGGAGTTCGTGCTGAGGGCTTAACTGGAGAAGAAAGATTAAAGGTATTGCATGATATTTTAAATCCAGATAAGCTCTTTTCTTTTTCCTATAAAGACATAAAACCAAGAGAAAGTACAAAGACTGTTATTGCACCAGATTCTTTTAACTTCGTGCCAAGTAAGTATTTTAAGTTTGGAAAATATATTGGAGCAGTAAGTCATCTTCAAATACTTGCAAGTGAGCTATCGGATAGAATGCTTGCAGAATTTTTAGATATAGATGACAACATCAATATTTCTTTTCATATCAAAGCAGTTGAGCAGACAGAAGCTATTAAGATGGTGAAAAGAAAAAATACAGATATTGATAAGATGAAGATTGAGGAAAATAAAAAGGCAGTTAGAAGTGGTTATGACATGGATATCTTACCAAGTGATTTAATTACCTATGGTGATAATATTAAGATGCTTTTAAAAGACCTCCAGACAAGAGATGAGCGTATGTTTATCGTAACGATTGTCTTTATGAATTTTGCAAGGACAGTACAAAAGCTAGATACGACTATTTCTCAGATTTCATCTATTGCAAGTAAGCATAATTGTAAGATTAAACGCTTAGATCATAGTCAAGAACAAGGTTTTATCAGTGTATTACCTCTTGGCGTAAATAAGATTGAAATAGATAGAGGGTTAACCTCATCATCTACAGCAGTCTTTTTACCATTTACAACAGAGGAGCTTTTCATAAACTCATCAAATAGCTTGTACTATGGATTAAATGCCTTAAGCCATAATCTTATTATGGCAGATAGAAAAATGCTTAAAAATCCAAATGGATTGATTCTAGGTACGCCTGGTTCTGGTAAGTCCTTTTCTGCAAAGCGTGAAATGGCAAATGCTATTCTTACAACAGATGATGATGTGATTATTTGTGATCCAGAGGGAGAATATGGCAATCTTGTTAAACAGTTCAAGGGGGAAGTCATAAAGGTTAGTGCAAAGAGTAAAGACTATCTCAATCCACTAGATATAAATATGAATTATGGAGATGGTGATGCACCACTTAAGGATAAGGCAAACTTTATTATGTCTATGCTTGAACTTGTGGTTGGTGGTAGTGGTCTTACAGCAGAAGAAAAATCTGTTATAGATAGGTGCTTACCTAGAATTTATGAGAAGTATTTTGAAAATCCAATTCCAGAGAATATGCCTATACTCCAAGACCTTTACGATATGTTAAAAGGACAAGAAGAAAAGGTGGGAAAGAAACTTGCAACAGAAATGGAAATCTATGTTTCAGGAAGTCTTAACGTCTTCAATCATCAATCCAATGTGGACTTAAATAAGCAGCTTATTTGCTTTGACATTAAAGAACTTGGAACACAGCTTAAAAAGATAGGAATGCTTGTTATTCAAGACCAGGTCTGGAATAAAGTTTCTCAAAATAGAAATACCGGCAAAAGCACAAGGTATTACATTGACGAGTTTCATTTGCTTTTAAAGGATGAACAGACTTCACAGTATTCGGTAGAAATCTGGAAGCGATTTAGAAAATGGGGAGGTATTCCAACAGGAATTACACAGAATGTTAAAGACCTACTTGCAAGTAAAGAAATTGAAAATATTTTCGATAATACGGATTTTATTCTAATGCTTAATCAAGCAACAGGTGATAGAGATTGGCTTGTTGTAAAGCTTAAAATCTCAAAGGATCAGGAAAAATTCGTTACCAATTCAAGAGCAGGTGAAGGTTTGATTTTCTTTGGAAACACCATTGTTCCATTTGTAGATAACTTCCCTAAAGACACAATCCTATATCAAAAGATGACTACAAAACCTGAAGAAGTGAGGTAGCGTCTTATGAGTAAAAAAAGAAAGCGAGATTTGAATGAAAAGTTAAGGGCAAGAGAAGAGAAAATCATCACAAAATCTGAAACAGATGATGTCCTAGATTATAAAAGAAAAACTGGAGATGATTACAGGGATAAGGTAGTTAAAGAAGAAAATAGGTTTCAAGATAAAATTCACGAGAAGATAAGTAAAAGAACGGATATTACTAGTGAAATAGAAACAAGTAACAAGAGCAAAAATGCTATAAAAAGAAATATTCGAAGTAACAGTTTTCAAGCCAAAGTAGCCAAGTCAGATTATCAAACAGAGGTTAAAGAAAACCGTATCTATGATCCTTTGGCAAAAGACCAAGATGGTGATGGTGTCATTGATAGATATGATAATGACTTTAGAGATAGTGATGTATCCTATGAGCCTTTAGGTAATAAAAAGTCTAAACTTCATGAAAAGCAGAAAAGATCACTTAAAAGAAAGAACTATGCTGATAAGCTCTTTACAAGAAAAGGGGTGGATAAGAAAAAGGAAGATAATACTAAAGCTTCTAAAACTGGTAAAGAAGCCATCAGAGATAGGGAAAAGAAAAATCAGATTTATAAAAGGTATAACAAAGAAACCTTAGTCGGTGGAAGTGTGATTGGAGCCGCAAAACTTGGTGAAGTTACAAGTAAGTATCTATCATCTGGTAGTGATGAAAATGCATCGGTTGAAGCTGCTGAAAAAGGCTTAGGAAGTTCCTCTAAACTTATTCATGGCGTAAAAAAATATTCGGATAAGAGAAAAAGTAAGAAGATATATGATTTAGAAAAGAGCAATAGGAAAATCAAAAGTAGAAAGTCCAAGCTTGAGTTTAGAAAGAGCATGGACGAGGTTGAGAAGACCGACCAATATAAAAAAGCAAATGCTTATAAGAAGTTTCAAAAGAAGAAACAGATGAAGTCAGCTATCTATAAGCAAAATAAGACAAGAATTAGAGATAGAGTTAAAAAGACACTGATGGATACATTCAAGGTATCTAAAGACTTTATCATAAGAAAAGCAAAAGTGGCAGCAATAGTAGTAGCTGCCATAATTATTTTTGGAACTTTTGTATTTAACTTTGCAAGTATGACAATGGGTGGATTCGCTAATTCTACAAGCAGTGTTTTAACAACATCATATTTATCAAGACCAAATGTTTTAACTGAGATTAATCAAAGTTTTTCAAACAAGGAAAATGACTTATATAGTGAGCTTGAAAATGTAGAAAAGAATAATCCAGGATACGATGAATATATCGTAAGAAAAAATGGAGATATTGGTCATAATGTTCATGAGCTTTTATCCTATATCACTTCAAGATGTGGTGAAGTAAAAAATTTATCTGAAGTTAGTAATATTTTAGATGACTTATTTAAGACTATGTACCATGTCGATTATAAAGAGGAAATAGAGATAAGATATAAGACTGTAACTGGAACTTACACTGATGAAGAGGGGAACCAATATACCGAGAGCCACGAAGAACCTTATGAGTATAGAAAGCTCATTGTAACTTTAAGTAAAAGGGAAATGGATAGCGTGGTTCGAGAAGTCTTTGCCAAGTATCCAGATAATTTAAAGCATTATGAAGCACTATTCCTTGCACAGGGGAATATGGGTGAAATATTTGGAAACACGAATCTCATTACTGCAAATGGTGGCATTGGTGGAGGAAAAGAATACGAAGCATCGTCTGATGTTCAAAAGAAAATTGTAAATGCAGCATATATTACACCGTCACCTGGAGCGGGCTGGTGTGCAATGTGGGTTTCACAGGTTTATCAAAATGCAGGTCTTGGATATATCGGAGGAAATGCTAATGATATGTACCGAAATCATACATTTACTTCTGATAGATCAAAGTTAAAAGTAGGAATGCTTGTAGCTGTTGAAAGTAGCAGTAGTGGTGGACAAGCCGGACTTACTTATGGTCATGTCGGTATCTATATTGGTGATGGTAAGGTAATGGATAATATTGGAGTAGTCAGGGTTACAACATTAGATGATTGGATTGCAACGTTTTGTAAACATCATCCAGTAGGCTTTGGATTTCCACCAAATGTACAAAGATAGAAAGGAGCGGAAAATGTGAATAGGGAACTGAATATTGTTAATAAAAAAATTCAAAAGTTATTAGATAAGAAAGCTCAGGTCGATAAAGATTTAGAGCCTTTATTTATTCGTAAAGATGAACTATTAGACCAAGAGTATGTAGTGATTTGTAGAGAGAATAATATCACTCTTGAGGAATTAGTGAAGATGTTTAAAGAGAAAAAAGAAAAGGAGAAATATAGTAATGAAAAGCAAATTGAAGAATAAGAAAGTATTGGTCGCACTTATTGGAGTAGCATTACTTTTGGTTTCAGTTATATGTGTGATGACTGTAAATAAGCAGATTGTATTTGCAAAAGATGGAACTGTACTTTCAATTCTTAATCCGATTGAAGCTCTTGCAGAAACGGAAGAGAAATTTGAAGTAAAGATTAAGTATGTATTTTCAGACGAGAAAGTATTTAAGGAAGAGGTTGTAAAGGCAGATAAAGGACAAATCCTTGATAGTGGTGACTTGCCAATGTTACCTGACGATATGAAATTCATTGATGATTTTCTTTATTATGAAGTAAAAGGCGATGGGAAAGATGAGATTATCCGTAAGGTAGAAAAGATTGTAAAAGATGAAGCAACTCAGACTGAAAATGATAAAGATAAAGAAAAGAAGTCAGATGAAGCAAAACAAGATAAAGCCACTCAAACAGAAGAACCTAAGAAAGATTCATCAGCTCAAACTGATATTACTAAAAATGATTTATATAAGATGGATAAGGAGTCTAAGGACTTAAAAGAAAAGGTAGATAATCTTAGCAAGGAACTTAAGGACAAAAACAAGTTAAGTGATAAGCAAAAAGATAAAATCAAAAATCTTGAAGATGAAATTGAAGCTTTGGAAAAGAAAATCAAAAAGGATAAGGATTCTATTGATTCATCAAAGGAAAATATTGAGCTAAAAAAATCTATTGAAGAGTTAGAAAAGAAGACTAAGGAACTACAGGAAAAGCTTAATTCTGTAAATAAGATAGGGACTAATGTTAATCCAACTATTTCAAATCCAGTACCTAAAAACAGTGGATCATTTAGTAGTTTTATTCCAAGCACGCCTATAAATACAGGAAAAGGAAGCGATGCTTCTGGTAATATTTCAACACCAACATCTAAGACTGAAAATAAGGTAGAAACTAAGTCAGATAAAAAAGAGGAGAAACAGGAAATCCGTTATCCGAATAAGCTAACACCTAAACAAAATTCAAGTAATGGAGATACGTCTTCTATGGATGGAACAAGCAAGCCTGTAAATACAAATAAAGGAGTAGCGTCAGCACCATCAAAGGCAAGAGGATCTGTTACAGAGAATAAGGATAATGCAAACAAAGATTATCCAATTCACCACAACGATGGTAAAGATAATAAGTCTACGGATATGTATTCAGCAGACGCAAGACAGTTTGTAACTTTTACAACTAAAAATGGAAAGACTTTTCATCTAATCATTAACCATGATGAAGATAGCGAAAATGTAATGCTTTTAACAGAAGTTTCGGAAGATGATTTATTAAATATGGTTGAAAAGAAGGAAACACAAAAGGAGATTGTAAAGGAAGACCCAATAAAAGAAGAGACTAAACCAGTGAAAAAAGAAGAGAGTAGCAATATAGGAGCATACTTAATTCTGATTCTTGTAGTAGCTGGAGCATTAGGTGCAGGTTATTATTTTAAGGTTGTTAAAAAGAAAGAGAATGAAGAACTTGAAGCATTAGAAGATGATGACGATGATTTTTTCTCAGAAGCTGATGAAAGTGAAGAAATATCAGAAATAGAGGTTGAAGAAATCGAAGAAGATGAAGAATAAAATGCATCATAAATTATATGATTTTTGGTGCAAGTTAAAGGCGAGAGAGTATTATCTTTCGCCTTATTTTATTTGAAAGATTGGAGATAATATGGATTTAGTTATTGCAGAAAAACCGAGTGTAGCTATATCAATTGCAAAGGTAATAGGAGCTACAAAAAAGAAAGATGGATACTATGAGGGAAATGGCTATAAGGTAAGTTGGTGCGTTGGACACCTAATTCAGATGGCAAATCCCGATAGTTATGATGAAAAATACGCTAAATGGAATATGGCGGATTTACCGATTATTCCAAAAGAATATAAGTATGTTGTATCAAAAGCTACTAAAAAGCAGTTTAATACTCTTAAAAAACTGATGAATGATAAAGATGTTGATACCGTAGTAAATGCTTGTGATGCAGGTCGTGAGGGCGAAGCAATATTTAGACTTGTATATAACGAGGCTCATTGTAAAAAGAATATGAAACGACTTTGGATTTCATCAATGGAAGATAGTGCCATAAAAGATGGTTTTGGAAACTTAAAAGATGGAAGTTACTACGATGATTTATTTGAATCCGCCAAGGCAAGAGCGATTGCAGATTGGCTAGTCGGGATGAATATTAGTAGGCTTTATTCTTGCTTGTATAAGCAAAATTATAGTGTGGGAAGAGTACAAACACCTACACTTGCAATGATTGTAAATAGAGATGATGAAATTAATAATTTCAAGAAAGAAAAATACTATACAGTAGAGCTTTCTTTAGATGGATTTTCACTTTCTACAGATAGAATTGATGACAGGACTACAACAGAGCAGCTAATCAATTTAGTAGGTAATTCCATAGAAATTATTGATGTCGTTCAAAAAGAAAAGATAACAAAGCCTGAGTTACCATTTGACCTCACAACACTTCAAAGGGAATGTAACAAGTATTTTGGATATAGTGCGAAACAGACACTTGATTATGCTCAAAGTCTTTATGAGAAGAAACTTATCACATACCCAAGAACTGACAGCAGATGCCTTACTGAAGATATGATTACAAGCGTAATTAACAATATATTAGGCAAGAATGACTTTGATACTGAAAGAATTAAGATAGTGTTTAATTCTAAAAAAGTTACGGATCACCATGCGATTATACCAACAATCAGCTCATTAAAAGAAGATATTTCAACTCTTCCAGAAAGTGAAGCAAAGGTATATAGACTTATAACAAATAAACTTCACGCAAGTGTTGGATACCCTTTAGTAGAAAATACTACAAAAATTGTTGCTGAGTTTGATGGTTTTGAATTTAGTAGTAGTGGTAAAGTGATTATTGATGAGGGATTCACTAAGTATTTAAAAGAATATAAAACTAAGAAAACTGAAGATACATTACTACCAGGTGTAAAGGTAGGCGAAGTATTTGAGATAAGAAATAAAGAAGTAAAAGAGAAATATACAACACCACCTAAACATTTTACGGAAGATACACTTTTAAAGGCTATGGAAGTAGCGGGTAATGATGCCTTAGAAAAAGGCATTGAGGTAGAAAGAAAAGGACTTGGTACACCGGCAACTCGTGCAGGTATTATTGAAAACTTGATTTTCAAAGGTTTTATCGAAAGAGATAAAAAGAATCTAATTGCAACCAATAAAGGAATTAGTTTGGTGACTATTGTTTCAGATACTTTTAAATCGGCAGAAACTACTGCTGAATGGGAAATGAAACTATCTGATATTGCTAATGGCAAGGCGGATAAGGATGACTTCTTAAAAGGTATAGAGAATGAAATAAGAGAAACAGTAGGAATATATCGTAAATAGTTTTTTAGGGGGATGAGCTTTAATCTTGTTCCCTTATTTTATTGGAGGTGATGAAAATAGATGAGCTAAATGTATTAGAACTGTTTGGTGGTATAGGTGCTATTAAAAAAGCTTTAATAAGGCAAAAAATACCTCACAAGACGGTTGATTATGTAGAGCTAGATAAGAACTGTGTTAAAAGCTATAATGCACTTTATGATGAAGAATTTGAGCCTAAAAGTATAGTAGATTATCATCCACCAGATGAAAAAATAGATTTATTAATGCATGGCAGTCCCTGTCAAGATTTCAGTAGAAGTGGCTTAAAGAAAGGTGGCACAAAGGGCAGTGGTACAAGAAGTAGTCTTCTTTTTGAAACAATACGAATAATAGAAGAAATGAATATCAAGCCCAAGGTTGTGCTTTGGGAAAATGTAAAGGGAGTTCTCGATAGAAATTTGAGAGCTTCCTTTTTTCATTACTTAAAAGAAATGGAGAGACTAAGATATGAGAACAAATATGAAATTCTAAATGCTATGGATTTTGGAATACCACAGAAAAGAGAGCGTATCTTTGTTGTGAGTATTTTGGAAAATAATCCTTTTGATTTTGTCAAACTAGAAAAAACACAAGCAAGGGATATATCTGAATTTCTTGAGAAAGACACTTCAAATCTTTATGAAGTAAGGCAAGAGTCAATACTTCGATATATAAGAGGAGAGCCTAAGAATAATAATTTTAGAGGAAGACTTAAAGTGATAGATAAGTTTGCCTACACAATTTCCACCAAGCAAGTGCGTATTCCTAATTCAGGAATTATTGATTTAGGTAATGGCAAATATAGATATTTAACTGAGCGAGAGTGTTTTAGACTTATGGGTTTTGATGATGAAGACTTTAATAAGCTAAAAGCTATTTATCCAGGAAGAAAAGGAAAATTATCGTCAATACTGTATAAACAAGCTGGAAATAGCATTGTCGTGAACGTGTTAGAAGCAATATTAAAAGAAATTTTGAAGAACTAGGAGGTAAAGATGAGAACGAATGATTTTTACAACATAATTGAGCTTGTAAAAAGAGATGTTTTAGATAGTGAAAGAGAATATCTAAAGCTCTTAAAGGTCATTGGAAATAATCAAAGATATGACTTTTTAAGTCAACTTAGTATCTATGATAAAAATCCCAATGCAACTGCTTGTGCAAGCTTTGATATGTGGAGAGAAAGATTTAATCGAACTGTTATGAGAGGGCAAAAAGGGATACCTATTCTAAATGACAGTAATGCTTTCCAAAAGGTTGGATATATCTTTGATATTAGTCAGACAGTATCTATGGATAGAGGCGTAAATGAGGTAAAACTATGGGAGTTTGATAGAGAAAAACATGAAGAAGCACTAAAAGATATGATTACTCTTCGTGGCTTTGAAGCAAGTGATAAGTTATCTGAAAATATCTACTCACTTAGCAGAGTTTATGCAGATGACAGCATCTATGAGCTTTGTAATAACTTGAGAATTTCTGATGAAGATAGAAACTCATTTGTAAACTTTATGAGAAATTCTATTAGCTATGCTGTTTCAAACAGGTTTAACTTAGATTATCCGATAGGAATGGATAACCTAAAAGAAAATTTTAGAACCTTAGATAGTATTTCTCTTATGAGCGTAGGGGCTTGTATTTCAAAGGCTTGCGACAATGTTATTGAAAATACCATGATAAGAACGAAAAATTTATCTGTCAATTACGACCTGACAAAGGATATTAGTGCCGATTATAATATAGATAACGAAAAAAATAGTTTAGGAGGGATTAAAAATGTTATTCGATCAAATGACCAAAGAGATGATGACACAAGAAACCGAGTTTTTGGAAATGGAGAATACGGACGAGATAATTTCAAAAATCAAGGAGAAGACCTTGAACAATCTGGAAAACGAGAAGAGCTTCATGGAGGAATTTCCAAATCCGACTTACGCAGTGATGAGACTGGACTTTCTGATAGAAACGAGCGAGGAGAAACACTATCAGATGCTAATCGACCTTTACAAGGAGAAGAAATTACTAATGCATCTAATGGAAGTACAGAAAAGAGCAATCCACTTTATGAGAGAGGAAAAACCGAAGATGATGGAAGCTTGGAAGATAATGGACGAGAATCATCCAGAGTACAAGGCGATGATTTCAGCCCTAAAAGAGATGGTGATAAAGGAAATAGTAGAAGCATAGAAAAAAGCACAGAAGATATGAACGAGGAAGCAGAAAATGCTTCCTTTTTCTATTCTAACGAAGAACCATATAATCTAATGACTGATGAAATGCTTGAGCGTGTTCCTGAACTTTATGAACAGGAAAAAATAAACCTTGCCGAAAAAGAAGTTCATGCAGCATATATTATTCCATTTAGAAGTAACTGGACTTGGTATATGACAGAGTATGATAGAGAAAGTGGCGATGCCTTTGGGCTTGTTTTAGGAATAGAGCCTGAATGGGGATATTTTAATATCAATGAGCTTAAAGAACTAAATGCTCAAAGACTAATTTTAGAGGATTTTCCAAAGACTTTTAGAGAACTTAAATACACAGAACTTAAAAAACAGATGGATGAACAAGAGCTTCAGATGGTCTTTAATGGTGAACTTAGCTTTGAAGATGATGTAATTCATAAAGAAATTAACAACGAAGTTATAGAGGAATTTGAAGAAGAATTAAGTACTAATTTTGCCGAAGAAGTCGGAGCTATAATGGAAGAGTACGAGGTATCAAGAGATATTGCAATCAGTAGACTTACCACAAGCAAATTAGAAGAAGCACTTCAAGGCACAAATATTAAGCTAAGCGATTTTAATTCTGAACAGTTAGAAGAGATTATGATTGCCATTAAAGAATATGACTTTTACGGAAATGAGATTACAGAAATTGCAGATCCAAAGCTTCCTGTTTGGAAGATGGAACAGTTAAAATGGCTGATTGATGACTGGAACAAAGATGCAAACGGTGTTACATCAGAAAAGATAAAGTATTTAAAAGACCTAGATATTGAACTTGCAAAATTCAATGTACTAAAAGGTTATCTAATAAATGATGAAGTAAGCATAAGTCAAATTGAAGAATTTAAGGACAATATTGACTTTGTTACGATGAGCGAGTTTGTTGATAGCCTTAAAGAATATTCATATAACAATCAAAATGAAAAAGTGGCAATTAAGGTGGGTAACGAATTTATCCTTGCAAGTAAAAAAGACAGCTTTGCCATTAGCCTTGAAGAGACTGGAAGAAAAGTAGAAGTTGAAGGAATAGAGTATCCACTTCATCGTGGCACTACTTTTAAGGAAAGTACGAACGTCGATAAGCTCATTGATAGCGGAAAATATAAGGCTCTTGAAATTTCTGAATATGCTTTAGATGAAAAAGAAGCTGAAAATACGCAAATGAAAGAGCCACAAACAAGGCAGGAAACACTTTTTGATTATCTAAACCAAGCGGATAGTAATGTAGATAATATCAATGAAAAGCCCCTTGATTTATCCATCGGAAAAACTGTATATATGGATCACGAAGCATATAGGATTGATTCAGAGATTACTTTTAATAACATTTTACAAAAGAATGATTTAAGACTTGCACCACTTAGAAAAGGTAACTTTATGATGCCGATTGTGAGTTTTGCTGATGATAAGGAGCTTTTAGAAAAAATCTCTTTTGATAGACCAAAACTTATGGTTGGAGATGAAGTTCAATATAAGAATAAGGACTTTACCATTACAAGATTTGATGACATGGGAAAGGGTCTAAAGACAGTAACCATAAAGGATAATGTGGAATATCTTGGCGGAATGATTACAGGTTCAGAAGTTATTGCCTACAGACAAGATAGCGATTTAGATAGACTTTTCGGTTTAGAAGAAACAACAAGAATTAGTGAAAAGACAAAAGCTTCAAACTTTAAAATCACAGAAGAAACACTACCTGAAAAGTTATCGCCAAGTGAGAGGTTAAACAATAATCTTGAAGCAATCTCTATGCTTAACAGAGTGGAGAGCGGAGAACGAGAGCTTGATATTACAGCTCAGGAAGTTTTAGCAAAATATGTAGGTTGGGGTGGGCTATCTGATGTCTTTGATGAAAGTAAAGAAGGACAGTGGAAAGAAGCAAGAGCTTTCTTAAAAGAAAATCTAACGCCTTTTGAATATGAAACTGCAAGAGAATCTACCTTAACAGCCTTTTATACACCGAAAGTTGTAATAGACGGAGTATATAAGACGCTTTCAGATATGGGATTTAAGAGTGGAAATATCTTAGAGCCATCAATGGGCGTTGGAAACTTTATTGGAAATCTTCCAGATGAAATGAATAAGTCTAAGTTTTACGGAGTAGAGATTGACTCGGTTAGCGGTAGAATTGCAAAACAACTCTACCCTCAAAGTGATATAAAGGTACAAGGCTTTGAAGAAACAAGTTTTTCAAATAATTTCTTTGATGTAG
This sequence comes from Streptococcus pseudopneumoniae, assembly GCF_001070715.1. Taxonomy (GTDB): domain Bacteria; phylum Bacillota; class Bacilli; order Lactobacillales; family Streptococcaceae; genus Streptococcus; species Streptococcus pseudopneumoniae_H. The sequence goes on from NZ_JVRR01000137.1 coordinate 38,287, forward strand.
CAATCGGAAATGTACCTTTTGGAGAATTTAAGGTAAATGACAGAGACTACAATCGTAATAACTTTCTTATTCACGACTATTTTTTCGCTAAATCCACTGATAAAGTAAGAAATGGTGGTGTTATAGCCTTCATCACATCATCTGGAACTATGGATAAAAAAGACGAAAGTATCCGTAAATATATAAATGCAAGAGCAGAGTTTTTAGGTGCAATAAGACTTCCTAACGATACCTTTAAGGGTGTTGCCGGTACAGAAGTAACTTCAGATATTATATTCCTGAAGAAAAGAGATAGTGTACTTGAGCGTGATGATGACTGGGTTCATTTAGCGGAAGATGAAAATGGTCTTGTATATAATAAATATTTTGTAGACCATCCAGAACAAGTTCTTGGAAACATGAGAGAAGTAAGTGGAAGATTTGGAAAAACTCTTACTTGTGAGCCAATAGCATTTTTACCTCATGAAATAAATATGTCTTCTTTAAAAGATCGTATTGAAGCTGCAGGTGAAAGAATATCAAAAGATGCGAAGTATGAAGAGATAGAGTTGTTAGATGATGAAGTAACAGCAATCCCAGCAACAGATGATGTAAAAAACTTTTCCTACACAATCATAGATGAGGAGGTATATTACAGGGAAAATTCACTTTTTGTTAAGAAAGAAGTATCGGACAAAAACAAGGAAAAGATTAAGGATTATCTCGAATTAAATGATGCACTAAAGAATGTAATATACAAGCAAAAAGAAGACTTTAGTGAAGCTGAAATAAAAGAATCTCAGGATAAATTAAACGAAGTCTATGACAGTTTTTCTAAGAAGCACGGCTTTGTAAATAACCTGAGTAATACTAGAGCTTTACGAGAAGATAGTAACTTCCCACTGGTATCTTCTATTGAGATATTGGATGAAGAAGAAAACTTTAAGGCAAAGGGAGATATATTCTCGAAAAGAACCATTACAAAAGCGAAAGTTATTGACCATGTAGATTCTTCACTTGAAGCATTGGTATTATCTATTTCACAAAAAGGCTATGTAGATTTTGATTACATGACAAATCTAACCGATAAGGATAGAAATACTCTTATAGAAGAACTTAGAGGAGAAATCTTTCTAAATATTAGGGAGAAGAATGTTAGTTTTAATCAGAAGCTTTCTTTTGACTTGGAAGATGGTGATTTACCATTTGCTTGTAGCGATGAGACTAACTCCTTTAAGTATACCTATGTAACGAAAGATGAATACTTAAGTGGAAATATTAGAGAAAAAATAGGTATTGTAGATAGTTATATCAATAGGTTACGACAAGTAGAACGAATGCTTCCAGAAGAAAGTGAAAACGAAAGAAAAACACTTGTAAACGAACTAAGCAGACTGGAATATCAAAAAGCAGAACTTCAAAGAGTAATGCCAAAAGAACTTGAAGCCAGTGAAATCAATGTAAGGCTTGGTGCAACATGGATTCCACCTAAAGATATTGAAAGATTCATATTTGAAACATTAAAGACTCCAGGATATGCAAGATGGGATATTAAAGTCAAATTTTCACATTTAACCAGTGAATGGAATGTTGAAGGTAAGAGCAAAGACAGGGGAAATGACCTTGCAGAAATGACTTATGGTACAAGCAGAGTAAGTGCCTATAAGCTTATTGAAGATGCACTAAACCTAAAAGAAACAAAGGTGTTTGACCAAATTCTCAATCCAGATGGTTCAAAGACTTCGATACTAAATAAAAAAGAAACTATGCTTGCGGGGCAGAAACAAGAACTTATAAAAGAAGAGTTTAAGAATTGGATATTTAACGATCAGGATAGAAGAAATAGACTTGTAAAAGCCTATAATGAAAAATTTAATTCTATCCGTAATCGAGAATATGACGGATCAAATTTAAGCTTTGATGGAATGAGTACAGATATTTCGCTTCGTCCACATCAAAAGAACGCAATTGCTAGAATACTTTATGGTGGTAATAGCTTACTTGCTCATGTAGTAGGGGCCGGCAAGACTTTTGAAATGGTGGCAAGCTCAATGGAAGCTAAGAAACTTGGAATGTGTACTAAGTCATTGTTTGTTGTGCCAAATCATCTTACAGGGCAAATTGGTCGTGAGTTTATGCAACTATACCCATCAGCTAATATTATGGTGGCCGATAAAAAAGACTTTGAACCAAAGAATCGAAAGAGATTTATTGGAAAGATCGCAACAGGCGAATATGATGCAGTTATTATTGGGCATAGTCAATTTGAAAAGATTCCAATGTCTAAGGAATATCAACAAAAGCACATTCAAGACCAGATTGATGAGATTATAAATTATGTAGAAGAGTACAAGCATGATAGAAATCAAAATTTTACAGTAAAAGAGCTTCAAAAAACCAGAAAGAAATTAGAAACAAGGCTTGAAAAGTTAAATGATGATTTCAAAAAGGATGATGTTATTACTTTCGAAGAGCTTGGCGTAGATAAGCTGATTGTTGATGAAGCTCATAACTATAAGAACCTATATCTTTATACAAAAATGAGAAATGTTGCAGGTATTGGACAATCTGAAGCTTTTAAGTCATCAGATATGTTTATGAAATGCCGATACATGGATGAAATGACTGGTGGCAAAGGAATTGTATTTGCTACAGGTACTCCAGTATCGAATTCAATGACAGAGCTTTATACTATGCAAAGATATTTACAGTACGATACTTTGAAAAAGAATGGATTAGAGCATTTTGATTCATGGGCATCAACCTTTGGAGAAACACAATCTGCTTTCGAGTTATCTCCAGAGGGAACAGGCTACAGAGTGAAGACTCGTTTCTCTAAGTTTTATAACCTACCTGAGCTTATAAGTATGTTTAAGGAAGTAGCGGATATTCAAACTGCAGATATGCTCAATCTTCCTGTTCCAGAAGCTCATTTTAAGGTCATTAAGACAGAGCCAAGTGAAGAACAAAAAGAAATACTAAAGAGCTTGTCTGAAAGGGCTGATAAGGTGCGTAATAAGTCCGTAGAGCCTGAAGAAGATAATATGCTTAAGATTACTAATGATGGTAAGAAACTTGCCTTAGATCAGCGTTTAATCAATCCTTTACTTCCAGATGATGAAAACTCAAAGGTTAATGTATGTGTTAAAAATGTATTTTCTATTTGGGATAAGACAAAAGAAGAAAAATCAACACAACTTCTATTTTCAGATATGTCTACACCTAAAGGTGATGGCAGCTTTAATATCTATGATGATATTAGAGATAAACTTGTAGATTTAGGAATACCAAATGAAGAAATTGCCTTTATACATGAAGCCAATACTGATAAGCAAAAAGATGAACTCTTTGCAAAGGTAAGAAAAGGAGAAATTCGTATTTTAATGGGTTCTACTCAGAAGATGGGTGCTGGTACAAATGTGCAAAATAAACTAATTGCAATGCACGATTTAGATGTGCCATGGAGACCGGCTGACCTTGAACAGAGAAGTGGTAGAATTGTTCGTCAAGGTAATGAAAACAAGGAAGTTAGTATCTATCGTTATGTTACAGAGAATACATTTGACAGCTACTTGTGGCAGACAATAGAGAATAAGCAGAAATTTATTTCACAGATTATGACTTCAAAGACTCCTGTTCGTGTGGCAGAAGATGTAGACGAAAGCTCCCTTAACTATGCAGAGATTAAAGCTCTTGCCACAGGTGATCCGAAGATTAAAGAGAAAATGGACTTGGATAACGAGGTTACAAAACTTAAAATGTTGGAAGCAAACTATAAGTCCAACCGTTACAGATTAGAGGACAAGGTGGCGAAAACCTACCCGGAAGAAATTGCAAGAACAGAAAAGCTAATTGAAGCAGTGAAAAGAGATATAGAAAATGTTGAACCACAAGGAAGTGGTGAAAATAAATTCACTTCTATCACGATTAATGGCGAGATAATTCGAGATAAAAAGATAGCTGGAGAAAAGCTTTTAGAAGCGATTAAAACTGTAAAACTTAATGAAAGTAAGGTTATCGGACAGTATCGAAATATGGATTTAGAGGTAAGCTATAACTTCTTCACCAATGAGCATAATTTCACTTTAAAAGGTGCTACAAACCATTCAGGAGAGCTTGGTACAAGTTCAGATGGTAATATTACAAGATTAGACAATGCTATTGATAAAATACCTGAAAGGTTAAATCGTCTTGAAGAAAAACTCGTTAGCACAAAGGAACAACTGGAAAATGCAAAAGAAGAAGTAACAAAGCCTTTTGAAAAAGCAGATGAACTAAAGACAAAAGTATTAAGGCTTACAGAATTAAACAAGCTACTTGATATGGGAGAAGTAGAAGAAAAAGAAAATCCTAATCCATTACTTGAAGATGTAAAGAGGGCTATTGTAGATTTTTGCAAAAGGGAATATGAAGATGATAGTTATACCTATGAAAATTTTAATAATCTATTTCCTGACCTTGCTCATATTGGAATTGCATATACTACTACACCAGATGAAAAGCATGAAATCCAATATGAAATTAGCTTAGAAGATTTTACAGCTACTCAATATATCAATGGAGAATCAATCACAAAGATTGATTATCTCAAAGACCTTGGAAGTGAAGAAAAGGCATTGGAATTTCTAAAACAAGAAATGGAATATGGAGACTTTGGAGAGTTTGTATCTATTGATGATAATGACCTTAAAAAAGCATTAGGTCTTGAAAGAGATGACGATGGTAATATCTATGATCCGCTTGCAGAAGATTTGGACAATGATGGTGTGCCAGATAGATACGATAATGACTTTAGAGATAGTGACTATTTTGAAACTACTTATGATGTAGAGGATAATCTTAATGCAAGGGCAGAAAGCAAAGAAAAGGTATCTGAAAAACCATCTATTTTAGGGCAAATTAAGTCATATCAGTCACAAGAAAAACAAGCAGAAACACGAGAAAATAAATCAAAAGAACACGATGAACGTTAAGGGGCTTATTACAAGCTCCTTTTCATTTTTAGTAGAAAAATGGAGGTATATTATGAACTACAAAGAAATGAGAAATACACTAGAACAAATGGCAAACGAAAATCACGAAGATTTTGCAAAGGCACTAATTAGTTTTGAAAAAGGTATCAATGATAAAAATGCCTTGGATAGGTTGTACCAGGAGTATATGGATAATGACAGTATGAGCTTACTTAATGATGAGTTTGATTATTTGATTGATGAACTTAGAGAAAATGGACAGATTAAAGAAAGTGCAGCAATTGAAAAAGAAGATAATAATCTGGTGAACATTGTTGGGAATGTCGTAGGTGAGATTGAAACAATTGAAAGAGAAAGCAAAAATGGAGAAGCCTTTAAAGTAGTTAATTTCTCGGTTGTGTCAAAAGATGATGAGGGAAATAAGACTTATATAAATTGTTCGGCTTATGGAGATAAGGGAGATATACCAAAGAATTTTAAGCAAGGTGACTTTGTAAAGATTTTTGGTCAGGTAAGAACATCCATTGACGATAACGGAAAGGAACATACTAATGTTAGAATACTATCGTCTAAGCTTTTAAAAGCAAAGGAACAGATGAAGAAGCAAGAAGAAAAGAAAGAATCGGTACTTGGAGCAATAAAGAAATATAAGGCTGAAGAAAAAGCAAAACCTGTAGAAAAGAAAGAATCTCTAAAGGAAACTGAGAGATAAGATATGTCGGTGTAGTCTTCGGGCTGCACCGATTATTTTTTTTGCAAAACCAGTTCGAGAAAAGGGAATAAAAGTGTACTATAAGTACTAGTTTTGTGGTATAATAGAAGCGATATGATTTTAACAAGAAAATGACTGGAGGTTAGTCATGTCAAAATTCAGCTATAAAAAATTGTTTAAAAAATTGATAGATAAAGATATGAAAAATACTGAACTTATGAAAAGAGCAAAAGTGAGTAAAAGTACATTCTATAAAATTAAAAATGGTGATAATGTCACAACTGACGTGTTACTAAGAATCTGTAATGTATTGGAATGTGATATTTCAGAGATTGTAGAATGTGTTAATGATTCTTCGGAGGAAATATAAAATGAATTTAATTAGCTTGTTTTCAGGAGCGGGAGGATTAGACTTAGGCTTTGAAAAAGCAGGGTTTAATGTTGTAGCTGCTAATGAATACGATAAAACAATTTGGGAAACATATGAAAAAAATCATGATACAAAACTTATTAAGGGAGATATTTGTGGCATTCCTTCAGAGATGTTTCCTGAATGTGATGGTATTATCGGAGGTCCGCCATGCCAGTCTTGGAGTGAGGCAGGGTCATTAAAGGGGATTGATGATCCTAGAGGACAATTATTTTATCAGTACATACGCATTTTGAAAGATAAAAAGCCGAAGTTCTTCTTAGCAGAAAATGTTAAGGGCATGATGGCGAAAAGGCATAATAGTGCTGTTGAAAATATTGTTTCTCAATTTGAGGAAGCTGGTTACGATGTTTTCATTCATTTGTTAAATGCTAGTGATTATGGTGTTCCTCAAGATAGAAAAAGAGTTTTCTATGTTGGATTTAGAAAGGATTTAAACATCAAATTTGAACCACCTAAACCATACGAGTCAAAGTTGACTTTTAAAGATGCGATATTTGATTTAAAAGATTCGGCAATTCCAGCATTAGAAAAAAATAAGACAAATGGTGATAACTGTAAAGTTTTGAATCATGAATACTTTATTGGTGCCTATTCGCCAATATTTATGAGTAGAAATAGAGTTAGACAATGGGATGAACAGGCATTTACGGTCCAGGCATCTGGTAGACAGTGTCAACTACATCCGCAAGCACCAGTTATGCCTAAAGTAGAAAAAAATAAAAATATATTTGAACCTGGTAAGGAAGCACTATATAGAAGATTAACCGTGAGAGAGTGTGCAAGAATACAAGGATTCCCAGATAATTTTAAATTCTATTATACGAATTTGAACGATGCATATAAAATGATTGGTAATGCTGTTCCTGTGAACTTAGCGTATGTTATGGCTGAGTCAATTTTAGAAGCTTTACGTAATTCTAGTTCAAATTTGAGTCTCTTAAAAACAGGCACAGATAATTAGGCGGAGGTAATCTATGAGTGAAAAAAGTAATAATCAAGGAAGGGCATATGAGTTTTCTTATTTAACTACATTGTTTGAAGAAATATCAAAAGTTCGTCCGGCAAAGATAGAAAAAAACAGTAGTTTTTATGCTGCAGAACGTGCATGGAATACTTTAACCGATTCTGAAAAAGCTATATACAAGATTAGTGCATTAGCTGGAGTAAATACTATATTTGAACTTGAACCGTTGATTTTAGATGATGGATTAGATGAGTTGGAATTGAAAATTCAATCAGATGATAAAGGTAAAGAAGGCGATGTAAGAGATGTACTGATTATTAGACGAGGTATTGAGTGGGAAATTGGTCTTAGCGTAAAACACAACCATTTTGCTGTAAAACATAGTAGATTATCTAAAAATTTAGATTTTGGAAAAAAGTGGTATGGAATAGATTGTTCTGAACAATATTGGAAAGATATTAAACCAATATTTGAATATCTTGATTCTGAAAAACAAAAGGGTTCTAAGTGGAGTGAATTACCTAACAAAGAAGACGATGTATATGTTCCTTTATTAAATGCATTTAAAGGGGAACTGGAGAGACAAAATTGCTTGTTTAGTAAAGATATTCCTAGATTGATGGTTGAGTATTTGCTCGGAGAATTTGATTTTTATAAAGTAATTGGGATTGATAATAAAAAGATAACTCAAATTCAAAGCTACAATTTGAGAGGAACGTTGAATAGACAGGGTAAAAAGCGTAAAAGAAGTGTTGAATTGCCAATATCAACACTTCCAACAAGGATTGTTAGCTTGGAATATAAACCAGACAGTAAGAATACATTGGAACTATACCTTGATGGCGGTTGGCAATTTAGTTTCAGAATTCATAATGCTTCGACTAAGGTTGAATCAAGTTTGAAGTTTGATATACAAATTATAGGTATGCCTACAACAATTATATCGATAGATTGTAGATGGAAATAGGAATGCTAGGAGGGTCTGATAGTTTTATCAGATGTAATATTATGGAAAATAGTGGATTTAAAATAAAATTTGATAAGAATACAATTGATCATCTAGGTATTAAGTTGTATAGCAAATTTCCCCCAGTAATTGCTGAACTTATTTCTAACTCATATGATGCAGATGCTGAAAATGTTGTAATAGAAATAGATTACAATAATAAAATTGTTACAGTTACAGATGATGGAATTGGAATGAATCACGAGGAATTGAATGAAAATTTCTTGAAAATTGGTAGAAATAGAAGAAAAGCTGAGGGAACTGGATTATCTAAAATTAAAGGCAGAAAAGTAACCGGTAAAAAGGGACTTGGGAAATTAGCAGTATTTGGAATAGCAAACACAATTGAAGTTCATTCGATAAAAGAAGGAATAAAAAACGCCTTTAGTATGAACTACGATGAACTTAAGGCTGAAATCAAGGATGAATATAAGCCAAAGGCATTATATGAAAATGAAAAAACAGATGAGCTACATCAAACACAAGTAATTATTAAAGAGATAACTCAAAAAAATATTATGGATATAGACACTCTGGCATATAATTTATCAAAAAGATTTTCGTTCTATGATTCTGATTTTAAAGTGGAGTTAGTTGATTTAACATCGGATAGACGCATTGAAATAACTAAATCCATATATTTTGAGAAATTAGATAAAGAATTTGACTGGAATTTCCCAGATGATTTTGAAAGCGAGTTAAGTCAAACGGAATGGTTTGAATGGTTGAAATCTCATAATGTTTCAGGTAAAATTTTTACAAAAAAAACACCATTGAACAAATCGGAAGCAGGTTTTTACATTTATGTAAGAAATAAACTTGCTGCTGAGAATGATTTTTTTGATGACAGAGCGAATGATACGTTTAATGGATATGTTACTGGATATTTTAATATAGATTTTATTGATGATTCAAATGAAGCTGATTTTATATCCACAGATAGAAAAAACATTTTATGGGAAGCGGATGAAGATACAGCTAAATTAAAACAATATCTTAATAAATTAGTATCTAAAGTTTCAAATTCTTGGAGAAAAAAGAGAAAAGATAAGAAAGAAGAACAGTTGCAACTTCCTGAAGATTTTTTTGAAGGAATGTCAAAACTCGAAATATCTAGTATAAATAAAGTTAAAGATACTTTAATTGCTAACTCGATAGAAACTGATAATATTGACTCGTTGAAACGAATCTTAGATAGCATGAAAACATTATATAAATTTGAAAGTTTTCAAAATTATATTGCCGAGTTAGATGATGAAGATTTAACGGTTGATAAAGTGGAAAAAATTACTACAGATTGGGAATATATAGAATCTAAAGAGTTGGCTAAAATATCAATCGGACGTATTAAGGCAATTGAACAGTTCGAAAAGTATGTAAGAAATGATGCAAGTGAAACAAAAGTTATTCAACCTTTCTTAGAAAAATTTCCATGGATATTGGATCCAAGGATTACAACATTTGAACGAGAAGTTACCTTCAAGAAGATATTAAAAGAAAATTTTCCAGATACAGAACTTGAAGAAAAAAATAGAAGACTAGATTTTCTTTGCAATTTAGTAAATGGCGAATTGATAATAATTGAATTAAAGAGACCAAGAATAAAAATTTCGTTAAAAGAAATTAGACAAGCAAGGGAATACGAAAGATTTTTGCTGAAAAATCATAAAGAGAGTATTGCAAACGGTGTTAAAACATTTTTGATTTCAGATAGTTTTGTGATGGACGATGAGACGACAGATTTTTATTCGTCTTTGGAAGATACAGGCAAACTCTATATTAAATCGTATTCAGATTTACTGCAGCAGGCAAAGCAATATAATAAAGATTATATAACTAGGTATAAAGAGATTGAGAGCATTTATAAACCAGATAAAGAAGTATAGTGATAAAACAACTTGAAAGGAGGTGTGGTTATGCTCAATATAGTAGATGTGTTTTCGGGAGCAGGTGGATTAACCGAAGGCTTTAGGTATAAAGACTATTATAATTTTATTTGTCATATAGAAATGGACAAAGATGCTTGCTCTTCTTTAGAATTAAGAAACATATATTACTATTTAAAAAAAGAAAATAACCTATCTCCATATTTTGAATATATTCAAGGAAAAATCTCGAGAGATGATTTGTACTCGATTATACCAAGAAATCTAACTAAAGATATATTGAATAAGGAAATAAGTAAAGATACTATACCTTCGATTTTTGAATTTATTGACCAAAGATTAGGCAATAATGAGTTAGATGGTATTATTGGTGGACCACCGTGTCAGGCATACTCTACAATCGGTAGAGCCAATAACAAGTCGAAAAAATCTACAGATAAAAGAATTTATCTGTATAAACATTATTTAGATTTTCTGGATAAATATAAACCAAAGTTCTTTGTTTTTGAAAATGTTAAAGGGTTGCTTTCTTTTAAAGATTTATCAGGAGAGTTACTCTTGCCAAAAATAATTTGCGAATTTGATAAGTGCGGATATGAGGTAGATTATCAAATAGTAGATGCAAGTAATTATGGTGTAGTACAAAAAAGAGAACGTTTAATACTTGTCGGACATCGAAAAGATTTAGTGTTCGATAACTCATTTTTTGACAGTTTGGCTGAATATGTTGAGGCTGCTCCAACTATAAAAGAATTGTTTGAGGACTTGCCAAGTATAAAGTCTGGAGGAAGTTCTCATAAGTATCGTTGTGATGTTTCGAGTCAGTTCGTTGAAAAATATATTCGTAAAAAAGATGATATTTTAACACAACATGCTGCAAGACCTCATAATGAAAATGATTTGAAGATATATAAATTGGTACTAAGAGCTAAGAAAAAAGGTAAGAATTTAAGGTATATCGATATACCTGAAGAACTACAAACGCATTCTAATACAACATCTTTTTTAGATAGATATAAAGCTTTGGATTATGGCTCTGTTAGTCATACAGTTGTTGCTCATATAGCGAAAGATGGACATTACTATATTCATCCAGATTTAAGACAGAATCGTTCAATTACAGTAAGAGAAGCAGCTAGAATACAAGGATTTCCAGATGATTTTTATTTTGAACATTCACGAACAGCTGCATTTAAACAGATAGGCAATGCTGTTCCACCAATTTTATCTAAAAAAATTGCAATGGCCGTTATAGATTTTTTGAGAGGAGAAAAAGGAGAATGAATTACCTTTCAATCTCCTTACCCATATATTTTTCATAATTTTTTCTGATTTGATATAGTTCTTTCATATCGGATTTTGAAGAAGAATACTCTTGCATCAGGGTATTCTTTTTTTCATGCAATGAATCAAGCTCTTTCAAAATATCCTTGGAGTTTGGAAGTTTTGAGTAAGATTTTTTTAGGTCTGAAAGGGCATTTTCATAGAGCGTTATTTCTGATTTATGTTCTTCAGAAAAAGCCTTATCAGATGGATCTTTCTTATATTCTAAATAGATTTGACGATACAATTTTACGGTATGAACTTGTTCCATAATATTTGATAGAGTTGAAATTTTGTTATCAACAACTTTGATTTGATCCTGTAAATCTTGTCTTTTTAATGCACTCTCTTTAATGTATTCATCAAGCTGGGAGATAGACTTAAATCTTTTTTCACGCATCAAAAGTACAGTATCGGCTGCAGTTTTCAAATTATGTTTTGTAGCCCAATACTCATAGCCTTTACTTGATTTTATCTTTTCATTATTCTCAATATCAATTATATTTCCGATACGTTTTTTAACAGCATAGGTTCTTTGATTAGCATTATCTAAGATACGCTCTTTTAATCTATCCTCAGTATAATCTTCTCCAATAGTCTTAGCTCTTGTAAATCTTTCTTTGTCCTTGTGCTTAAATGCAATATGTTTTCCATATTTGATTTCATAATTAAGGGTAGCCATTCTCTTTATAAAATCAGCCCAATCTTTGGATTGTTTAATAGCTCTATCTATATCAAATTGAAGTCTACTTTTCCAAGAAGTACCTTTCTTAAGTTGGTCATTTTCATACCATGACTTACCATTAGTTTTATATTTCTTCCTATAAGTTTCGTAGAACTCATCAATAACAGATAGGTTGTTTTCTTTGCATAGTTTATCACTTTGATACCTAATTTGATGATAGCTTCTCTTGTTGGATTGATAGCACTTGCCTGTAACCATATTTACATTATTGAATATGATGTGATTGTGGATATGCCCTTTATCTATGTGAGTAGATAGTACAAATTCATATTCGTCCTTTAATATCTTTTTACACAGTTCAAGACCGATTTGATGTGCCATTTCGGGCGTTGCTTCACTAGGCATAAATGACTGAATAAGGTGTCTTGCAAGTACTGTTCCATTAACTTTATTATCTTCTCTAGTCTTCATAAAAGCAGTATGGGCAGTAGAAGCAAAGCACTTATTTGTGCTTACCAATATTTTTTCGTCTGTCTTTTCTTCATTTGTTATATAGGCAATAGCGAGGTTAAGTGTTGATTTTATAGGGTGTATTTTTGTAATTGCCACTTATATGTCATCTCCTTTGTTGGTAGTTTTATTGAGCAGTAGGGAATGTATTTGCCATATTTCTTTTGATAGATGTTCAATTTGGGACTGCATATCTTTGATGTCATCGCTATAGATAACACCAGTTGAATTAACTCGTTTAGCAATTTGGTTGACGCTACTTGCGTATCGAAAAAGTAGTCCCTGAATTTCTCTAAAGGGCTGTAAATCAACAACATAAATATCTGTTTCAGATACTACTTTTCTTAGAAAGTGGTTCATCGTCTTACATTTTGCCATCTTCATTTTCTTTTCAAAAAGTGCTTTTTCTTCTTCTGTTAAGTTTATTTTCAGCTGAACATTTCTAATTCTATTTACCATGTCTGTTACTTCCTTTCATAAAATCTGAGGTCTTAGGGTACGCCCTAACAAGTTAAAAATTGATAAAAAAGAAGCAACACCACGAGGGGGCTGCTTCATCGATTTTTCGTAAGTGGGTACACACTTACTGTGCTTGCTACATAAGAATGATTTGTAAAGCAAGCGTTAAGCGAGATATGAGTTTGTGTCTTAATTATACCAAGTATAGAAGTTAATGTCAGCGTTTTATCTAAAACACATTTATAACATGACAAAAAATGTCATATTTATGGTATAATAGTAACTACTAGGAGTGGTTAAATAATGAAAAACAATAGATTGTTTAAAATTTTGTATTATGTACTGGAAAAAGGAAAAGTAACGGCAAATGAACTTGCGGAAAAATATGAAGTATCAATAAGGACAATTTATAGAGATATTGATGTCCTTAGCAGTTCCGGAATTCCCATCTACGCCACCCAAGGGAAAGGTGGTGGAATAGAAATAGCGGATGATTTTGTGTTGAAAAAATCATTTCTTTCTGAGAACGAGCAAGAACAGATTTTGATTGCCTTAAAAGGTTTAGAACTGACAAATAAGGAGTACGAAAATGAACTTTTAACCAAATTAACCGCTTTATTTCAGGTATAAAAATAGCATAAAAATCTAGTTATCCGCATAAAAACTGGACTTATCACACTTTATCAAGGTCAAAACCACTCAATTTACTACTAATTTACTACTTATGAATGAGCTTTGATACGACGATTTATCCTTGAAAAGTGAAGATATAAAGATACTTCCAATAAAATTTGAATATTTAATAGGTAGACACTTCAAAAAATGAGGTGTCTATTTTTTTACCCGATTTTGAAAGGAAGTGAACTTATGAAAACAAAAAATCAAGAATCAAAAGGTCGTTCCCCACTCTTTAAGACCATCAAACATTCATTCAGCCAATAAAAAAGAAAGGATAGGTAAAAATATGGAACTTAAATTTGTGATTCCCAACATGGAAAAAACATTCGGCAATTTAGAATTTGCTGGCGAGGATAAAGTCGTTCAGCGAAGAATCAACGGACGGCTAACTGTCTTATCAAGAAGCTATAATCTCTATTCTGATGTTCAAAGAGCAGATGATATTGTGGTGGTGCTTCCTGCTGAAGCTGGCGAAAAACATTTCGGCTTTGAGGAACGTGTGAAGTTAGTCAATCCACGTATTACCGCAGAGGGCTACAAAATCGGCACTCGTGGTTTTACAAATTACCTTTTACATGCTGACGACATGATAAAAGAATAAAGAAAGAGAGGAAAAATGATGAGATTAGCAAATGGCATTGTATTAGATAAAGACACGACTTTTGGAGAATTGAAATTCTCTGCTCTACGTCGTGAAGTGAGAATCCAAAATGAAGACGGGTCGGTTTCAGATGAAATCAAGGAACGTACCTATGACTTAAAATCCAAAGGACAAGGACGCATGATTCAAGTAAGTATTCCTGCCAGCGTGCCTTTGAAAGAGTTTGATTATAACGCACGGGTGGAACTTATCAATCCCATTGCGGACACCGTTGCTACTGCCACCTATCAAGGAGCAGATGTTGACTGGTATATCAAGGCAGACGATATTGTGCTGACAAAGGATTCTAGTTCATTCAAAGCTCAACCACAAGCAAAGAAAGAACCGACACAAGACAAATAGTCGCTAGGTAGAAAGGAGACTTTTTCGCATGAAACAGCGTGGTAAAAGGATTCGCCCATCTGGTAAAGATTTAGTCTTTCATTTTACGATAGCGTCACTCCTGCCTGTTTTCCTGCTGGTTGTCGGACTGTTTCATGTGAAGACAATCCAGCAGATCAACTGGCAGGATTTTAACCTATCACAAGCAGATAAGATTGACATTCCCTATTTAATTATCAGTTTCAGTGTCGCAATTCTTATCTGCTTGCTGGTAGCGTTTGTATTCAAACGGGTTCGCTATGATACGGTTAAACAACTTTACCACCGTCAAAAACTGGCAAAGATGATACTTGAAAACAAGTGGTATGAATCTGAACAGGTCAAAACAGAGGGTTTCTTTAAAGATAGTGCTGGTCGTACAAAGGAAAAGATAACCTACTTCCCTAAAATGTATTATCGACTTAAAAATGGCTTGATACAGATACGGGTGGAAATCACGCTGGGAAAATATCAAGACCAACTCTTACACTTGGAAAAGAAATTAGAGAGTGGCTTGTACTGTGAGCTGACGGATAAAGAGTTAAAGGATTCCTATGTGGAATATACTTTGCTCTATGACACCATAGCCAGTCGTATTTCTATTGATGAAGTAGAAGCTAAAGATGGTAAACTTCGCTTAATGAAAAACGTATGGTGGGAATATGATAAGCTCCCTCATATGTTGATTGCTGGTGGTACAGGTGGCGGTAAAACTTACTTTATACTGACACTGATTGAAGCCTTGCTTCATACAGATTCAAAACTGTATATTCTTGACCCGAAAAATGCTGACCTTGCGGACTTAGGTTCTGTGATGGCAAATGTCTACTATAGAAAAGAAGACTTGCTTTCTTGCATTGAAACATTCTATGAAGAAATGATGAAACGTAGTGAGGAAATGAAGCAGATGAAGAACTATAAGACTGGCAAAAATTATGCTTACTTAGGTCTCCCGGCACACTTCTTAATCTTTGATGAATACGTCGCTTTCATGGAAATGCTGGGAACAAAAGAAAACACCGCAGTTATGAATAAGCTGAAACAGATTGTCATGTTAGGTCGTCAAGCTGGCTTCTTTCTAATACTGGCTTGTCAACGTCCAGACGCAAAATATTTAGGCGACGGAATCCGTGATCAGTTTAATTTCAGAGTGGCTTTAGGTCGTATGTCTGAAATGGGCTATGGCATGATGTTTGGCAGTGACGTACAAAAGGATTTCTTCTTAAAGCGAATCAAAGGTCGTGGCTATGTTGATGTAGGAACAAGTGTCATATCAGAGTTTTATACTCCCCTTGTACCAAAAGGATATGATTTCTTGGAGGAAATTAAAAAGTTATCCAACAGCAGACAGTCCACGCAGGCGACGTGCGAAGCGGAAGTCGCAGGTGTGGACTGATCTTGCTGGCTGGTGTGGCAATAGCCACGCCAGCACTTAACCCCCCGTATCTAACAGGGGGGTACAAATCGACAGGAAACAGTCAAAAAAACATTAGAAAATCCTTTGGTTACAAGGGATTTACAAAATTTCAGCGTATGTCAAATGGGCTTTAAAAGTTGACATACGCCTTTTTGATTGGAGGGATTTTTACTGAATGAACAAACTTGGTTACAGCATTTAAAAGAAAAACGCTTGGCTTATGGACTATCTCAAAACCGTTTAGCTGTTGCGACTGGTATTACAAGGCAGTATCTAAGCGATATTGAAACAGGAAAAGTCAAGCCATCAGAGGATTTACAGCAGTCCCTTTGGGAAGCTCTGGAACGCTTCAATCCCGACGCTCCCCTTGAAATGCTGTTTGATTATGTAAGGATTCGCTTTCCGACAACAGACGTACAGCAGGTGGTCGAAAACATCTTACAACTGAAACTGTCCTATTTTCTTCATGAGGACTATGGTTTCTATTCTTATTCAGAGCATTATGCTTTAGGCGACATATTCGTCCTTTGCTCCCATGAACTGGACAAAGGAGTTCTGGTGGAATTGAAAGGTCGTGGGTGCAGACAATTTGAAAGCTATCTTCTGGCACAACAAAGAAGCTGGTATGAGTTCTTTATGGACGTTTTGGTGGCTGGCGGTGTGATGAAACGCCTTGACCTTGCCATTAACGATAAGACAGGGATTTTGAATATCCCTGTACTCACTGAAAAGTGCCAACAGGAAGAATGTATCTCCGTCTTCCGCAGTTTTAAAAGCTATCGCAGTGGCGAACTGGTACGCAAAGAGGAAAAGGAATGTATGGGAAACACCCTCTATATCGGTTCATTACAAAGTGAAGTTTATTTCTGTATCTATGAAAAGGACTACGAGCAGTACAAGAAAAATGATATTCCCATTGAAGACGCAGAAGTAAAAAACCGTTTTGAGATTCGATTGAAAAATGAGCGTGCCTATTATGCAGTCCGTGATTTACTCGTCTATGACAATCCAGAGCATACCGCCTTTAAAATTATCAATCGGTATATCCGTTTTGTAGATAAAGACGATTCCAAACCTCGTTCTGATTGGAAACTGAATGAAGAATGGGCTTGGTTTATTGGGAACAATCGTGAACGATTAAAACTAACCACAAAACCAGAGCCTTACTCCTTCCAAAGGACGCTGAACTGGCTATCTCATCAAGTTGCCCCGACCTTAAAGGTTGCGATTAAACTTGATGAAATCAACCAGACGCAGGTTGTAAAAGACATTCTCGACCATGCGAAACTGACAGACCGACACAAGCAGATTTTGAAGCAACAGTCAGTAAAAGAACAGGACGTGATAACAACAAAAAAAGGATATCTGTCAACCATACCAGTTGACAGATATCCAAAAAAAGATATAATGGGAGATAAGACGGTTCGTGTTCGTGCTGACTTGCACCATATCATAAAAATCGAAACAGCAAAGAATGGCGGAAACGTAAAAGAAGTTATGGAAATAAGACTTAGAAGCAAACTTAAGAGTGTGTTGATAGTGCATTATCTTAAAATTTTGTATAATAGGAATTGAAGTTAAATTAGATGCTAAAAATTTGTAATTAAGAAGGAGGGATTCGTCATGTTGGTATTCCAAATGCGTAATGTAGATAAAACATCTACTGTTTTGAAACAGACTAAAAACAGTGATTACGCAGATAAATAAATACGTTAGATTAATTCCTACCAGTGACTAATCTTATGACTTTTTAAACAGATAACTAAAATTACAAACAAATCGTTTAACTTCTGTATTTGTTTATAGATGTAATCACTTCAGGAGAGATTACATGAACAAAAATATAAAATATTCTCAAAACTTTTTAACGAGTGAAAAAGTACTCAACCAAATAATAAAACAATTGAATTTAAAAGAAACCGATACCGTTTACGAAATTGGAACAGGTAAAGGGCATTTAACGACGAAACTGGCTAAAATAAGTAAACAGGTAACGTCTATTGAATTAGACAGTCATCTATTCAACTTATCGTCAGAAAAATTAAAACTGAATACTCGTGTCACTTTAATTCACCAAGATATTCTACAGTTTCAATTCCCTAACAAACAGAGGTATAAAATTGTTGGGAATATTCCTTACCATTTAAGCACACAAATTATTAAAAAAGTGGTTTTTGAAAGCCGTGCGTCTGACATCTATCTGATTGTTGAAGAAGGATTCTACAAGCGTACCTTGGATATTCACCGAACACTAGGGTTGCTCTTGCACACTCAAGTCTCGATTCAGCAATTGCTTAAGCTGCCAGCGGAATGCTTTCATCCTAAACCAAAAGTAAACAGTGTCTTAATAAAACTTACCCGCCATACCACAGATGTTCCAGATAAATATTGGAAGCTATATACGTACTTTGTTTCAAAATGGGTCAATCGAGAATATCGTCAACTGTTTACTAAAAATCAGTTTCATCAAGCAATGAAACACGCCAAAGTAAACAATTTAAGTACCATTACTTATGAGCAAGTATTGTCTATTTTTAATAGTTATCTATTATTTAACGGGAGGAAATAATTCTATGAGTCGCTTTTTTAAATTTGGAAAGTTACACGTTACTAAAGGGAATGGAGATAAATTATTAGATATACTACTGACAGCTTCCAAGAAGCTAAAGAGGTCCCTAGCGCCTACGGGGAATTTGTATCGATAAGGGGTACAAATTCCCACTAAGCGCTCGGGACCCCTTGTAGGAAAATGTCCTAAGTGGGATATCTGTCAACTGGTATGGTTGACTAAAAATACTTCCTACGAAAATGTAGGGGGTATTTTTTTACGAAAAAATACAATCGATTCTTAAAAAGAAAAATTTTTGATTGGCAAAACCATAACAAGTTCGTTTTAGGGTTTTGATTTTGCGATTGATGCCTTCTAAAGGACCATTAGAGTATTCAAATTTAGCGCTATTTAAGACATATTTTCTGTTTTGACGAAGGGTTTGAATAGCAGTATCCATTTCTGTATTGGTTTTTTGGTAGTCTAAGATGGTTGACTCTAGTAATTCACTATTGCGCTCGTTTAGGGCTTTCGTGATATCTTGGTAAGTTTGGTATACTTCAGCGAACTTGGAAAATTTACTAGTAATGAGATCAACAGCATTTTGGCGAGTCATATATTGTTTAACGCCGCGAAGAAAAACTACTTCTTCAGGGTGAAGATCTTCAGCTTTTTTATGGAATAGCTTCCAATGTGACTTCATAATTTTATATTCTTGGCTCTGTTTATCAAGTTGCTTTAGGATAGAGATACGACAATTGTCCAAAGCGCGACCAGCTAATTGTACAAGGTGGAAGCGATCAATAATGATATTGGCATTAGGGAAAAGGCGATAGATAAAACTTTGATATTGAGCATTTAAATCAATTACAACTGATTGAACGCATTCGCGTTCGGCTTTTGAATAACGACTTTCAAAATAATCAACAATGGTAGGTGATAGACGATCCTGTAACTTTGTGACAATTTGGTGGGTTTCAGCGTCACAACAGATAAAGGACATCACAGACTTAATTGAACGAAACTCGTCAAAACATAGATGCTTAGGCAACTTAGCCACACGATAGTGTGGTTCCATGCGCTCTAAGATTGTTCGACGAACACTGCTAGGAGAGCAGTGACACATTTCAGCAATAAGCTGACCAGATAAGCCTTTACGAGCTAAAAGCATGATTTGATTTTTGAGATCACTGGATAAGGTTTGATTTTCTTTGGTTAAATTAGTAATAGCACCAAAAGTAGTATGGCATGATTTACATTTATAGCGTTGTTTACGAAGCTCTAGTTCATATCTTCTCCCATTTAAACTTGCCAGTCGTACATGAGTTTTGCGAAAGCCATCCTTATTAACTGTGGGAAAGCCACAGTTACGACAACGATTAATCGGATAAGAAAGAGTAGCTGTTATTAGCGTTATATACTCTTTAACAGAATCGTTGTTGTGTTCAGCTTCTTCAACAGAAATAATTTTAATATTTTTATCTTTAATTCCAAGAATATTTAGGATAGAATCATTATGGGACATTTGTTTAACCTTCTTTCATGATTTTTGTGGTGAATTGATTGTATAACGAGGGGACAGCAAATGTCCTCTTTTTTGTATAAAAAAATCTGGCATGGAATCTCTATCCATACCAGAAAGTGTATACCCCAAAAAAATAACTTAAATACAAATTCACTGCATACAGAAAGGAGAACATTTTTATGAATTTTGGACAAAACCTTTATAACTGGTTTCTATCAAATGCTCAATCACTGGTACTTTTAGCAATCGTTGTAATTGGCTTGTATCTTGGCTTCAAGCGTGAGTTTAGTAAACTGATTGGCTTTCTCATCATTGCGATTATTGCGGTGGGCTTGGTGTTCAACGCTGCTGGAGTAAAAGACATTTTATTAGAGCTATTTAATCGCATTATCGGTGCTTAAATTAAACCGTTATTTTGTGGAATATAAGTGGTTTTCTTATGTTCCGCAAAAGAATGGTACACCAAACGAAGTGCGGTAGGGATTTTTGAATCTCTACAAAGAAAGGACGTGAACACATGGACGATATGCAAGTCTATATTGCCAACTTAGGTAAATACAATGAAGGAGAATTAGTCGGTGCTTGGTTTACCTTTCCCATTGATTTTGAAGAAGTCAAAGAGAAAATCGGCTTGAATGATGAATACGAGGAATACGCCATTCACGATTATGAGTTACCCTTTACGGTTGACGAATACACTTCTATTGGCGAACTCAATCGCCTATGGGAAATGGTATCGGAGTTGCCAGAGGAACTACAATCCGAGCTATCTGCTCTGCTCACTCATTTTTCAAGTATTGAGGAACTAAGCGAACATCAAGAGGATATTATCATTCACTCGGATTGTGATGATATGGCAGATGTCGCACGTTACTACATTGAAGAAACTGGAGTATTGGGCGAAGTGCCAACCAGTCTTCAAAACTATATTGATTACGAATCCTATGGTCGTGATTTAGAAATTTCGGGAACTTTTATCACAACCAATTATGGGATTTTTGAAATCGTCTATTGAAAGGATTGATTCTATGAAGAAAATACGAAGCTATACCAGTATTTGGTCTGTTGAGAAAGTGCTGTACTCCATCAACGATTTTAGACTTCCGTTTCCCATAACCTTTACGCAAATGACGTGGTTTGTCGTGTCACTGTTTGCGGTTATGATACTTGGCAACTTGCCACCTCTTTCCATGATTGAGGGAGCATTTCTCAAATATTTTGGAATTCCTGTGGCTTTCACATGGTTTATGTCTACAAAAACCTTTGATGGTAAAAAGCCTTATGGATTTTTGAAGTCTGTCATTGCTTATGCACTGCGACCAAAGCTGACCTATGCAGGGAAAAAAGTAACCCTTGGCAGAAACCAGCCACAAGAAGCCATTACGACAGTTAGGAGTGAATTTTATGGCATATCCAATTAAATACATTGAAAATAATCTGGTCTGGAATAAAGATGGCGAATGTTACGCCTATTATGAGCTTATTCCTTACAATTACTCATTCCTAAGTCCAGAACAGAAAATACAAGTGCATGATTCTTTCAGACAGCTTATCGCACAAAATCGTGATGGCAAGATTCATGCTCTACAAATCAGTACAGAATCCAGCATACGTTCTGCACAAGAACGTTCCAAAGAGGAAGTAACTGGCAAACTCAAAGTAATTGCCTATGACAAAATCGACCAACAGACAGACGCTTTAATATCCATGATTGGCGAAAATCAAGTGGACTACCGCTTCTTTATCGGCTTTAAGTTGCTTCTCAACGATCAAGAGTTTTCTATGAAAAGTCTTACCGTTGAAGCCAAAAATGCTTTGTCTGATTTTGTCTATGATGTGAACCATAAGCTAATGGGCGATTTTGTCAGCATGAGTAATGATGAAATCCTGCGTTTTCAGAAGATGGAAAAGCTCTTGGAAAATAAAATCTCTCGTCGTTTCAAAATCCGTAGACTGGATAAGGACGACTTCGGCTATCTGATTGAACATCTTTATGGACAGACAGGTACAGCTTATGAAGATTATGAGTACCATCTATCAAAGAAGAAGCTGGATAATGAAACGCTGATTAAATATTATGACCTTATTAAACCGACCCGTTGTCTGGTGGAAGAAAAACAGCGATACCTAAAAATTCAACAGGAAGACGAAACCGTCTATGTGGCGTACTTTACCATCAACAGCATTGTCGGCGAATTGGACTTTCCGTCCTCTGAAATCTTCTACTACCAGCAACAGCAATTTACATTCCCGATTGATACGTCAATGAATGTGGAAATTGTAGCGAATCGTAAAGCCCTATCTACTGTCCGCAATAAAAAGAAAGAACTGAAAGACTTGGATAACCACGCTTGGCAAAGTGATAATGAAACCAGCTCCAATGTGGCGGAAGCTCTGGAAAGTGTGAATGAGCTGGAAACCAATTTAGACCAAAGCAAGGAATCTATGTACAAGCTGTCTTATGTGGTAAGGGTATCAGCAAATGATCTTGACGAACTCAAACGTCGTTGTAATGAAGTGAAAGATTTTTATGACGATTTAAGCGTAAAACTGGTACGACCATTTGGGGATATGCTCGGCTTACATGAAGAATTTTTACCTGCCAGCAAGCGTTATATGAATGATTATATTCAATACGTGACCTCTGATTTCCTCGCTGGTTTAGGTTTTGGTGCTACTCAAATGCTGGGGGAAAATGAGGGGATTTATGTTGGCTACAGCTTAGATACTGGACGCAATGTCTATCTGAAACCTGCTCTTGCCAGTCAAGGGGTTAAGGGTTCAGTAACCAATGCGTTAGCGTCGGCTTTTGTTGGTTCGCTGGGTGGTGGTAAATCCTTTGCGAATAACCTTATCGTCTATTATGCGGTGCTTTATGGGGCACAAGCAGTGATTGTAGACCCAAAAGCAGAACGTGGCAGATGGAAAGAAACCTTGCCAGAGATTTCCCATGAAATCAATATCGTCACTCTGACTTCTGATGAGAAAAACAAAGGCTTACTTGACCCTTATGTGATTATGAAAAATCCCAAAGATTCTGAATCACTGGCTATTGATATTCTGACATTCCTTACGGGGATTTCCTCTCGTGATGGGGAACGCTTCCCAATCCTTAGAAAAGCCATTCGTGCAGTAACCAATAGTGAAGTACGAGGGTTGATGAAAGTGATTGAGGAATTACGGGTTGAGAATACGCCACTAAGTACCAGTATAGCCGACCATATCGAAAGTTTTACAGACTATGACTTTGCACATTTATTATTCAGTAATGGTTATGTGGAGCAGTCTATCAGCTTAGAAAAACAACTGAACATTATACAGGTTGCGGACTTGGTACTTCCCGACAAGGAAACTTCCTTTGAGGAATATACCACTATGGAGCTTTTATCCGTTGCTATGCTGATTGTCATTAGTACCTTTGCTTTAGACTTTATCCATACAGACCGAAGCATTTTCAAGATTGTAGATTTAGACGAAGCATGGAGCTTTTTACAGGTAGCACAAGGAAAAACACTATCTATGAAGCTGGTTCGGGCTGGTCGTGCTATGAACGCTGGGGTATATTTCGTGACCCAAAATACAGACGACCTCTTAGATGAAAAACTGAAAAATAACCTCGGCTTAAAATTTGCATTTCGTTCCACTGACCTTAACGAGATTAAAAAGACCTTAGCCTTTTTTGGTGTAGACCCAGAGGACGAAAACAATCAGAAGCGATTGCGTGATTTGGAAAACGGGCAATGCCTTATCAGTGATTTATATGGTCGTGTCGGTGTGATACAGTTCCACCCTGTATTTGAAGAACTGCTCCATGCCTTTGATACCAGACCACCTGTGCGAAAAGAGGTGTAAATGTGAAACCATCAATAGTAAACAGAATAAAATCAAACTGGACGCTGAAACGTCTAGGTAAAGTGGCAATGACAGTGGCTTTCACACTTGTGATTGCCATTTTTCTTTTAGCCATGCTGGGAACGGTGGTTCAAGCTGCGGGCTTGGTAGATGATACGGTCAATGTGGCAAATGAATACAGCCGATACCCACTTGAAAACTATCAACTGGATTTTTATGTGGATAATAGCTGGGGCTGGCTTCCGTGGAACTGGTCGGACGGGATTGGAAAACAGGTCATGTATGGACTATATGCCATTACCAATTTTATTTGGACAATCAGTTTGTATGTTTCCAATGCGACAGGTTACTTAGTACAGGAAGCCTATTCCTTAGACTTCATTTCCGCTACAGCAGATTCCATTGGTAAGAATATGCAGACCTTAGCTGGTGTGAGTGCAAACGGATTTTCAACAGAGGGTTTCTATGTTGGATTCCTCTTACTCTTGATTTTGGTTCTTGGGGTTTATGTTGCCTATACGGGACTGATAAAGAGAGAAACCACAAAGGCAATTCATGCCATTATGAATTTTGTGCTGGTGTTTATCCTATCGGCTTCCTTTATTGCCTACGCTCCCGACTACATTAAAAAAATCAATGACTTTTCATCAGACATCAGTAATGCCAGTTTATCACTTGGCACGAAGATTGTCATGCCCCATTCCGATAGTCAAGGCAAGGACAGCGTGGACTTAATCAGAGATAGCCTGTTTTCCATACAGGTTCAGCAACCGTGGCTACTGATTCAATACAACAGTTCAGACATTGAAAGTATCGGTATTGACCGTGTGGAAAGCCTGCTCTCCACCAGCCCAGATTCCAACAATGGCGAAGACAGAGAAAAAATTGTTGCGGAAGAAATTGAAGACAGAAGCAATACCAATCTAACCATTACAAAGACCATTAACCGTTTAGGTACAGTCTTCTTCCTATTTGTCTTCAATATTGGGATTTCCATATTTGTATTCCTATTAACAGGAATCATGATTTTCTCGCAGGTACTTTTTATCATCTATGCTATGTTTCTGCCTGTGAGCTTTATTTTAAGCATGATTCCATCATTTGATGGTATGTCAAAACGAGCCATAACAAAGCTCTTTAATACCATTTTGACACGAGCTGGAATCACATTGATTATTACGACAGCATTTAGTATTTCAACCATGCTCTATACCTTATCGGCTGGTTATCCGTTCTTTTTGATTGCTTTTCTACAGATTGTGACCTTTGCAGGAATCTACTTCAAGCTGGGCGATTTAATGAGTATGTTTTCTCTACAGAGTAACGATTCTCAAAGTGTGGGAAGTCGTGTGATGAGAAAACCTCGTATGCTTATGCACGCTCACATGCACCGTCTACAGCGGAAACTTGGACGTTCCATGACTACTCTAGGGGCTGGGTCTGCCATTGTTACAGGTAAAAAAGGACAGTCGGGTTCGGGGAGTTCTGCAAGGACACAAGCAGATCACTCCCGACCAGACGGAAAGGAAAAATCAACACTTGGAAAACGTATCGGTCAAACCATCGGTACAGTAGCTGATACCAAAGACAGAATGGTAGACACTGCTAGTGGTTTGAAAGAACAGGTTAAAGATTTGCCGACCAATGCAAGATATGCAGTATATCAAGGAAAATCCAAAGTAAAAGAGAATGTCCGTGATTTAACCAGTAGTATTTCTCAAACCAAAGCGGACAGAGCCAGTGGACGCAAGGAACAGCAGGAACAAAGGCGAAAAACCATTGCGAAGCGTCGCTCTGAAATGGAACAGGTCAAACAGAAAAAACAGCCTGCTTCTTCTGTTCATGAAAGACCGACTACAAGACAAGAACAATATCATGATGAACAGACCTCAAAACAGTCTAATATTCAGACTTCATATAAGGAATCTCAACAAGCCAAACAAGAGCGTCCAGCAGTTAAGTCCGATTTTTCAAGTCCAAAAGTGGAACGCCAAGGCAATACCGTTCAAGAAAAAATCGTTCAAAAGCCAGCAACTTCAACCACTACAGCAGATAGAACTTCACAACGTCCAATCACAAAAGAACGTCCGTCTACTGTTCAAAGAGTACCACTACAAAATACAAGAAGTAGACCACCAATCAAAACCGCCACCATTAAGAAAGTCGGTAAGAAACCATGAAGTTGAAAACTTTAGTGATTGGTGGTTCTGGATTATTCTTGATGGTCTTCTCACTGCTTCTGTTTGTTGCCATTTTATTTTCAGATGAACAGGACAGCGGAATTTCCAATATTCATTATGGAGGTGTGAATGTTTCCGCAGAAGTGCTGGCTCATAAGCCTATGGTAGAAAAATATGCCAAAGAATATGGCGTTGAAGAATATGTCAACATACTTCTTGCGATTATACAGGTGGAATCGGGCGGTACTGCGGAAGATGTTATGCAGTCCTCGGAATCCCTCGGTCTTCCACCTAATTCATTGAGTACAGAAGAATCCATTAAGCAAGGTGTGAAGTATTTCAGTGAATTATTAGCCAGTAGCGAAAGGCTCAGTGTAGATTTAGAATCGGTTATCCAGTCCTACAATTATGGTGGTGGTTTCTTAGGGTATGTGGCTAATCGTGGAAATAAATATACCTTTGAACTGGCTCAAAGTTTCTCAAAAGAGTATTCAGGTGGCGAAAAAGTGTCTTACCCCAATCCCATAGCCATACCTATCAATGGGGGCTGGCGATACAACTATGGCAATATGTTTTATGTGCAACTGGTAACGCAGTATCTTGTCACAACAGAGTTTGATGATGATACGGTACAAGCCATCATGGACGAAGCACTGAAATATGAGGGCTGGCGATACGTTTACGGTGGAGCTTCCCCGACTACTTCTTTTGATTGTAGCGGACTGACACAATGGACGTATGGAAAAGCTGGAATTAACTTACCACGAACCGCACAACAGCAATATGATGTGACCCAGCATATCCCACTATCGGAAGCACAAGCTGGCGATTTGGTTTTCTTTCATTCTACCTATAACGCTGGCTCTTATATTACTCATGTTGGGATATACCTTGGCAATAACCGTATGTTTCATGCAGGCGACCCAATCGGTTATGCCGACTTAACAAGCCCCTACTGGCAACAGCATTTAGTGGGAGCAGGACGAATCAAACAATGAGAAAGGAAGATTTAATGATGAAATTTAGAAAAAATCAGAATAAAGAAAAACAGATACCAAAGGAAAAGAAACCTCGTGTCTACTATAAGGTCAATCCTCATAAAAAGGTTGTGATTGCCTTGTGGGTACTTTTAGGGCTTAGTTTCAGCTTTGCGATATTCAAGCACTTTACAGCTATAGATACTCATACTATTCACGAAACAACTATCATAGAAAAGGAATACGTTGATACTCATCATGTAGAAAATTTTGTAGAGAACTTTGCGAAAGTCTACTATTCATGGGAGCAATCCGATAAGTCCATTGATAATCGAATGGAAAGTCTAAAAGGCTATCTGACAGATGAACTTCAAGCTCTCAATGTTGATACAGTACGCAAAGATATTCCTGTATCGTCTTCTGTAAGAGGATTTCAGATATGGACGGTAGAGCCAACTGGCGACAATGAGTTTAATGTAACCTACAGTGTAGACCAGCTCATTACAGAGGGAGAAAATACAAAGACCGTCCACTCTGCTTATATAGTGAGTGTCTATGTAGATGGTTCTGGAAATATGGTACTGGTTAAGAATCCGACCATTACCAACATACCTAAGAAATCAAGTTATAAACCAAAAGCCATTGAAAGTGAGGGGACGGTTGATTCCATTACAACCAATGAAATCAATGAGTTTTTAACGACGTTCTTCAAGCTCTATCCTACAGCGACAGCCAGTGAACTTTCCTACTATGTGAATGACGGGATATTAAAACCAATCGGAAAAGAGTACATCTTTCAAGAACTGGTAAATCCTATTCACAATCGTAAGGATAATCAAGTCACGGTATCGCTGACAGTGGAGTATATCGACCAGCAGACCAAAGCAACGCAGGTATCTCAATTTGATTTGGTACTTGAAAAGAACGGGAGTAATTGGAAGATTATAGAATAACAAATATTGGTACATTATTACAGCTATTTTGTAATCACGTACTCTCTTTGATAAAAAATTGGAGATTCCTTGACAAATATGCTCTTACGTGCTATTATTTAAGTATCTATTTAAAAGGAGTTAATAAATATGCGGCAAGGTATTCTTAAATAAACTGTCAATTTGATAGTGGGAACAAATAATTGGATGTCCTTTTTTAGGAGGGCTTAGTTTTTTGTACCCAGTTTAAGAATACCTTTATCATGTGATTCTAAAGTATCCGGAGAATATCTGTATGCTTTGTATGCCTATGGTTATGCATAAAAATCCCAGTGATAAAAGTATTTATCACTGGGATTTTTATGCCCTTTTGGGTTTTTGAATGGAGGAAAATCACATGAAAATTATTAATATTGGAGTTTTAGCTCATGTTGATGCAGGAAAAACTACCTTAACAGAAAGCTTATTATATAACAGTGGAGCGATTACAGAATTAGGAAGCGTGGACAAAGGTACAACGAGGACGGATAATACGCTTTTAGAACGTCAGAGAGGAATTACAATTCAGACAGGAATAACCTCTTTTCAGTGGGAAAATACGAAGGTGAACATCATAGACACGCCAGGACATATGGATTTCTTAGCAGAAGTATATCGTTCATTATCAGTTTTAGATGGGGCAATTCTACTGATTTCTGCAAAAGATGGCGTACAAGCACAAACTCGTATATTATTTCATGCACTTAGGAAAATGGGGATTCCCACAATCTTTTTTATCAATAAGATTGACCAAAATGGAATTGATTTATCAACGGTTTATCAGGATATTAAAGAGAAACTTTCTGCCGAAATTGTAATCAAACAGAAGGTAGAACTGTATCCTAATATGTGTGTGACGAACTTTACCGAATCTGAACAATGGGATACGGTAATAGAGGGAAACGATGACCTTTTAGAGAAATATATGTCCGGTAAATCATTAGAAGCATTGGAACTCGAACAAGAGGAAAGCATAAGATTTCAGAATTGTTCTCTGTTCCCTGTTTATCACGGAAGTGCAAAAAACAATATAGGGATTGATAACCTTATAGAAGTGATTACGAATAAATTTTATTCATCAACACATCGAGGTCAGTCTGAACTTTGCGGAAAAGTTTTCAAAATTGAGTATTCGGAAAAAAGACAGCGTCTTGCATATATACGCCTTTATAGTGGAGTACTACATTTACGAGATTCGGTTAGAGTATCAGAAAAAGAAAAAATAAAAGTTACAGAAATGTATACTTCAATAAATGGTGAATTATGTAAAATTGATAAGGCTTATTCCGGGGAAATTGTTATTTTGCAGAATGAGTTTTTGAAGTTAAATAGTGTTCTTGGAGATACAAAGCTATTGCCACAGAGAGAGAGAATTGAAAATCCCCTCCCTCTGCTGCAAACGACTGTTGAACCGAGCAAACCTCAACAAAGGGAAATGTTACTTGATGCACTTTTAGAAATCTCCGACAGTGACCCGCTTCTGCGATATTATGTGGATTCTGCGACACATGAAATCATACTTTCTTTCTTAGGGAAAGTACAAATGGAAGTGACTTGTGCTCTGCTGCAAGAAAAGTATCATGTGGAGATAGAAATAAAAGAGCCTACAGTCATTTATATGGAAAGACCGTTAAAAAAAGCAGAGTATACCATTCACATCGAAGTTCCACCGAATCCTTTCTGGGCTTCCATTGGTCTATCTGTAGCACAGCTTCCATTAGGGAGCGGAGTACAGTATGAGAGCTCGGTTTCTCTTGGATACTTAAATCAATCGTTTCAAAATGCAGTTATGGAGGGGATACGCTATGGCTGTGAACAAGGATTGTATGGTTGGAATGTGACGGACTGTAAAATCTGTTTTAAGTATGGCTTATACTATAGCCCTGTTAGTACCCCAGCAGATTTTCGGATGCTTGCTCCTATTGTATTGGAACAAGTCTTAAAAAAAGCTGGAACAGAATTGTTAGAGCCATATCTTAGTTTTAAA
Organism: Streptococcus pseudopneumoniae; assembly: GCF_001070715.1. Classification (GTDB taxonomy): domain Bacteria; phylum Bacillota; class Bacilli; order Lactobacillales; family Streptococcaceae; genus Streptococcus; species Streptococcus pseudopneumoniae_H. Next base: position 68,373 of record NZ_JVRR01000137.1, read on the forward strand.
ATTTATGCGCCACAGGAATATCTTTCACGAGCATACAACGATGCTCCTAAATATTGTGCGAACATCGTAGACACTCAATTGAAAAATAATGAGGTCATTCTTAGTGGAGAAATCCCTGCTCGGTGTATTCAAGAATATCGTAGTGATTTAACTTTCTTTACAAATGGACGTAGTGTTTGTTTAACAGAGTTAAAAGGGTACCATGTTACTACCGGTGAACCTGTTTGCCAGCCCCGTCGTCCAAATAGTCGGATAGATAAAGTACGATATATGTTCAATAAAATAACTTAGTGTATTTTATGTTGTTATATAAATATGGTTTCTTGTTAAATAAGATGAAATATTTTTTAATAAAGATTTGAATTAAAGTGTAAAGGAGGAGATAGTTATTATAAACTACAAGTGGATATTGTGTCCTGTATGTGGAAATAAAACACGATTAAAGATAAGGGAAGATACTGAATTAAAAAAATTCCCCCTCTATTGTCCGAAATGCAGACAAGAAAATTTAATTGAAATAAAGCAGTTCAAAGTAACTGTGATTACAGAGCCAGACGCAAAGACGCAGAGCCGATAAAATGAGATTAATACAATCTCATTTTATCGGCTCTTTCCGTTATGTATGGATTCTTTTAATTAGTCTTCGATGTTTCTTGCTTCGTTGATACCGCTGGCTAAAGATTCCATTAAGGATAGTTCTTTGTCTGTAAAGCTATCCATGTATTTCTCTATCTGTAATCGTCGGGTGCTTTTTACCAAGTTATTAGCAGGTAAGAAAAATTCATCAACGGAAACATGAAGTAACGATACAAGGTCATAAAGAACTTGTATGCTGGGGTGTTGCCCTTTATTTTCAATATTAGTTAAGTACCGTGGGTCAATTTCAATCAATGCTCCCACTTGTTCACGAGTTAAACCTCGTTTCAATCGAGCTTCTTTAATGGCTAAACCAAAGGCTCTAAAATCATATTTATCTTCTTTTTTACGCATAGTAGACCACCTCTATACATTTTATTGTTCCTACTGAATTAAAAACAGGTATAGAAAAACGTGTTATATGGTTTATAGGTTTATATTTAATAAAAAGCACTACTAAACGCCAATAAAAAAAACCGTTATATGGTAGTGCTATTTACGCTGTTAAAATATTGTATATTACTTCCAAATGGCGGTTTGTTGGAGGTCAACGTCGCCATGAAGTACATCATATACAATAAATTTCCTTACATTGGGTTCTTGTCAAAAAAAGTCGTCTATCTGCAATAGATAAGTACGTCCACCAATGTGGTTTTATAAATCATATAGATAGAATAACAGAAGCATGTAAACAGAGAAATAAATCTGTTTATATGCTTTTTTGGCTATTCAGAACTTTTTTACAAAGTTTATTTATCAGTAATGCAACAAATCCCCCTTTCACATTGGGACTAAGAGTGAAAGGAGATAAACGAGCAAGGCTCACTTCCTTTCCTAGACAGAAAGGGGGTGAGAAACATGAAACCATCTTCTTTTCAGACCACAATAGAAAATCAGTTTGACTATATCTGTAAACGTGCTATGGAAGACGAGCGAAAGAATTATATGCTTTATCTTTCAAGGATTGCAAAGCGTGAGGTGTCCTTTTCGGATGTTGGCGATTATCTTGTTAGCCAGTTTGCGACAACAGATAACTATTCAACTGACTTTCAGATTTTTACACTCAATGGGTTATCAGTAGGCGTTGAAAATGATTTGTTGAGTGAAGCATTACGTGAGTTGCCAGACAAGAAACGTGAAATTCTACTGCTGTTTTACTTTATGGACATGAGCGATTCAGAAATTGCAGACCTGTTGAAATTGAACCGTTCTACTGTCTATCGGCATAGAACCAGTGGACTAGCCTTAATTAAAAAGTTTATGGAGGAATTTGAAGAATGAAAACACAATATCCTATGATTCCCTTTCCTCTCATTGTAAAGGCAACAGATGGCGATACCGAAGCGATTAACCAGATTCTACATCATTACAGAGGGTACATAACGAAGCGTTCCCTACGACTTATGAAAGATGAATATGGCAATCAAAGTATGGTCGTTGATGAAGTCTTACGTGGAAGAATGGAAACCAGACTGATTACAAAGATTTTGTCATTTGAAATTAAGTAATATCCTCTCTCCTTTCGTGGAAGCGTGCTAAACCATTCCACGCTTCCCGAACAGGGAGGTTTGTTATTCCACCAAAGCATATTGAGCTTTCAATGTGTTTTGATAGGCTAACGAGCCATTGTTCTTTGAAAACTGAATAAAAGTAATCGAATACGTTTCGATAAGAAAAGAGCCAACGGAACTAACCGCCATGACCTATCTTATAAAGATAGCGAGCGATTCATGTTAGTGATCCGAGAAGCAATCTTTAGCAGGATTGCCTGCAACGACATTCTTATCGTGATAATGATACTCCCATACAGTCAATAGTCCGAGCGTGATAAAACCGTCGCAGGCAATGAGTATGGCTACATGAGAACCATGCAGGGGTGGAACTCCCGTGAGCTTTGCTAAAGCTGTTCGATTGCTGGTAAAACAACTTTTATGAAATCCAAATAAGTGATTTGGAAAGGAGGATTTTATGAAGCAGACTGACATTCCTATTTGGGAACGTTATACCCTAACCATTGAAGAAGCGTCAAAATATTTTCGTATTGGCGAAAACAAGCTACGACGCTTGGCAGAGGAAAATAAAAATGCAAATTGGCTGATTATGAATGGCAATCGTATTCAGATTAAACGAAAACAATTTGAAAAAATTATAGATACATTGGACGCAATCTAGCGTCGCCAAAGGGTCTTGTATATGATAAAATAGTATTAAGTCGTATCAAGGCTCTTTCCATAAAGGAAAGGAGCAAATGCCATGTCAGAAAAAAGACGTGACAATAAAGGTCGAATCTTAAAGACTGGAGAGAGCCAACGAAAAGACGGAAGATACTTATACAAATATATAGATTCATTTGGAGAACCGCAATTTGTTTACTCGTGGAAACTTGTGGCTACAGACCGAGTACCAGCAGGAAAGCGTGATTGTATCTCACTTAGAGAGAAAATCGCAGAGTTACAGAAAGACATTCATGATGGTATTGATGTTGTAGGAAAGAAAATGACACTCTGCCAGCTTTACGCAAAACAGAACGCTCAAAGACCAAAGGTTAGAAAAAACACTGAAACTGGACGCAAATATCTTATGGATATTTTGAAGAAAGACAAGTTAGGTGTAAGAAGTATTGACAGTATTAAGCCATCAGACGCTAAAGAATGGGCTATTAGAATGAGTGAAAATGGTTATGCTTATCAAACCATCAATAACTACAAACGTTCTTTAAAGGCTTCATTCTATATTGCTATACAAGATGATTGTGTTCGGAAGAATCCATTTGACTTTCAACTGAAAGCAGTTCTTGATGATGATACTGTCCCTAAGACCGTACTAACAGAAGAACAGGAAGAAAAACTGTTAGCCTTTGCAAAAGCTGATAAAACCTACAGCAAAAATTATGATGAAATTCTGATACTCTTAAAAACAGGTCTTCGTATTTCAGAGTTTGGTGGTTTGACACTTCCAGATTTAGATTTTGAGAATCGTCTTGTCAATATAGACCATCAGCTATTGAGAGATACTGAAATTGGGTACTACATTGAAACACCAAAGACCAAAAGTGGCGAACGTCAAGTTCCTATGGTTGAAGAAGCCTATCAAGCATTTAAGCGAGTGTTAGCGAATCGAAAGAATGATAAGCGTGTTGAGATTGATGGATATAGTGATTTCCTCTTTCTTAATAGAAAGAACTATCCAAAAGTGGCAAGTGATTACAACGGCATGATGAAAGGTCTTGTTAAGAAATACAATAAGTATAACGAGGATAAATTGCCACACATCACTCCACATAGTTTGCGACATACATTCTGTACCAACTATGCAAATGCAGGAATGAATCCAAAGGCATTACAGTACATTATGGGACATGCTAATATAGCCATGACGCTGAACTATTACGCACATGCAACATTCGATTCTGCAATGGCAGAAATGAAACGCTTGAATAAAGAGAAGCAACAGGAGCGTCTTGTTGCTTAGTAGTACAAATGAATTTACTACTTATTTACCACTTCTGACAGCTAAGACATGAGGAAATATGCAAAGAAACGTGAAGTATCTTCCTACAGTAAAAATACTCGAAAGCACATAGAATAAGGCTTTACGAGCATTTAAGAAAATATAAAAAGATAATTAGAAATTTATACTTTGTTTAAAACGAAAAATACCAACTGGATAGAAGTTGATTTTACAAATTGGCAACGAAGTAAATCTTATGATGAATTATTTAAAGATATAAAATCAGCAATCATCAATAAAAATATTGTTCGTTTAATATATTTTTCCAGTAATAAAAAAGAAACAAGCAGAAAAGTAAAGCCAATCAGACTCCTATTTAAAGGATGGGATTGGTATGTGTATGCATTTTGTTTGTCAAGAAATGATTTTAGGTATTTTAAGCTGTCACGCATAAAAGAATTTGAAATTTTACCAAATACCTTTGAAGATGATTTTGATAGTATCGTCTTAAAAAAAGAAATGGAGTATGAGGAAACTGTATTTGTTAAAGTAAAATTTGATAGAAAAATGGCTTTTAGAGTATATGATGAAGTATCCAGTGCTATTGAAGAAGATGAAGATGGAAATTTATATGCTACAGTAGAACTTCCCAACGATTACAATTTATATAACTATATATTTTCCTATGGAGATGCGGCAGAGGTGTTAGAACCGAAAGAAATTCGAGATAAAATTAAAAACATAATAAACATTATGGCTAAAAAATATAGAATATGACAGATGGTGTCAAGTTAACTTTTGTATAATATATTTATCAGTACAAAGGAGAATTTTGCTATGAAATATGAATGGAAAAAAGAAGAAAAATATTTATATGGAGCGAAGCAAAAAGCGGAGATAATAGATGTTCCTAATCAGAAGTTCATTATGATAAATGGAGAAGGTAATCCCAATTTAGCTGATTTTTCAGATAGAGTTTCGGCATTGTTTACATTAGCATATGGTATAAAAATGTTATTTAAAAAGACGAATATAGATGAAAATAATTCTTCTTACAAAGACTTTGCTGTATTTCCACTCGAAGGCATCTGGAGAAAAAACTCTGGAGAACAATTTGATAAAAATAAATTGAAATATGCAATTATGATTAAACAGCCAGATTTTATTACAAGAGATATTTTTGATTTAGCTATTAAGAATGTTAGAGAGAAAAAACCGAATAAATTATATGATGAAATCATTTTTGATAATGTAGAAGGTGGCAAAGCAGTACAGATTTTACATATTGGAAGTTTTGACACAGAACCATATTCATTTGAAAAACTAGAAAGTTTTATGGAAAAACATGGTCTTTTAAGAAAATTTGATTATCATACAGAAATCTATTTGAGCAACAAGAATAGAACATCAGAAGAAAACTTAAAAACCATATTGAGATATAGCGTAAAGTAGGAGGAAATATTATGCCAAGACCAAGAACAAAAGAAGATTTAATGATTGCAGCGAAAGAAAACTATGATAAGTTGAACGTATTAATTGCTAAGCTGTATGACGAAGAATTAAATACACCTTTTGACTTTTCAAGTGATGAAAAAAAGAAAGAGGCTCATTGGAAAAGAGACAAAAATTTAAGAGATATTTTGATTCATTTATATGAATGGCACCAACTTCTTTTGAATTGGGTAGATACAAATTTAAAGGGAGTGGCAAAACCTTTTATTCCAGCTCCATATAATTGGAAAACTTATGGAGATATGAATGTCGAGTTTTGGAAAAAACATCAAAATACTTCTCTTGAAGATTCAAAAGAAATGTTTCAGAAATCCCATAAAGATATTTTAGAATTAGCTGAGAGATTTACAAACGAAGAATTGTTTTCAAAAGATGTCTATAAGTGGGTAGGAGGAAGTGTACTTGGTTCGTATTTTGTAAGCACTACTTCAAGCCATTATGATTGGGCGATGAAGAAATTAAAAGCACATCAAAAAAATTGTAAGAAAAAATAAGCAGATATGGAGATGATAGAATGCATTTTACGAAGGTAAAAGGAATATTATCTTCAAAAAATGGAATGAATTTATTCAGAGGCTGTACACATGGTTGTATTTATTGTGACTCAAGGAGTAAATGCTATCAGATAAACCATAGATTTGAAGATGTAGAAGTTAAAGAAAATGCCCTACAACTTTTAGAAGATTCTTTAAGAAGAAAACGCAAAAAATGTATGATTGGATTAGGTTCTATGACAGATCCATACATTAAAGAAGAGCTTAGATTAAATTATACAAGGCAGGCACTTGAGTTAGTGAACAAATATGGATTTGGAATAACGCTTATAACAAAATCATCAAATGTGTTAAGAGATTTAGATTTATTGAAAGAAATAAATGCCAAGACTAAGTGTGTTGTTCAAATGACACTTACTACTTATGATGAAAAGCTATGCAAATTGCTTGAACCAAATGTTTCTACAACAAAGGAAAGATTTGAGACCTTGCTCGCTTTAAGAGATGAAGGGATACCTACAATTGTATGGTTAAGTCCAATTTTACCTTTTATCAATGACACTGAAGAGAATCTAATGGGCATTTTAAATTATTGCAAGGAAGCAAAAGTAAAGGGGATAATTTGCTTTGGTATAGGTCTTACCCTAAGAGAAGGGAATAGAGAATATTTCTATTGTGCATTAGATAAAAAATTCCCCAATGTTAAAGATAAATATATTAAAACATTTGGAAATAGCTATATTGCTAACAGCAAGAATAATTCTAAATTAATGAAGATCTTTCATGACTTTTGCGAAAAAGAGAAAATAATGCATGACAATGATATTATTTTTGGCTACTTGAAAGAATTTGAAGAAAGAGAGATAACTAGACAACTTAGTATATTTGATTTTTAGAAAATAGAAATAATACAAAAGGTTAAGGAGGACTTTTAAAGATGGTGTCACAAAGAACTAAATACGATACATATCTTAATATAAGTCCTTTTTTATATTTTCAATTTAGTAAATCATAAGGATTACCATGTAAATAATTTAATATTTTTCATCCATTATGGAGGATTCGGTATGCATAAATGCCGAAGTCCTCCTTTTTTGTTTTAAACAAGAAAACAAAGAAATGGAGGAAAAAATGCGAAAAAATTATTTCCTGTTTGTGAATGGAAAAAAAGTGGAGGTTAGTGAAGAGATTTATAAAGTCTACTGGCAAGAAAAAAATCATGAAAAATATTTGAAGCAGGTGGATAGAAGAAATCACCTGCTTTTTTTCTCGTCTTTTGATCATGATGGGCATTTTGAAGATAGTATCGTTGATGAGGGATTTGATGTAGATAAGATTGTTCAGACACAAATGATGATAGAGGCAGTAAGAGATGCACTATCAAAATTAAATGATGAAGAAAGAGAAATCATTGATAGACTTTATTTCAATGATGAAACCATTCGCTCAGTAGCTGAAACTAAAAAAATATCTCATCCAGCTCTCATAAAGAGAAGAAATAAGATATTAGAAAAGCTAAGAGAATTGCTGAAAGACTTTAAATAGTGTTTAAAATAAGCAGGCAGAGTAAAATCTGCCTGCTTTTAAAATGGAAAATCATACCGAAAAATGGTATAATTAATATATATTTTTGGGAGGAAATAAGATGAGCAGTGGTTTTCAATCTCCAATTACAATAAAAGATGCAATAGATAACATCCATAATAGACAATTTTTATTACCAGCAATTCAAAGAAAATTTACTTGGTCGAGTAATCAGATTGAGATGCTATTTGATAGTATTATGCATGGGTATCCTATTAATTCTTTTATGTTTTGGAAGATAACAGATAACGAAATAAAAAGTGGCTATAAATTCTATGAGTTTATAACTAGATACAGAGAATTTTTTTCGGAAAATAATAGAGATATTGATACAAAGGGAGTTCCTAATTTTGATGCAGTTATAGATGGACAACAAAGATTAACAAGCTTATACATTGGCTTAAGAGGTAGTTATGCATATAAAATGCCTAGAAAATGGTGGAAAGATACAGAAGAATGCATTCCTACTAGAGAATTATATTTAAATTTAATTGCACCTATAAATCAAGAATATGATAATCAAAAGGAATTTGATTTTAGGTTTCTGTCAAAATTAGATTTAGAGAAATTTGATAAAGATAGAGATACATATTTTTGGTTTAGAGTCGGTGAAGTGTTAGACCTAGATACTATAAATAAAGTTTATAAGTATCTAAATGATAATAAACTAATGGATAATAATTATGCTTCCGATACATTAGTTCAATTATTTCAAGTTATTCATAAAGACAAGTTAATAAATTATTATCTACAAGAAGAACAAGAACCTGATAAAGTGCTTGAAATTTTTATTAGGACTAATAGTGGAGGGACACCACTATCTTTTTCAGATTTACTTATGTTTATTGCATCTGCTAATTGGAAAGTGATAGATGCTCGTAAGGAAATAGAAAAATTAGTAGAGGAAGTTTATATAATTGGGCGTCCTGGTTTCATTATTGATAAAGATTTTGTTTTAAAAACTTGTTTAGTACTATTTATAGATGACATAAAGTTTAAATTAAAAAATTTCACACATGAAAATGTTAATGAATTTGAAAATAATTGGAGTAGAGTAAGAAAAAGCATAATTGCAGCATTTTCTTTATTCGAATCTTTAGGATTTAATGACAAAACTTTTAGAGCAAAAAATGCAGCAATTCCAGTAATATATTATATCTACTATAACAATCTAGAAACAACTATTTCTAGTCCTATCTACAAGAATAAAGAAAATAAAGATAGAATAGCAAAATGGTTAATACTTACGTTTATTAAGTCGGTATTCGGTGGACAAACTGATACCGTTCTAAAGAAAATGAGGGATGTTTTGAAAGCGAATTTAGGAAAGGACTTTCCGGATAAAGAGCTAATGGATGCTTTTAAAAATGATCCGGCAAGAAATTATAGTTTTGATGACGAATTTATAGATGGTTTATTAGAAGCAGAGAAAGATTCTAATAATGCATATTACATATTGCATTTAATGTATTCAAATTTGGATTTTTCAAACCAAGATTTTCATCAAGATCATTTACACCCGTCAACTATTTTCACTGATGAGAAAAAGTTTAATAATTTCATTCCATATGAAGTACAAGATTTTGCTAAGAAAAGAGAAAACTGGAATGGAGTTGCTAATTTGCAATTATTAAACGGAAGGCAAAATGAATCTAAGAATGCTAAGTCTCTTAAAGAATGGGTTGATGCAGAAAACAAGACACATGATGATTTATTTTTATCTGATGGAATTGGTTTGGAAATAAAAGATTTTAAGGATTTTATTATTGATAGAAAAACAAATATAAAAAAATATATTAAGAGTATTATTGGATAGTTAAATTAGCAGATCTTAATGGTCTGCTTTTTTCTTTAAAAAATTAATAAATCTGGTTACCAAGAAGGATAAATTTTCACTTTTAAAGTGTAGGGGGAAATTTATCCTTTTTGCTTTTCAGGTAGAAGAGAAAATCTATTCCGTTATTAAGCAAAGAATCCTACATAGCAGAAAGCTAATTGATCTTTGACAACTGAATAGACCAAGGTGGGACGTTATCCATTTGTGGAGAATTATGACCTACGCCAAGACTTTTCTGCTGAGAAATTGGTTTAAATGAATACTGGTAAGTGCCAAGGATAAAAGAAAAAGAGCGATAAATAGGAATACATAAAGGATAGGTGTGGCAATCTATCTCTGTGATACGAATGGTGATAATGATACTTCAATAGTTTAAGCCGGCTCGTCTTAATAAGGGGCGGTGGTGAGATTCCAATGTAGCAGCCAATGCACCTACCAATGTCAAAAAACTTATTATAAAAATAGTGAGGTTAAGACTATGAATAAGAAAAAAGAAGTTAAAAAAGATAAGGATAAGAAGCAAATAGCAGATGATTATTCTAAGAAAATAACCTACTCTACAAGCGAAAGTGAAAAGCTTGATTTACTTGATATTGTTGAGATGTATCTATGCAAATCCTGTGTCAGGATTTGAGGGGCTGACAAAGAGAAATAGGGTGCGGTAAAATATAGGTGGTAGAAGTAATCTTCCGAAATGACTATTTGCCAAAATATCATTTTAGGAGGATTGTTATGAGAAATACTGCGTGTATGTATCTTCGTCTTTCAAGAGAAGATGGAGACAGCAATGAAAGTAACTCTATTTCAAATCAAAGACAAATAATCAAATCTTACGCTAAAGAAAAGAACATAGATCTATTTTATGAATATGTAGATGATGGATATAGTGGTTCTAATTTTGAGCGTCCAAATTTTAGGAATATGATTGATGACCTGAATAAAGGAAAGTTTTCCATCATTATGGTAAAAGACTTATCTCGTTTCGGCAGAGATTATATTGAGTCTGGGAAGTATCTGCAAAAGATATTTCCTGAAAAAGGTATTCGCTTTATATCTGTAAATGATAATTATGATAGTGATAATGCGGATGTTAGCGATACACATTTAATACTTCCTATTAGAAATTTTATCAATGACAGTTATTGTCGAGATATTTCTATGAAAGTAAAATCATCAAAAGAAGTTAAAAGGAAGAATGGCGAGTTTATTGGATCATTTGCTCCTTTTGGCTATAAGAAAGATGATAGGAACAAACATCAGCTTGTAGTTGATACAGAAGTAGCTCATATTATTGAACGAATATTTAATATGAAAATAGAGGGTTATTCCTCAAAGGCTATTGCCGACTTTCTAAACAGTATTGGAACAGTTACACCATCCAAGCATAAGGAAAATAATGGTGATAACTTCAATACTGGTTTTGTTGTGAAAAAAGCAAAGTGGGATGCTAAGATGGTAAACCGTATTATTTTAAATAAGGTTTATATTGGTGTCCTAGAACAAGGAAAAACCACAAAATTAAATTATAAATCAAAGCATGAAGTAGATGTTTCAAAAGAAGACTGGATAGCAATAGAAAATGCTCATGAAAGCATAGTATCAAAATCCATCTTTGCACTTGCAAACAAAATGCTACTTCGTGATGTGAAACAGTCTAAAGATAAGCCATATATATTATCAGGTATGCTTTATTGCAAAGATTGTGGAAGTCCTATGATTAGGCGAAAAGTAAGAGACAAGATTTTCTACATTTGCTCTGAATATAACAATGCTGGAGAGTGTTCAAGACATAGTGTAAAAGAAGACTATGTTACTCATGCAACTATTCATGCATTAAATGAATATCTATCTAAGTACAATGAACTGCTTAAAAAAGTTAGCGAAATAGATGTGTCAAAGTTTAAATTAAAAGTTGATTTTGAGTCATTATATGCAGAAAAAAGAAAGTATGAAAGACTTAGACAATCTCTTTATATGGATTTAGAAGAAGAACTTATAACGACTGAAGAATTTGAACGATTTAGAAAAAATTATCTTATTAAGATTAGGGAAATTGAGAAACAAATTATTACAAAGCAAAATATCGTAAATGAACTGAAAATGAAGATAAACGATAAAGGTAGTTTCGTTTCTGAGATAGTTCCTAATCCTGAAAGTGATGAACTAAATCGATTGTCTTTAGTGTCTTTTATAGATCGTATTGAGATTGGAGAAGATAATGTAATTAACTTTGTCTTCAACAATATTGAAACAGTGAACCTGCTTCAAGCAATTGTGGATAGTGATAAGGTTGAAGCTAAGGATACACATAAGGCAAGACTAATATCAATGGGCAAGCTATTTGGTGAGCATTTAGAAAGAGTTGAACCTATGCTTGCAGTTGGAGGTGTTTGTTAATGGCAAGGACTTCCAAAAGATATATAAGAAAAAGTGAAGAACAAACACAAAAAGTATTTTATAAAGCTGGAATATATACAAGATTATCCAGTGAAAGAAAAGAAGAGTGGCGTGAGAAATCATCGTCTATCGAAACACAGGTGCTTTGTTGTAAAGAATATGCTTTAAAGGAAAATATTAAAGTCGTAAATATTTACACAGACTATGAATATAGTGGGACAAATTTTGAAAGACCACAGTTTCAGGAGATGATGCAAGATATTCGTGAAAGAAGAATTAATTGTATTATCATAAGGGATTTATCAAGACTTGGAAGAGAATATCTTGAGATGGGTAGACTCATAGACAAGGTATTTCCGTTCTTGGGAGTAAGGTTTATTTCTGTTAATGATAAGGTTGATACCGTTAAGGATTTAGACTCTAAGAAGTCATTTGAAGTAACTCTTAAGAATATCGTCAATGATATGTATGCTAAAGACATTTCTGTAAAGATAAAGACAAGTAAACATAATAGGGCAAGAAATGGATATTTTATTGGTTCTGTTCCGCCCTATGGATATAAGGTAGTGAAATTAAAAGAGGGACAGAAGTTAGAAGTTGATGAGAATGTTCGATCCATTGTTGAAGAAATGTTCCGACTAACACTTGAAGGAAAAAGCCAATATGAGGTTGCAAAGCACTTTAATACTATGGGTTATGCTACAGGAATGGTCTATTACAAAACAGGTAGAATTTATAGACGGGATGGTGATCCGCAGTGGAATAAAGGTACTATTTCCAAAATGCTTACGAATAAAGCTTATACAGGAACTTTAGTACAAGGTGTTAAGCAACAGAATCTTGCAAAGGGAATGAAGCAACAATTTGTAGATGAAAGTCAGCATATTATTTATGAAAATGCACATGAACCAATTATCTCAAAAGAGGATTTTGAAAAAGTGCTGCAAGGGCGAGCAGATAGATTAAAGAACAATGCTTTTGGTGCAAAAATGCATGACTTTGAAAGAGATTATGAGAATAGATATAAGGGCTTGATTTTCAATAATGCAACAGGTAAAGAGCTTCATAGAAGAACCAGAATTTATGGGATAAACCATGATAGGCTTTATTATTCTTTTCAAAACGATACTTGTACAGGCAAGATAGATAACGAAGCAAGAGTATTTATTATGGAAAGAGAGCTTGATAGAGCAATGTCTGAAAAGGTAGCAGACTTTATTACTAAGGCTACAAGTAAGGTAAAGTTAATAGAAAGAGTATCTAACAGATTTTCTGAAAGCATAGGTAAGCTAAACGAAAATATTTCAAAGCTTAAAATTAAGGCGGAGAAGGAAGAATTCCTAATTCAAAAAACTTATGAAGAATATAGCTTAGGCAAGATTGACAGGGAAGTATATATCCTTAAAAGAGAAATTACCCTTAGACATATTGCAACAATCAATAATGAAGTTATTGCGATTGAACAGGTTGTAAAAGACCTTGAAAGGGATAATAAAACATCTATTAAGTGGATTAAGGATGTATTTTCGGCAAAAAAGGTTGAAAAATTACCAGCTGATTTAATTCATAATTTAGTGGAAAAGATAATTGTCTATGGCAATCATAATTTTGAAATAGTCTTTAAATTTAATATGGATAGTTTGATGGGAGGTGTTGAAGATGAGTAAAATTGCACTCTATATCAGATTATCTGTAGAAGATCAGATGAAGAAAGATGAGAGCGAAAGTATCATCAACCAAAGGTATTTCCTGAATGATTTTCTTGATAGAAATGATGAATTGAAAAGCTTCCAAAGAGAAGAATATATTGATGACGGATACACAGGAACAAATGAGAAAAGACCATCTTTTCAAAGAATGCTTGAGGAAGTTAAGAGTGGTAAAATCAATGCCATCATTGTAAAAGACTTATCAAGGTTTATGAGAGATTACATTTCACTTGGTGATTATCTGGAGAATATATTCCCTTTTCTTGGCATTAGGTTTATTGCGATTAATGATGGCTATGATAGTGCTAAGGAAAAAGGAAATGGAACAGACCTTGATATTCAGTTTAAAGGTTTGCTATATGACTTTTATACAAAAGATATTTCTCAGAAAGTAAAGACAGTTACTACTGAACTTAAAAAGCAAGGAAAGTTTCTTGCTTGGAGTCCACCATTTGGTTATATGAAAGATCCAGATGATAAGCACAACATCATTATTGATGATAAGACAGCTTGGATTGTGAGGAAGGTATATGATTTAGCACTTACAGGACTTGCATCAAGAAAGATTGCAGCAGTTATGAATGAAGAAAATATATCAACACCAAACGAGCGTAAAAAAGAACTTACCAATATGGATTATGAATATAACATAGTCTCATCAGATACAAGAGATGCACCAACATGGACAAATGGTACAGTGGTAGATATTTTATCCAATGAAAATTACACCGGCACTTATGTCTTCAATATGCAAGAAAAGTCGATATTGACTCCTGGTAGTTTTAAATTTAATCCCAAAGAGGAATGGGGTAGAGTTTATGAACATCATGAAGCTATTATCTCAAGAGAAGAGTTTGAAAAGGTTCAAGCTATCAAAGAAAATAATAGTTTCTTAAAAGGGAAAAATACTGACTATCCATGGAGAAAGCATTCTCCATTACAAGGATTTGCAAGATGTCCTACTTGTAACCATATTCTGGGACTTACTCAATCAAAATTTAAGCGACCAGATGGAAGTATGAGAATACATAAGTATTTTCATTGTAGGATCTGCAAGTGCAATAATGTAGAACATAAAAACTCAAGAGTAGATAAGTTAGAGGATCAGGTGCTTGCACTTATTAAAGAGAAATATGGTGAAGCAGAAGTGAAGCCCAAAGAAAAAATAAGTATTAAAGATATAGAGAAGAAGATGGAAAAGCTTCAGGCGAAAAAAATGTCTGATTTTGAAAAATATAAGCTTGGGAAAATGACGAAAGCTAAGTTTGTAGAAAGTAAAAACCAGATAGATAATGAATTTGATAGGCTTGATGAAAAGATAAAACTATCTTCTAATGAAACAGAAGTTGTAACGGATAATGAACTTACACGAGAACTTATGGAAAAGTATGTTGAGTCGGTTATCTGTGAAGGTAGTATAGTTCAAAAAATCATATGGAAATAGACGCAAGAGGGAGTGAGAAATCACTCTCTTTTTGCTGTCTAAAAATAGACAATAAATTTTGTGTCAGTCGCTTGACACGAGAGGGAACTGGGAACTTCTTTGCGGCGATGCCTAGAAGTATACGAGATAAATCAGAACTCTATGGGGTTGAATTAGACAGTGTGACAGGCGCAATCGCAAAACAACTCCACCCCAATACCCATATTGAAGTGCGAGGATTTGAAGAAGTGCCCTATCAAAATAATAGTTTTGATTTAGTCTTAACGAATGTTCCTTTTGGAAATTTTCGCATTGCCGATAAAAACTATGATAAACCTTATATGATTCACGACTACTTTGTCAAACACTCACTTGATTTAGTAAGAGATGGAGGACAAGTGTCGATTATCTCTTCTATTGGCACAATGGATAAGCGGACAGATAATGTCTTACAAGAGATTAAAACCAACACTCATTTTTTAGGGGGAGTCCGTTTGCCGGATACGGCCTTTAAAAGGATTGCAGGTACTCGTGTAACCACAGACCTCCTCTTCTTTCAAAAGGATCAAGCAAAGAATCTTAATGAAGAGGAACTTGTTTTTAGTGGTTCTATTCTCTTTGAGGAGGATAAGCGTATCTGGATCAATCCTTATTTTGATGGGAAATACAACACACAAGTCTTGGGTGAATATGAGGTACGTAATTTTAATGGAGGAACCCTCAATGTTAAGGGGGGATCAGAAACATTAGCTACTGACATAATGGAAGCATTAGAGAATGTGGAAGCACCTAAACAAATTGACAATTCTTTGAAAGCACCTGTTTTTATCCAAGAAGAAGTGGATAATTCTGTCCCTAGTCGTATACGTGAGAACTTAGCGCTCTATTCTTTTGGATATGAGGGAAATCAAATTTATTACCGAGATACGCATGGCATTCGGAAAAGTTCAAAAGTAGACGAAATTAGTTATTATGTAGATGAAAAGGGAGATTTTAAATCTTGGGACAGTTCTTTGTCTGAACATAAAATAGACCGATTCGTGCAACTTCATTTGACAGATGAGGAAGCACTAGATGTTTACAAGTCAGAAGAAGCGAGTAAAAGAGGGAAATATAAGGGACTGTTCAAAAAAACTGTCTTTTATGAAAGTCCCTTATCGGATAAGGACATTAGTCGTATTAAGAGCATGGTTGAATTGAGAGAGACCTATCAATCCTTAATTGAAATTCAACGTCATTCAGATTATAGTCGAACAGATTTTCAGGAATTGCTTGGCAAATTGAATCGTGACTATGACCGCTTTGTAAGTCAATTTGGATACTTGAATGCCTCAGTCAATCGGAACTTATTTGATAGTGACGATAAGTATTCCTTACTAGCAAGTTTAGAAGATGAATACATTGATTCTAAAGATCAGAAAGTAAAATATAAAAAATCTTTAGCCTTTGAGAAAGCATTGGTTAGGCCAGAGAGAGTGATTACAAGAGTTTCAACTGCTCTAGATGCCTTAAACTCCAGTTTATCGGATGGTAGAGGGGTTGATTTAGACTATATGGTATCAATTTATCCCGAACATAGCCAAGCTGCTATTTTAGATGAGTTAGGTGACCAGATTTTAATAGATCCAGAAAGCTATTTAAGAGGGGAAAGAAAATATCTTTCTAAGAACCAGTTCTTATCAGGAGACATTCTCAACAAGATAGAAGTAGTTCAACTATTAGTGGAGGAAAACAACCAAGAATATGATTGGAATCATGCTTTAGATTTGTTAGAATCTGTTCGCCCTCCAAGGATTCATCTGGCAGATATTGAGTTCAAAATAGGGTCACGTTGGATTCCTCAATCCGTTTATGGTAAATTTGCCTTTGAATGTTTTACCAATCGTGAATTTGAATTGTCTTCGCCAGATGTTGAACAAGTCATTGAAGTGAATCCTGTCGATGGCCAGGTTCATTTAAGGACATCATTTGCTTATCGCTATCCAAGTGCCAAAGATAGTAGTCTTGGAGTCAGTGGGTCACGTTATGATACAGGAAGAAAGATTTTTGAGAATTTACTAAACTCAAACCAACCGACGATTACTATGACTGTTACGGAAGGAGAAAAGAAAAAGACTATCACAGATTTGGAAAAAACCTCTGTTCTAAGAGCGAAAGAGCAGCATTTACAAGAGCTCTTTCAAGAATTTGTCTCACGGTATCCAGAAGTCCAACAAGTCATTGAGGAAAGCTATAATCGTCTTTATAATCGAACGGTTAGTCGAGAGTATGACGGTAGCCATCTAGTCATTGATGGCTTGGCACAAAACATCAGTCTTCGTCCTCACCAAGAGAATGTCATTCAAAGAATCGTAGAAGAAAAAAGAGCCTTGTTAGCTCATGAGGTAGGTTCAGGAAAGACCTTGACAATGCTTGGTGCTGGGTTTAAATTAAAGGAGTTGGGGATGGTTCATAAGCCCTTGTATGTGGTGCCCTCTAGTTTGTCTGCTCAATTTGGCCAAGAAATCATGAAATTTTTTCCCACTAAAAAGGTCTTTGTGACCACTAAGAAAGATTTTGTGAAGGCGAGAAGAAAACAATTTGTGTCACGTATTATTACAGGAGATTACGATGCCATTGTCATTGGGGATTCTCAATTTGAAAAAATCCCTGTCAGTAAGGAAAGACAGATGAATTATATTGAGGATAAACTCAATGAACTACGAGAGATTAAAACACATTCTGAAAATAAGTATACCGTTAAAGAAGCAGAGCAATCAATAAGTGGTCTAGAGAAACAATTGGAAGAACTCCAACGCTTTAATCGTGATAGTTTTATTGATTTTGAGAACTTAGGAATTGATTTTCTCTTTGTGGATGAAGCACATCACTTTAAAAATATTCGTCCAATTACTGGACTTGGGAATGTAGCAGGGATTACTAATACAACTTCTAAGAAGAATGTGGATATAGAAATGAAGGTTCGACAGATTCAGGAAGAACATGATTTTAAAAATATTGTCTTTGCGACAGGAACACCTGTTTCCAATTCTATTAGTGAGTTGTATACTATGATGAACTATATTCAACCAGATATCTTAAAACGCTATCAAGTTGATTATTTTGACTCTTGGGTAGGTGCTTTTGGAGAAATTCAAAACTCGATGGAATTAGCTCCAACAGGGGATAAGTACCAACCTAAGAAGCGATTTAAAAAATTTGTCAATCTACCTGAGTTGATGAAAATCTATAAAGAAACAGCCGACATTCAAACACAAGATATGTTGGATTTACCTGTTCCAGAAGCTCATATTATCCCTATTGAGAGTGAGTTAACTGAAAACCAGAAACTCTATTTAGAAGAATTGGTTATGAGGTCAGATGCGGTCAAATGTGGAACAGTTGATCCGAGCCAGGATAACATGTTAAAGATAACAGGTGAGGCACGAAAATTAGCGATTGATATGCGTTTATTGGACTCTAGTTATAGTCTAGCAGACAATCATAAACTGCTTCAGGTAGTGGATAATGTTGAGAGAATTTATCGTGAGGGAATGGGAAATAAGGCTACTCAGATGATTTTTTCAGATATTGGCACACCTAAGAAAAAGGATAATGGCTTTGATGTTTATTCTGAAATAAAGGCTTTATTAGTTGATAGAGGAATCCCTAGTAAGGAAATTGCCTTTGTACATGATGCCAATAGTGATGAAAAGAAGAATAGCTTGTCTCGAAAGGTCAATGCAGGAGAGGTGCGGATTCTCCTTGCCTCAACTGAAAAAGGAGGAACAGGTTTAAATGTTCAGAGCAAGATGAAAGCAGTTCATCATCTGGATGTACCGTGGAGACCAAGTGACATTCAGCAACGCAATGGACGTATTATCCGACAGGGAAATGAAAACAAGGAAGTGGATATTTACCACTACATTACCAAAGGTTCATTTGATAATTATCTATGGGCAACTCAGGAGAACAAACTCCGTTATATTAAGCAGATTATGACTTCTAAGGAGCCGATTCGTGCTGCAGAAGACATTGATGAGCAGACCATGACGGCTTCTGATTTTAAGGCGCTAGCAACAGGTAATCCTTATCTCAAATATAAGATGGAACTAGAGAATGATCTAACTCTATTAGAAAATCAAAGACGCGCCTTTCAACGCAGCAAGGATCACTATCGTCATACAATCTCCTACTGTGAAGAAAATATGCCCATTCTTGAGAAACGATTAAGCAAGTATGAAGGCGATATTCAACAGTCTGAAATATCGAAAGACCAGGCATTTTCTATGACAGTAGGTAAGCAAGCTTTTGATCAACGAGCTGAAGCGGGGGAATCCCTACACCGTCTTATCCGTCATAATCAAGCTGACAGCAAAGAATTCCGTACCCTAGCAAGCTATCGAGGATTTGACATTAAAATGCTTAGTCTTCCAACAAATCAACCTTTTCCTGAAACCTTCTCTGTTAAGATTGTAGGAGAAAATCAGTATTCTGTCAGTTTAGATCTGTATTCTCCTTTGGGGACAATTCAAAGGCTTCAGCATACGATTGATCACATTAAAGAGGACCAAGTGAAAACTCAGAACTTATTGGATGAATTAAAGGATAAATGGACTACTGCTAAGGTAGAAATTGAGAAAAATTTTCCAAAAGAAGAGGATTATCAAACTAAAAAGGCTGAATACGATGTACTCGCGCCATTGATTGAAACAGAAACGGATTTAAATATTATTGATTAAGCCTTAAGACAATTCCACGAAAAAGG
Organism: Streptococcus pseudopneumoniae; assembly: GCF_001070715.1. Classification (GTDB taxonomy): domain Bacteria; phylum Bacillota; class Bacilli; order Lactobacillales; family Streptococcaceae; genus Streptococcus; species Streptococcus pseudopneumoniae_H. The sequence continues at coordinate 88,162 of NZ_JVRR01000137.1, forward strand.
AAAATAAAAGCAGGAACAGCTTTCTTTTGAATTAGATTAAAAAATATATACAAATAGCGGACAAGAAAAGCGCGGTAGAATAAAGATAGAAAGAAACGAGGTAACGATTATGATGGAAGATAACTATTATTAATTAGAAGAGGCCTTGGTACAGGGATTTCAAACACCTGTACCAAGCCTACAAGGAGCTAAAGGAACATTATGAGGAAGTGACGGGGGATTAACAGTTTTTCTAAACGAGAACTCACTAGCCAACTGGAAATCGCTCTTCAAAATCATAGAGGCGAGGACTTTGAAGAACATGAAAAAGAGGAGTATTTGGACTTAGTTCAAAAAATAGAAGAGTTTGATTTCTCTCTTGCCACCCATTATCGTCAGTTGATTGACTAGAAAGGATAATGTCATGAATGATTTACTCCTTATACCAGTTATTTTTTTAGCAGTAGGAGGAATTCTCATTCTTTTATGGAGGCTCTTCCTTATTGCCAGTGGACTTTTCCTGATTGGTTTTGTCAGTTTTCTTATTTTCGTGGAGGGCTATGGAATTTATCTGTTCTTTACTGAACCGACCCTTTATGTGGAAGATTTATCCCAGAATGGTCTGATCAGTTTTACAGTATTTTATGTAACTTTTAATCTAGCCTTTCTTGTCTTTAGTATTTTAAAAATTATCAGTTGGAAAAGAGAGTAAAAAAACAGTTGAACAAGATTGTTCAGCTGTTTTTTATATAGGGGCTAAATTACAGAATTGTAATTATAAGGCGATGATAATGATGATTTCAAGTAAAATCATTATGAATCTTCTTTTAGGAATATTCATGTGAAACCTCCTTTAATAAATTAATAAAAACTTTAATTATTATGGTATAATCTAGTCATATTTTATCACATGGATAGATTTTATTTGAGATTTGTCCCATATTTGCTCATGGAGGTATAGGATGTTAAAAAAATTTGGAGAAATATATAAATTATTTAGAGAATCAAGAAAAATTACTCTTAGAGAGATTGAGCACAAAGGAATATCACGTTCACAGCTGTCTAGGTTTGAAAAGGGGGAGACAGATTTAACGATAACAAAATTTTTGTTGGCTCTTGAACAGATAAATGTTCCCATCGAGGAATTTATGTTTGCAGCTAATGATTTTAAAAGAGATCACTTTTATCAACTTATAGATGAAGTTAAGCAGTGTTTCCTTAAGAGAAACGTGGCTAAATTACATAAAATGTTGATTAAACTCATGGAAAATGATGATTTATCTATTTTTTCAACAATCGAAATTATTTTTTTAAAAATAAAATTACAAGAACTTTCTAACGAAGAATATTTCAGCGATACGGATATAAACAGAATAACCGATTACTTATTTAGTGTTGATTATTGGGGAATGTTTGAAATTTTATTATTTGGAAATATCATGTATATTTTCAATCATGAAACATTTCTATTATTATCTAAAGAGATGTTACATAGAACTGAGTTTTATCATGACATACCTAGTTATAGAAGAGTAATCGCTAGTATGGCTCTAAATGCTTTTATCATTTGTATTGAAAGAGATTATCTAACGGATGCAAAATATTTTGAAAAACAAATTTCGCATTTTTATTTTGATGAGTCCGAAATTTATGAACGGTTGATTTTTACATATGCACGCTCTTTTTATGAATTTAAAAAAGAACAGACAACAAAATCAATCCTAAAAATGAGAAAAGTAATTGGATTTATGCGTGCAGCAGAATGTGAGAAACTTGCAGAGAGATATGAGGAGCATTTAATTAAAATATTAGCACCTTTATCAGATGATAAATGAAAGTGCAGATTTGGGACAAAATAGAATTAGATTTATAAAGTGATATACTATACTCGTAAACTTACAAATACAATTTAATGTAAGGGAGGGATAGTTATGGCTAGTTTAGATAAACATGAGTTGACGGAAACTGAACTAACAGCAAATAGTACAGCAGTTCCAGAATTGTCGATGAGGTATTATTATTCGAAACACTTGGCCTGGCAAATGGAGCCAACGACAGAAGTAGTTTATATTTTGGATAAACAGATAAATAAAATGTTTTTACTGGAAGATTCCTCAAAAGATATTTGGCTTTCTTTTTCCAAGCAGAGGACTTATAATCAAGTTTTACAAAGTCTTTCTGAGATATATGGCTGTGAGATTTCTGAAATTAAATCACTGGTAGATGAGTTTGTACTAGAACTCTTAGAGAATGGACTAATTTATGAACTCTGAATTCTATGATAATGATATATACGCTTTAGCTTCAAAAAACAAAACATTACTATCTGTTACTATCGAATTAACAACAAGGTGTAATTGGCGGTGTAAGCATTGTTATCTTCCTTCGTATGTCACTAAGGGGATGTCAAGAGAATGTCTTTATGAATTGTTTCAGGATTTGAGGGAGATGGGGACGTTTGAACTACTCTTTACAGGTGGTGAGATATTTACACGACCAGATACATTGGAAATTATTAGAGATGCTAGAGAGATGTTCTTTGATGTTAAATTGTTTACGAATGTTTCGTTGTTGAATGAAGAGATAATTAAGGCGTTAGGTGAATTGAATATTTCTCAAGTATCATGTACGGTGTTTTCAATGAATGAAAATATCCATGATCAAATAACTTCAGTTAAAGGTTCACTGAAGAAAACAGTAGCTAATTTGAATTTATTAAAAAAATACGATATACCAGTGGAAGTTAAACAGATTATTCTTACTACCAACCAAAATTGTATTGATGAAGTATCGGAGTTTTGTAAAAATATGAATTTTAAGCATTTAGCTACAACGAATATCTTTTATAAAACTGATGGTAATGCCAGCCCGTCTACATTTCGTGTGAGTGATCAGTTTTTGAATGAGAATATAGTAAAAATAGACACAATTAGAAATTTTAGATGTTTCGAAAATAATTCAAGTATGTATGTCTGTAATGCAACAAGATACAGTTGTACTATAGAATCAAATGGAAATTTTTTAGCATGTAATAATTTAAACATACCTATTGGAAATATATTAGAGACTTCCATTAAGGATATTTGGTTAAATTCTACTACTTTGCACGAGATTCAAAATAAGAAATTTAGTGAATTGGAGAAGTGCCCAAGTTGCCCAGTTAATAAGTATTGCAATAGATGTAGTGGTATAGCATTACTTGAGGACAAATCTCTTTGGGGATGTTTAAAATCTGAGCGTCAAGTAGCTAGAGCAAGGTATGTTAATCAAGACTATTATTCTGGCATTGGTATAACGAGTTTTTATTGTTAATTTTTAGTTAGAGAGATATGAAGTGTTATTTTTAATTCCTCTGGAGAGAGGCATATAAGTACTACATGATGGGAAAGGAGAGAGGGTTCATGACTAAAGTTTTCAAAAAACCACAATTGGTTGTTAAAGCACCAACAGTTGTTATCAGTAGTAGAAAGTCAGCACTATGTAGTGGTGGAAGTTCTCATATTGTTGTTGACACAAGTAGTAACTAATCAACTTTTGATTAGATGTTGCTAAAGGTAATGCAAAGGATGATTAAATAATTTTAACTTGTATCGTTCTTTGCTTACCTTTTTAGGAGTTGTGATATGCATGACTGAAACTATTAAAGATATAACAGATGTTATAAAATTATACCGAGAAAATCGTAATTTATACTCAGTAACGATTGAAATAACTTCGTTTTGTAATTGGAGATGTGAACATTGTTACATTTCAGAATATAATCAGAAAGGATTTGATTTAGATACTTTTAGAAATCTCTTAGTTCAATTACGAGAGTTAGGTACATTTGAAATTGTTTTTACAGGAGGAGAAGTGTTTGCACATCCTTTTGCTATGAAATATATTAAGATTGCTAGGGAAATGTTTTTCAATGTAATTATCTATTCAAATGTGTCAATGTTGAATGAGCAACGTATTGCAATTTTGTCAGATTTATATATTGATTATATTTCTTGTACAATATTCTCAATGGATAAAGAGATTCACGATCAGATTACCAATAAAAAAGGTTCATTGGAAAGATGTCTTCATAATCTAGAATTATTAAAGAAATTTGATATTCTAGTAGAGGTAAAAACACCTCTATTTTTACAAAACATTAACTCCATTGATAAAGTATATGATTTTTGTAAGAAAAATAATTTCAAATATAAGGTTGATACCCAAATTGTTCCAAGGAGAGGTACGATAGGAAATGAGGTTAGAGTGAAATCGTTGACTCTAAAACAACTAATTCCAATACAGAAAAAAATAGATGAAATAAATGGTGTTACTTTTGTTCATAAGAATGAAAATTTTTTAACGTGTAGTTCTGTGCAGTTATCACTATATATAACATGTTTAGGAGCAGTACAACCATGTTCTCTTTACAGTAGGAGTATTGGAAATATATATCTGACCCCTATCAGAGAAATATGGAATAGATCGGCTTTCAATAAGATAGCAAAATACACTTTAAAAAACAGTAAGAATTGTAGTACATGTGCGATTTCTAATTATTGTACGCAATGTCCTGGTATTGCATTATCAGAATCGGGAGACAGTAGAAATTGTTCTACGATATGCAAAAAAACAGCTTTAGCAAGGAGTATAGTCTATGCAGATTTATCTTAAACCGCTGCGTTGGTATCTTTTCTTTAATCTGGTTTTTGGTGGTATTTCCAATGTCTGCACTGCCTTGCTACCCTATTTCACCCAGGAATTGGTTAGGGGGCATTATCAAATTGCCTTGTATGGCTACTGCCTGGCGGTGTTGTGCTATCTGGGTTGCAACTATATCCAGATGCGTTTGGATTGGAAGCAGGCAATTCTCTTTTCCACTCATCTTAAAAATGACTGGTTTCATTCGCTTTTGGAGTTGAGGCACCACGATTTCAAGCAGAAAACGGTGGCAGAGTACATTTCCTATCAATCAAACGACCTAGATTCCTTGGAGAAGGATTACCTACCACCTCTTATGAGTTTTATCAAGCAAATTCTGAGGATTCTCATTTACACTGTGGTGATTAGTCGCACCATCAATCCTTTGGTCGCTTTGATTTTGCTTGTTTCGACAGCTGTCAGTATTCAAATTCCCAAGATTGTGGGGAAGTTAACCGCCCAACGTCGGCAGGTTTATCTAGAAAAGCAGGGAAATTACTATCGTACTTTGGAGGATTTGCTCAAGGGACACCATCTGGTCAATCAAGTCACCTTGTCTGGCTTTCAGGACCAGCAACGAAATGCTCTCAATACCTTGCAGGATAAGTATTTGGGTTACGGTTTGACCAAAATCATGGGTATTCTGCTGACAGGGCTTTCCTTTGAGTTTATCAGCATTGTCCTTTTCGCTTATCTCGCTTACTCCCTTGCCACTCAGCAGTTGGGCATTCCTGAGGTTGTGGCTAGCTTTGGCTATATCACTGCTTTTTCGGAGCCAATCCAGGAAATCCTATACGACTTGCAAATGCTGGAGTCGGTCAAACCTGTGGTGCAAAGTTTTCAAGCAATTGTCAGCCGTCCGTCCGCTGTTCAGGCGCCTCAGATGTCTTTCGAGAGCCTGATGCTAAACCATATTACCAAGCGACTGGGGGAGTCTAGCTTGACTATTCCCCATGTTGAAATTCGTAAGGGGGACAAGATCGCCCTCATCGGCGAAAATGGTTCTGGAAAGAGTAGTATGCTTAACATTTTAAACGGGACTGACCGAGATTTTCAAGGTGAAATCTTACTTGATTATCTCCCTGTTCATCAACTCTGGGGCAAATTTGGTATGATTTTGCAACAGGAGCACACCTTTATCTCATCTTATGAAAATAATGTCACTATTTTCAAGACTTTTGAGGCTAATTTTAGGGATGAAAAGTTTGAAAAGATACCACCCCAGTCCCTGTCAGGTGGTCAGCAACAGCACATGTATCTCAATCGGGAGAAAAATCGTCATAGTCCGCTAATTATCATGGATGAGCCTTTTTCTGCTTTGGATGCCAGCCAATTTCAAAAGGAATTAGACAAGGTACTTAGCTTGTCAAGTGCTGTCGTCCTTACACTTCACCGTCAAGAAGAGATGCTATCACGCTTTGATCAGATTTGGGAAATCAAGGATGGGGAGTTGGTTGTCGTGAAAAGAGTTCTAAAACATGACTAACATAAGCTTTTCACAAGTTCAAAAGAGTTTTCATAAGAATATGATTTTGGATATTCCTGATTTTCATCATCTATTATCTAGTCATGATAAAACTGATCATACGCTTTCAACGCATTTCGGTTTTTTGGGGGTCTAAATACCGAGCGCTTTTTTTACTCAGGCCTCGTTTTTCCCGTGGTAAGCTCGGTGAATTTGAGACAATTATTTGATAGTATTATAAAAAATTAAGGATTCTTTTTTCAATGTAGAGTCCTTTTTCTATTGTGATACTTTTTTCAAGATTTATCTGGTATGCTTGACCTAGTTTTTATAGAAAGAAGGTCTAAGATGTTAAATAAAGTCAAAACTAAAGCCTTAATTAGTGTTGGAGCAGTGGCTGCAACTAGCTTTATTCTCATGATGGGATATACTGCTGGTCAACATTCTACTGCTAAACAAAGTCGCAAAGAAATCGAATTGGCTGCAGCTAAACTTTTAGAGGACAAACAAGCAGAAGATAAAGCAAGTATTTTGTCATCGGATACTGTAAAAGAATTTTTGACACAGTACTATACGAAAGAAAAGCTCGGAGAAAATAATACACGTATTCAACCTTATATGACTGAATCGGCTTATTCTCAAGAATTGTCAAGTCAAAATGATGCCATGAACCAAGTGTATAAGGATTATATTTTGGATTATCATTTTGAAAAAGCAGATATCTTTGTCAATCAGACTACGAATCAAGCTATTGCCATGGTCTCTTATAATGTAACCTATGTATCTGATTTAAAGAATGCCAACCAATCAAAGACCAATCAGACAGAAACCAGAACGGTTAAGTTGTCTTATTCGAAACTACCAGGTAAGTTATTGGTCAACCAAGTACAGGTTTGGAAATCTGGCTTAGATGATTTGGATAAGGCCACTCCCAAAACTTTGGAAGAATCCTCATCTGTTCCATCACTGCCAAATACTACAACAAAATGATGATACTGCATGGAAATAGAAGAATGTAAGCAAATTTCAATTCTTGATGTAGCCAATCGTTTGGGGATCTCCTTTAAACAAGTTTCGAGCAGTGTCTATGAACATCCTGAACACGATTCATTCCGGATTTTTTCATCTACCAATACTTTTAAATGGTTTTCAAGAGATATTCAAGGTGATGTCATTGATTTTGTTCGACTTGTTCAGGGAATTTCCTTTAAAGAAGCTCTAGCCTTTCTTTCTGAAGAACCTTTTCAAAAAGAAGCTGTTCAAGAAAAAAGAGAGAGACCATTTTATTATCCTTTAAAGAGAGTAGAAGATTCTAACTGTAGTCTGGCCAGATATTACTTAACAGAATGTAGAGGAATTTCAGAAGAAATCGTACAAAGGATGATTCAACAAGGTCTGATGGCACAAGCCAGTTGGAAAACAAATGAAACTGTTGAACCTGTTATTGTTTTTAAAAGCTTTGATCATCGTCACAAACTGCAGGCAGCAAGCTTACAAGGGATATATAAGAATCACTCTCTTCCTAGAGAGAGGTTAAAAACGATTCTAAAAGGAAGCCATGGACATGTTGGAATATCCTATGACATTGGTAAACCAAATAGACTGGTCTTTTGTGAATCGTTCATCGACTTGATGAGCTATTACGAACTTCATCAACAAAATCTATCTGATGTTCGTTTGGTATCTATGGAAGGATTAAAAAGATCTGTTGTCGCTTATCAAACTTTACGACTGATAGCTGAAGAAAATCAGAAGTTGGAATTTTTAGATACAGTAATACCTTCAAAGTTATTGCCTTTGATTAATACAATTCGTGATACCACCAGCTATTTTGATAATCATCCTGATTTATTGACACTTGCGGTAGATTGTGATGATGCAGGTAAAGATTTTTCTGATAAGTTATCTCAATCAGGATTTCCTGTTTTCCTGGATTTGCCTGATAATGAATCTGGGAAAGAAAAAAGAGACTGGAACGATATTCTTCGAGAAAAGAAATCAGATTTACAATTGATGATCGAGACTGCAAAAGAGACCTTGAGGAATCAACCAGTAAGACAAACCTCTCAATGTTTAGAATTGTGATAACAAAATCAAGATGTTTTAGCTAATATTATAATGAAGGAGGATCGTATATGACCATTATTGAACGCTTAGAAGAAAAGGTCACTAGGCAAGAAAGTAAGGTAGCAAGAGAGACAGAAAAACTCGCTGCTTACAAAGAACAACTGGAGACAGCGATGTTTGCGACGTTCAAAAGGCGTCAAAGCATTAGTCACATGAGTTTTGAAGAAGCTCTTGACCATGCCTTTGGCAAAGAAAGACAATTCGATGATTCTGAATTTAGAAAGGATGAAATGAGTGAATGACAAAAGATTGGACTTTTAATCAACCATTAGAGAGTAAATCAGAAAATCAAGAAGATCCAGATAAAATTGCGGCCTTATTTGGAAATCATCAAGGAGGTAATGATGTAAATTATGAAGCAGCTTTTCAAAAGCGAAAACAAGCACCTGTGACAGAATCAAATCCTAGTTCTAAACCCAAAATTACAGAGGTTAGAGCAGTAAAAGAGACAGATATCACTACAAGTTATCAGCAACATCTTAAAAGACTGATTGCGGATAATAATAGCGATATTCAAAGTAGTCAAAAGAAAATTGAAGAGCTACATACTTTGATTGACACAAAGAATAAAGACAATAAGAAATTGCAGTCAATTTATGATGCGATTTCCGAATTACACTAAGCAGTCCTGATAGGCTACTTTTTTTGAGAGGTTATAGATGTTTACAACATTTTTTAAGAAAAACCAAGACAATAGTGATGTATTTAAGAAGCTAATTCATCGACTATCTGATATGTCTGTCCAAGATCTTGAAAAAATAGACCGATTGCTAGATATCATTTTCACTCCAGATCAAGAATCAGAACAACTAAAAACAGAAGTAACTTATAGAGAAGAAACATTGGACGACACATTAAAGGAAGCTAAGAATCAACTTCATAAGGAACAATTGGAGAAGAATTTAGAGAGGTTTAGGAAAAATAATAAATAATGCACCAAAAATGGTGCGTTTAATTTTTCTAAATGTTATAATGGTATTATCAAATGAAAGGAGTCTCCCATGATTGGAAAGAACATAAAATCCTTACGTAAAACACATGACTTAACCCAACTCGAATTTGCACGGATTGTAGGTATTTCACGTAATAGTCTGAGTCGGTATGAAAATGGAACGAGTTCAGTCTCTACGGAACTAATAGACATCATTTGTCAGAAGTTTAATGTATCTTATGTCGATATTGTAGGAGAAGATAAAATGCTCAATCCTGTTGAAGATTATGAATTGACTTTAAAAATTGAAATTGTGAAAGAAAGAGGAGCTAATCTATTATCACGACTCTATCGTTATCAAGATAGTCAGGGAATTAGCATTGATGATGAATCTAATCCTTGGATTTTAATGAGTGATGATCTTTCTGATTTGATTCATACGAATATCTATTTAGTAGAAAATTTTGATGAAATAGAGAGGTATAGCGGCTATTTGGATGGAATTGAACGTATGTTAGAGATATCTGAAAAACGGATGGTAGCCTAATGGAAATCCAAGATTATACTGATAGTGAATTCAAACATGCTCTAGCACGGAATCTTCGTTCTCTGACAAGAGGAAAAAAGTCCAGTAAGCAACCTATAGCGATTTTGCTTGGAGGGCAAAGTGGTGCTGGTAAGACTACAATTCATCGTATCAAACAGAAAGAGTTTCAAGGAAATATTGTTATCATAGATGGCGATAGTTTTCGTTCTCAACATCCACACTATTTAGAACTGCAGCAAGAATATGGCAAAGACAGTGTTGAATACACCAAAGATTTTGCAGGAAAAATGGTAGAGTCTTTAGTAAGAGAATTGAGTCATTTGGGATACAATCTTTTGATTGAGGGAACTTTACGGACAATTGATGTTCCAAAGAAAACAGCACAACTCTTGAAAAATAAGGGATATAAAGTACAATTAGCCTTGATTGCGACAAAGCCTAAGCTGTCCTATCTGAGCACTCTTATCCGATACGAAGAACTGTACGCTATCAATCCAAATCAAGCACGCGCAACTCCAAAAAAACATCATGATTTCATTGTAAATCATTTAGTTGATAATACACGACAATTGGAAGAAGTAGCTATCTTTGAAAGAATTCAAATTTACCAACGAGATAGAAGTTGTGTACATGATTCAAGAGAAGATAAAATTTCAGCAGCAGATATTCTTCAAGAGTTACTGTTTGGGGAGTGGAGTCAGGTAGAGAAAGAGATGTTGAAGGTGGGGGAAAAGAGACTTAATGAATTACTTGAAAAATAAACAATTGATATTTTTAGGAGAGTAGAAGTGAGAGGGTTTAACAACAAGATAAAGTCTGTTTATCAAGAACTAACAAATTCCAAAGAGAAATTCGGTAGCTTTCACAAGACTTTAATTCATTTGCATACACCTGTTTCTTATGATTACAAGCTATTTTCTAATTGGACTGCAACGAAATATAGAAAAATTACTGAAGATGAACTATATGATATATTTTTTGAAAATAAGAAAATAAAAGTTGATAAGACAATTTTTTTTAGTAATTTTGATAAGGTTGTTTTTTCTAGTTCAAAAGAATATATTAGTTTTCTTATGTTAGCAGAGGCAATCATAAAAAATGGAATAGAAATAGTTGTAGTAACTGATCATAATACTACCAAAGGTATTAAAAAGTTGCAAATGGCAGTCTCAATCATAATGAAAAATTATCCGTTTTATGATATACATCCTCATATTTTACATGGAGTAGAAATTAGTGCAGCAGATAAATTGCATATTGTATGTATATATGATTATGAACAAGAATCATGGGTTAATCAATGGTTAAGTGAAAATATTATAAGTGAGAAAGATGGAAGTTATCAACATTCACTGACTATAATGAAGGATTTCAATAATCAAAAAATAGTTAACTATATTGCTCATTTCAATAGTTATGACATTTTGAAAAAAGGTTCTCACTTATCAGGTGCATATAAACGAAAAATTTTTTCTAAAGAAAACACACGATTTATTGGTGTTAAAAATATAAATTCTGTTGAAGGTTCTAGAAAAAAACTATTAACAGATTTTAATTGTGAGCCCAATTTTCTATTAGATAATGATTCTCACGAAATTGATTCACTCGGGAAGAACAACCTGTGGTTGAAAGGTGGAAAAATTTCTTTCAAGATGTTTCAAGAAGCATTGTTTGACTATAATGTATCAGTTAGTTTATGTGAGCCAAGTTTTAAACAAAAGTCTTATATAAAAGGATTATATATAGAAAATCGTGGGGAAAATAGAAGTTTTCTTGCAGGTGATAAGTTAAAAAAAGATAAAGACTTCTTTTTAACATTTTCACCATCTATGAATTGTTTAATTGGAGGGAGAGGTACAGGGAAAAGTACGTTAATTGATATGTTACAATTTGTACTTTCTCAAGATTGTGATAAGCAAAGCAAATTGGAATTTCTATGTAACCATGCAAATGCTTTTGTACTCTATGTTTTAGAAGAAACTGAATATATTATTGAAGTTAGTTTGCCAGATGTCAAACAAGAAAATAAGGATAATATTTTACAATATTATGGGCAAAATCGAGAGAATAGGTTTGGCTATTCTTATATATTTAATTCTGACTCTATTAAAGAATGGACACGGTCTCAGTACACAAAAGTTTATAAAGTTGAAGGTAACCATTTTAAATTAGTTGATAAAAATAGAATTTTAGAGAAAATGTTTGATAGGAGATATTCTGTTAATGAGTTAGTTAAAACAGCTGACGGTGAAAAAATTACAGAATTTATTTCTAATTTAATGATTAAAAATAAAAAATTACCGAGACCAGACTATGGGCTAAGAACTCAGACACTCAAATCGTTTGAAGCAAAATTAGAGGAACTTGATGAATATTTAAAACAGAGGAAGCAATTAATACTCGAAATTATTGAGGATTTTAATGAAACTCAGATTGGTAAGTTAAGAATTTGTTATGAGCAAATTGATAGATGGGAAGAACCGCATTTCGAAAATTATCTTTTCAAGAATAATCGTTCTTCGTTTGATAATTATAGAATTAGTATGCAAGATGTAGCAGACGTTTTATATCTTATCTATCGGGAATTAGGAATGAAAGAATTTGTTAAAGTCCTTGTAAGACAAAATATCCCTAATAAGTATTTTATGCTTTTAAAAAGTATCTCTGAAGATAATTTTGCAAAACAAGAAAATAATTGGAGAGATAAATCTGAAATTAATGAATACAACATTACGCATTTAAAAAAGAGCATCTACTCTTTAATTGAAAATAGTAGTTTATTAAATGAGTTTAAAAGAGTTTTAAAAGAGCATGTAGCTAATGAAAGGTTATTTTTGGAGTTTAATATTAACTCGAAAGAATCTTCGCAACAACTTGATATTGTCTATAAAGAAGTTGGTGTATTAAGTTTGGGACAAAAAGTTGTAGCCATGCTTGATTTTTTATTAGCATATAGTGATTATTCTAAAGACTTCAGACCATTGATTATTGATCAGCCTGAAGACAATCTAGACAATCGTTATATTTACAGGCATTTAGTTCAGCAGTTTAGAGATGTGAAAGCTCAACGTCAAATTATTTTAGCAACACATAATGCTACAATTGTAACAAATTCTATGACAGATCAAGTTGTTATTATGGAGTCAGATGGAGTTAACGGATGGATTGAATCACAGGGATATGTTAGTGAAAAATATATAAAAAATCATATCATCAATCAATTAGAGGGAGGAAAAGATTCCTTCAAGCATAAAATGTCTATATATGAGACGGCTTTATCAGAGTAGAGTCAGAAAAAGTAGGTTAGAAATTTAGCCTACTTTTTTCTTTGTCCGACAGGCATAGTGTACATCTGAGGTACAAGTCCTCTGTGGATATTTGTTGCAGATGAAACCAATAGCGACTCCTAAGCCTGAATATCGTGAGGTAGGGGGGATAGGAAGGAATTAGCGAAATCAAGGCTCTACAAACAGAATCGTGACTTGAAGCCATATATAGCGGATGAGGAACTCTAAAATCCAAATAGGTGTCGTAACCTATATACGTAAATTACGAGAGTAAACTAGGAAAGATGTACGCCTTATTCCGTGAGCGTTTAGGACGTAGTACAACGAATCATGGGAGTCAGCTGAACACATAGTATTGAAGAAATTTCTGTAATGGAAATGGAGAGAAGAAGTGAACAATTAAATGAATATCTCTCTAATTAAATTTGTCAATTCTAATTCCCGGTATGAAAAGACAGTGACCGGAAAATGTAAATGATGGGAGCTGATCATAAATGTAGGACGGTACTGATAGAACGAATTGTAAAATGAGAATATGAGTGAGTTTAATGCTCTAGTTAAAGCCTAGTTTGCACACTGTATGCTGAACGGTACATGCAGTGGTGTGAGAGGGGCTAGAGATTAGTCCCTACTTGATTTGTGATAACTTCCTCAAATGTCTTCTGCTATACTTTTCTCAACTTTTAAAAATCCAACTAAGAATTTTACCTGGGGGTTTGGGGGCGGAGCCACCAAGTTATCTTATCGTTGGCTGTCAAAACTGGAAGGTTTTGGTCGGTTGGCGATATGATTTTTGGGATATTGTGGACACAATATCTGAGCTCGCAAAGACCGAACAAGAACCAAGTGAGGTCTTTAGGAAGCGTACTGACAATGTGAGGTAGACTTACACTGTCAGACAAGTAGAATATTGAAGGGATATCAGAATGGGACAAGAAATTAAGTCAATCCGAAAGCAATTTAGAATTACGAGACAAGAAGAAAAACAGATAAAAGAAATGATGAGGGAACAAAAAGTGGATAGTTTCTCAGAATTTCTTCGTCAAAACTTATTGAAAAAGAATTATCAGGATAGAATTTTTGAAAGTTGGTTCTCCCTTTGGCAGTCTCAAAAGTTTGAACAGATTAGTCGAGATGTGTATGAAGTTCTGGTTGTCGCAAGAGAAAATCATCAAGTGACTCAAGAGCACGTCTCAATCTTATTGACTTGCGTTCAAGAATTGATTGCAGAAGTGAATCAAGTGCAGCCACTCAGTCGTGAGTTCCGTGAAAAATATATGGGTTAGGAGGATGTATTGGTTTATCGCTATCGTACCAATCTCAAAAAAGTATTTCTAACTGATCCAGAATTACACCAATTGAATGAACGGATTGCTAAGAGCAATTGTCAAAATTTCTCAGTCTATGCCAGAAAAGTTTTACTTAATCCCAATATGTCATTTGTCACGATTAACACTGATACTTATGACCAGTTAGTTTATGAATTGAGACGGATTGGAAATAACATCAATCAAATTGCGCGTGCGATTAATCAAAGCCATCTGATTTCTCAGGACCAATTACAAGAATTGAGTAAAGGAGTCGGAGAGTTAATTAAGGAAGTGGACAAAGAATTTAAAGTAGAGGTAAAAAGACTGAAGGAGTTTCATGGTAGTTACTAAACACTTTGCGACGCACGGAAAAAAATATCGTAGGCGTTTAATTAAGTATATTCTCAACCCTGATAAAACGGACAATTTGAAATTGGTATCTGATTTTGGCATGAGCAATTACTTGGACTTCCCTAGTCATGCAGAAATGGTAGAGATGTACAATGTCAACTTCAGCAATAATGACAAGTTGTACGAATCCAGAAACGACCGACAAGAAAAACACCAACAAACTATTCATGCTCATCACCTCATTCAATCATTTTCTCCTGAAGATAATCTGACACCTGAAGAAATTAACCGCATTGGTTATGAGACCATGATGGAATTGACAGGAGGTCGTTTTAAGTTTATCGTAGCAACTCACACAGACAAAGATCATGTTCATAATCACATCCTAATCAATGCTATTGACCGCAATTCAGATAAAAAGTTGATATGGAACTATGCCTTGGAACGAAACCTCCGTATGATTTCAGATCGTATTTCTAAAGTGGCTGGTGCAAAAATTATTGAGAAACGTTATTCCTATCGAGATTATAAAAAATATAGGGAATATAGTCATAAGTTTGAATTGAAACAACGTCTTTATTTTTTGCTGCAGCAATCTAAATCGTTTGATGATTTTTTAGAGAAAGCAAAGCAGTTGCATGTTCAGATTGATTTTAGTCAAAAGCATAGTCGATTCATGATGACGGATCGAGCAATGACAAAACCAATTCGAGGACGCCAACTTAGTAAACGAGATTTATATGATGAAGACTTTTTTAAAACATATTTTGCCAAACAAGAGATTGAAAGTCGTTTAAAATTTTTACTAAAGTCTGTTTATTCATTAGAAGAATTGCATGTAAAAGCTAAAGAGCTGAATCTAACCATCGAGTTAAAACAGAAAAATGTGATGTTTACCCTAGAAGAAGATGGCAAAAAGATAAGCCTGAGTCATAAAAAAATTAGCGATAAGAAATTGTACGATGTTCAATTTTTTAATCGTTATTTTGAAGATAGAGAAGTTAGAGATATTCAAGCATTAGAAAATCTTCAGGAAGATTTTCAGACTTTTCGAGAGGAGCAGCATAAGGAGAAAGTCTCCGCTGAAGAAATCGAGGAAGCCTTCAAGAAATACAAGGAAAAACGAGATGCTATCCATGAGTTTGAGATTGAACTTACGGATAATCAGATAGAGAAGTTGGTTGATGATGGTGTCTATATCCAGGTTTCGTTTGGTATCAAACAGAGTGGACTCATCTTTATTCCTAACTACCAGCTAGATATTTTTGAGGAAGACAATCATAAAAAATATAAAGTCTACATTCGAGAAACGTCTTCTTACTTTGTCTATAATAAAGAAAACATGGATAATAATTGTTTCATCAAGGGTAGGACCTTAATCAGACAATTGAGCAACGATAGCCAAAAACTCCCCTATAGACGACCAACTTTAAAAAGTCTTCAAGAGAAGATTTCTGAAATTAATCTTATGATTGAACTATCTAACACGAACAAACAATACCAAGAAATCAAAGATGAGCTTGTATTAGAAATTGCAGAGATTGATATGCAGCTAGAAGAAACCCAAGAAAAAATCGCCACCTTAAACAAGATGGCGGAAGTCCTTATCAATTTGAAGAGTGAAGATCATGAGACTAGAAAATTAGCTAAGTATGATTTTGCCCAAATGAACATGACGGAATCAATAATGTTAGATCGACTCAATACAGATATTTTAAAATTACAACAGGAACTTGGTAATGAAATTAATAAATATGAGGAGATAGCTAGAAGATTGGATTTGTTTGTGAAAATTATTACTCTTAAATAATAGAGAGACTACATTAGTAGCTTAAAAATATGATTAAACCGCTATTCTTAGGAGTAGCGGTTTTTCTTTTTGTATAAAAAAGTTGGCGAGTAAGTAATACTCAATGAAAATCAAAGAGTAAACTAGGAAGCTAGCCACAGGTTGCTCAAAACACAGTTTTGAGGTTGTAGATGAAACTGACGAAGTCAGCTCAAAACACAGTTTTGAGGTTGCAGATAGAGCTGACGAAGTCAGTATCATATACCTACTGTAAGGCGACGTTGACGTGGTTTGAAGAGATTTTAGAAAAGTATAAAATTTTAGAAAAGTATAAAATAGATTGAATTTAGAATAGTCCACCGAGTTTTATAAAACATTGTTAGAAATTGGTTTGAATTCTGAAATCAATTTGTTCGGTTTTTATTTCATTTAATTAGAATTTCCCAACTGTCTAACTCAATCTAAAAATCCCCAATCGAAGCGATTGAGGATTAAGCAAATGAATCTTAAACAATACCTTGTGCAATCATAGCGTTTGCTACATTTTCAAAGGCAGCAATGTTAGCTCCTGCAAGGTAGTCTTTATCAAGACCGTATGTTTCTGAAGTTGTTTTAGCTGTGTTGAAGATGTTTGTCATGATGTCTTTGAGACGTCCATCAACTTCTTCACGAGTCCATGAAAGGCGAAGACTATTTTGGCTCATTTCAAGGGCTGAAACGGCTACACCACCAGCGTTGGCAGCTTTGGCAGGTCCGTAGAAGATACCATTTTCTTTGTAAACTTTGATGGCATCAAGGTCGCTTGGCATGTTGGCACCTTCAGATACACAGATAACGCCTTGAGCAACCAAACGTTTAGCTGCTTCACCGTTGATTTCGTTTTGAGTCGCACATGGAAGAGCGATGTCATAGTTTCCAGCGTAAGTCCATACAGAACCGTCATGATAAGTAGCGGTTGCTTTCTCAGCTGCATACTCAGTCAAACGAGCGCGACGTTTTTCTTTAACATCAACCAAAAGATCGAAGTCGATACCATTTTCATCGATGACATAGCCGTTTGAGTCAGATACAGAGATGACAGTTGCACCGAGCTCAGTAGCTTTTTGAAGAGCATATTGAGCAACGTTACCAGAACCTGAAATAACGACTTTCTTACCAGCAAAGCTATTACCGTTAGCTTTAAGCATTTCTTCAGTATAGTAAACCAAACCGTAACCAGTTGCTTCTGGACGAATCAAGCTACCACCAAATCCAAGAGGTTTACCAGTCAAGACACCAGCATCAAATTGGTTTAGGCGTTTATATTGACCGTAAAGGTAACCAATCTCACGTCCACCAACACCGATATCACCAGCAGGTACGTCTAGTGATGGTCCGATGTATTTTTGTAATTCAGTCATGAAGCTTTGGCAGAAGCGCATCACTTCAGCATCTGTTTTACCTTTAGGATCGAAGTCTGATCCACCTTTACCTCCACCGATAGGAAGTCCAGTTAAGACATTTTTAAAGATTTGTTCAAATCCGAGGAATTTCAAGATCCCTTGGTTTACAGTTGGGTGGAAACGAAGTCCGCCTTTGTATGGTCCAACAGCTGAGTTGAATTGAACACGGTAACCGCGGTTTACTTGAACTTTTCCATCACGGTCAACCCAAGGAACACGGAAAGAAATCACGCGTTCTGGCTCAGTGATACGTGCCAAGATATTTTCTTCGATATACTCAGGGTGTTTTTCAAATACAGGTTCCAAAGTGTTGAAAAATTCTTCAACAGCTTGGAGGAATTCAGCCTCGTGCCCGTTACGAGCTTTTACAGTTTCAAACACGCTTTGGATATATTCTTTAGCAGATGTCATATCGTTCTCCTTAAATTCTAATTTAATTATGTGTGTCATTATAGCAGAATTTTTTTTAACTGTAAAGAGAAAAACAAAAATTTTCTAAAAATTCTATCAATTCAGTTCCGGATTTTTCTTTAATTGATGAAATACGAACGTTTTTCTTATAAATGACTTTCTTAAAGAGAAAATTTGAAAATATGGTTTCAAATGCTTTTGTCAGTGTAGGTCAAGGTTGATACTACCTCAAACCAGATGGAACAACGAAAGATGAAGCAGAGTTCACAGTAGAGTCAAATGGACTCATTATGACAAAATAAAATGTGATATAATAATTATGAAATAACGGAGGAATTTATGAATCACGAAAAAATCGGTCAGGTTATCGATGAAGTAAAAGAAATTTTTGATATTGTTCTTGAAGCGAGTGACATAAAGGTCAACAAAGAAGGTTTGAGAAGCCATATGTTGAAACGCCATCATAATGATGTGATCCATCATATTGAAGACTTGGAACTCATACTAAGAAATCCAGATTTCATTGGGGTCAATCCGCGAGAGAAAGACGCCAGTTTTGAATATGTAAAAAGATTTGATGATAATGTTCTTGTTGCCATCAAGTTACATAAAAGTGGTGATTTCTTTTATGTTCCGACCATGTATCGCTTACAAGATTTTAAATTACAAAGTCGTATTAAGTCTGGAAGATTGAGAAAACTTGACAAAAAAATTAGATAGTGCTAGAATAGTATTAACGAAAGACATTTGAGGGCAGAAAGGTTCCTGCCGCACCTTGAAAA
>NZ_JVRR01000138.1 GCF_001070715.1 Streptococcus pseudopneumoniae
CAATGTCATCAAGTTAGTAATCTAACTACTGTAATAGGAGATACGATTGAGATCATCAAAGTGATTCTCTATCCTATCTTCTATTTTTTTGCATAACAAATAAAGGTTTTTTCACCCTATTTTTTTGAGATTTATGTTACTCTATAGATGAAATCAACTACCGATTGGGCCTTTAGCTTTCTTGGATATTTTCGATTCGGTCGAATAATAGATAACTGTTTCTTGAGGTAGTTTTTCAACCGGAGGGAAGAAAGGGAACCGTTAAAAAACAAACGGCAGGCATAAGCCGCATCTGAGAAACACACTTTATATCTTTGTTTCTTGTGACTACTGTCGATGGCAACTTGCGAGGTTACCCAACGACAAAAGTTAAAATTTGTAAAGCGAGCAAAGATTTCTTGGAGAATCCCTTCCTTCTTTTTGGCATGAAAATTGACCAAGCCAATACTGTATTTCAGGTCACGAAAACTAGTCTCTATGCCCCATCTACTGGCGTAGAGATTTTTTAATTGTTGGACTGAATAGTCTGTATTCGTCACTAAAGTCTCGTATTTTCCTTCTTCCACTTCTAAACGCACCATACGAAAAGGAAGTTGGTATAGTTCAACAGGGTCATGTTTTCGACTTGTTTCTGGAAGAAAATCAAAAGTAGAATTGTGTGGAATAAAATGATAGTCATTGGGACAGTTGAGATAAAGTTTTTTTGAGCTGATTGGTTTGCTTTCGTGATAATGTTAGAGAAAATGTTTGATCAAAACACTCTGTATTTGGCAAGTTGAAGGAGGAATACATAGATTGTTTCCCATCTCGAATGCGGATGATATAGAGCCATCCTTTTTCTTGAAAATGAGCCATGCCATGAGATTGTAACTTTCATATCCTCTATCCATGATAACAAGAGCTTTCTCGAAAGGGAGAAGCCTCCATCATCTGAATCAGAGCTAAGCGCTCATGTTGCGCATATTTGTCTTGAATAGAAGCATCTCGATACACTCCAGCCGTCAAGTCGTATAGGGCATTTATGTGCATGAGATTATAGGATTTAACATCCTTTTTTGTTTGGATAGAGGTTTCTGTATCCATAGGATTTCGAGGAATACAGATATCACTCCCATCTGCAGCGAATATTGGAAAATCAGTGTTAAGTGGAATAGGTGCTGTAAATTCTTTAAATAGAGCATAGAAAGCCTCAGGTTTTATCTGATAGCGTCTTTGAACAAAGGCTGAATTTGAAACTGTCAGTTTGATATCTAGTAATTCTTTTGATAGTGATTTCCCGCCCATTCCCAGAATTGTACGAATCATAGTTTCTAGTGATAACCTTCTTTTATGAGTAAAGGCCTGTTCAGCTTGTTTGACGAACTCAACTTTTTGACCAATGATACTATGAATACTCTTATTCAAGTGGGATTTTATCTGTTTTATCATGGAAAGCACCTCCTTAACTATAGTTTATCACATAAAAAAGAAACCCAAATACAGAATTGTATTTGAATTTCTTAACTTAATGAGATTGAATCCTAACTCCTCATATTTTTTTACATTTCGCCAAATCGTTGTTTGATTACAGTCTAAAAGCTCTATAATCTCTTTATAAGATTTGCCCATCAGGCGAAATAGAACGATTTGAAGGCGTTTATGATATTTAGCTGTACTAGAGTCTTTTAAAAGTGTTTTGATGACTTGGATTTCTTCTTTAGTTGATTTCATATCACTATTATATAATGCTTTTTGATTTTGGTCTAGTATTAGATTATTTTTTCTGTCTCACTTTTGGGGTACAGCCCATTTATGTCTGCTAGTCTTTTGATTATTATTTCACCTATCCTTGTTAAAAGAAAGAATACTTATTATGAATTTGGATCATCGAGACTACGGCCATGTAAGCCTTTTTCACGTTGGACTTGACGTAGTTTCTCTGGTGTAACATCGTTCCCTTCTTCGTCCACAATTTTGATTCCCTCAATGTGGTGACGAACAGTGCGACGGTACCCTTCGATGTACTCCTCACGTAGTTTGGCTTGTTCTACTTTTTCTTCTGGGGTCAAGCCTTCTGTTTTTTTCTTTTTAGCAAGCTCGTTGATACGATCAATTTTTTTAGGATCCATGTTTCTCTCCTTTATGATAAGATTTAATCCGTTTAACAGATTTTATTTGGTATTGATTTGGTTAAAACGTGCAAGTTTAGCTGCTTTCTTGGTTAATTGCGACAAGATTGCCAAACGATTTTGTCGAACAGTCTGATCTTCGGCCATAACCATAGTATTTTCAAAGAAAGCATCAATAACTGGACTAAGCGCAAAGAGCTGTTTCAATTGCTGACTGGCAGTCCCTGACAAAACAAGTGATTCTACTGCTTCTGCCAAAGCTTTTTCTTGGTCATTTTCAAAAAGTGCTGAATCAACTGTAGCAACTCCTTCTGCCTTCTCAGCCAAGTTAAAGGCACGAGAAAGTGATTCAACAGATGGTTTGAAGTCTTCTTCCTTGCTTGCTTCTACGAGAGCACTTGCTGCTTCCAACATATCTGCCACAACAAAGTTCGAGCCTGCAAGAACGGCTTCCTTGATGTCTTTTGGAGTAGATCCCATCATCTTATCAACACGAGCCTTGATAAAGTCCATAACCTCTGTTTTATTTTCATAAGTCAAACTATCGAAATTCAAATCATAAAGGCTATCAATCAACTCATCCATAGCAATGTGCCAACCAAAGGCATCCAAGATACGAACTACACCTTGGGTCGCACGACGAAGGGCATAAGGGTCATTAGAACCTGATGGAATCAAGCCTACTGAGAAGAAACTCAAAATCGTATCCAATTTGTCTGCAATGGCAAGAACTGCGCCGACCTTGCTCTCTGGAAGTTCTCCTTCAGCTGAAGTAGGCATGTAGTGTTCACGAATAGTAGCTGCCACCGCTGGAGTTTCCCCAGCAAGAAGGGCATATTTTTCCCCCATAATTCCTTGGAGTTCGTCAAATTCACCAACCATACCTGTCAACAAGTCAAACTTGTAAATGGCTGCTGCACGGGCTAGGTCAATCGTTTCATCCGCTGACAAGCCAGCTTTTTCTGCCAAGAGAATAGCAATCTGACCAGTACGAATCATGTGTTCACGAAGGGAACCAATCTTCTCATGGAAAGTCACATTGTTTAATTTCTCAACAAGGTCAGAAATAACTAATTTTTGGTCTTCACGCCAGAAGAATTCACCATCTTCCAAACGGGCCACCAAGACTTTTTCATTTCCTTTAATGACATTTTCCAAATGCTCTGCGTTTCCGTTACGGACAGAAATAAAGTTTGGCAAGAGTTTACCGTCTTGATCACGAACAACAAAGTAACGTTGGTGTTCTTTCATTGAAGTCACCAAAACTTCTTCTGGAACTTCAAGGTATTTGGCATCAAAACTTCCCATAAAGGCAGTTGGGTATTCAACCAAGTTCAAGACTTCATTAAGTAAGTCATCATCAATCTCGATGCGTACACCATGCTCAGCTTCGATTGCCTTGATTTGGTCAACAATCATTTGCTCGCGTTCACGTGGATCTGCGATTACATACTGCTTACGAAGGTCTTCTTCATAGCTCAATGCTGACTGAATCTTAGTTTCTTGTCCCAAGAAACGATGACCACGGCTGACACGATCTCCCTTGATATCAAGGAAATCCAAATCAAACTCTTCTTCATCTAAAAGAACAGTTAAAGTGTGAACAGGACGGATGTATTCAAAGGTATTGTTAGCCCAGTGCATGCTGACAGGGAAAGTCAAGGACTTCAAGACATCTACAACACCAGGAACAATGGCTTCAACTGCTTGACCAATTTCTTCCTTGGTAACATAGACATATTCTTCACCCTTGATTTCACGGAATTCGATATCTTCAACCGTCAAGCCTTTTCCACGGACAAATCCTTGAGCTGCTTTGGTGAAGTTTCCATCACTATCCAAGGCAATTTTCTTTGCTGGCCCCTTAAAATCTTCTGTCAAATCAGACTGTTTGTCTGCAAGACCAGTCACACGAACAGCCAAACGACGTGGTGTTGAGAAGGTTTGAATGGCTTCAAAAGACAGGCGGTTTTCCTTGAGGAAGGCTGCCATTTTTTCGCCTAGTTGTTTTTCACTTGGTGTGACAACATAGGCTGGTAATTCTTCAAGACCGAGTTCTACTAATAAGTTTTTTGTCATGTTTTTTCTCCGAAAAGTATCTTTTTATTTTCCAGTTTGCCTTATGTGATTGGCACGCAAGCAACCAACTTCGTTGTTTCATTGCTAAAATTGGAGCCAAAAGTCTCCAATTTTGCCTAGTATCCTTAGCTTCACTAAGGATACATTCATCACTGCGGCAACTGGCTCAGGGCTCACTCTATTCGCCCATTTTCGTAATTTGTCACTCTCTTTATTCTGCGTCTTCTGCTAAGAGTTTAGCTCGTGTTGCTTCATCTAAAAGTGGGTAGCCTAGGCGTTTGCGTTCTGCGACAAAGGTTTTGGCTACGATACGGGCCAAGTTACGGATACGAGCGATATAGCCTGCGCGCTCTGTTACAGATACAGCACCACGCGCATCAAGCAGGTTAAAGGTGTGTGAACATTTGAGAACATAGTCATAGGCAGGGTGCACCAATCCTTCTTCCAAGGCACGACCAGCTTCTTTTTCAAACTTATCAAAGTTTTCCAGCAACATTTCTTGATCAGAAATTTCAAATGAATATTTTGAATGCTCGTACTCAGGCTGGATAAAGATTTCTCCATATTTTACACCATCAGCCCATTCAATATCATAGACAGAATCCACTTCCTGAATATAAGAAGCCAAGCGCTCCAAACCATAGGTAACTTCCGCAGTCACAGGGCCAGTTGCCAATCCACCTACTTGTTGGAAATATGTGAACTGAGTAATTTCCATCCCATCAAGCCAAACTTCCCAACCAAGACCAGCTGAACCAGTTGATGGGTTTTCCCAGTTGTCTTCAACGAAACGAATATCGTGCTCCAAAGGATTGATACCCAATTTTTCCAAAGATTCAAGGTAAAGTTCTTGGATGTTTGATGGGGATGGCTTCATGACCACCTGGAATTGGTGGTGTTGGTAAAGACGGTTAGGATTTTCCCCATAACGACCGTCAGCAGGACGACGTGATGGCTCTACATAAGCCGCATTCCATGGCTCAGGTCCGATAGCACGAAGGAAAGTGTAAGGACTCATTGTTCCCGCACCTTTTTCATTGTCATAAGCCTGCATGAGCATACAACCTTGGTCATTCCAAAATTGTTGCAAAGTCAAAATAATTTCTTGAAATGTTAATTTCTTAGACATTGTTTACTCCTTTAATTTATATTATCTTCTTAGATTTATTTATCAAGCAACCAAGAAAAGGCTGGGTCCTGAAAAATATGACGTTTAGGAACAGTTTGTAAATTCTGATCGCATTCATCTATTGTACCTAATTTCAAAGCACAGACTTCTGGTATATTTTCTTGAACAGTGAAAATTTGACTATGACAGTTCTGGCAGTAATAACGCTGTTTTCCTGGAGAAGAACTATAGGAAACAAGCTTTTCTTTTCCATGCAATACTAGCTTTTTACTGCTAACTTTAGCATTAACTGTATAGGCAGACGCAGTTGCTTTCCGACAAAATGAGCAATGACAAAAAACTAATTCCGATAATTCCTCATCTAAAGTGTAGGTCACTGCTTTACATAAACAAGATCCTTTAAGCATGATGCTCCTTTCTACTTAGGCATTAGACGAATTCAAAAAGAACCGAATTTCAACACCCAAGCCTTGCGACTAGGGGCGTCAGAAACGCGGTTCCACCCTAATTTATTACTTCATTGTTTTTGAAAATAGTACAGAAAGCGCCAGCACTTTATTTTGCCCTACTTGGCTCCCACTATCCCAAGCTCGCTTGAAGAACGCCATAAGACTTTCTTTCCTGCTGACTATTATATCAAAAATTAGAATAATGTACAATTCTTTTTATGATTTTCTAAAAATCCACATCATCAACTCGTGGAGCCCCCGACTGAACCGCTATCGTTTTTAAGGTTTCTCGCTCCTCATGACTCAGTTCAATTCCAAAGCAATCAAGATTAGCCTGAATACGAGAGGCTGTGACAGATTTTGGAAGTGGTAGAAATCCTTCTGCCAAGCTCCAGGCCAAGGCTATCTGAGCAACCGATTTTCCATGATTTACCGCGATTTCTTGCACTTGCTTGCTATCAAACAGTTCTCCCTGACCAAAAGGTCCCCAAGCTTCCAATAAAATTCCTTTTTCTCGACAGTAAGCTACGACTTCCTCTTGATACACACCTGGTGCCAAGCGAACCTGATTGACCGCCGGAAGAATTTTTGCTGTTTCAAGCAAGGCATCCAAATGATGGGGAAGGAAATTACTAACTCCAATAGCACGGATTTTCCCTTCTTGATAGAGGTCTTCCATCGCTCTCCAAACTTCAGCATTTCGAATTTTCCATTGGTCATTTTCTCTGAGCGATTTTGGATTCGGCCAATGAATCAAATACAAATCCAAATATTCCAAGCCCAGCTTCTCTAAAGACTCTTCAAAAGCCTGACGAGCTTGCTCATAGGTTTGCTGACTATTCCAAAGCTTGGTAGTTACGAACAATTCCTCTCGTGGAACTCCGCTATCTTTGATTGCACGACCAACACTTTCTTCATTCTGATAAATCGCTGCCGTATCAATATGACGATAACCAGCCTTCAAGGCTTCTAACACTGCACGATAGGCAATCTCTCCATTTTCAGCTTTCCAGGTTCCAAATCCCAGAACTGGAATCGTTACGCCATTATTTAAAGTATAAGATTTCATTATTTTTCCTTTCTAAAATTAGAAGAAAATCCAAAGAAACAAATTTTCAAAGAAAACTTATCTCTTTAGATTTTGTGTATTATTGGTCACGGTTATAGTAGAGCTGGTGAGCTTTAAGACGAGTATCTAATAAATCTGGTATGGTTACAAAGTCATAACCTTGCCCTTTCAAGTAGTCAATAACCTTCGGTAGAGCATTTACAGTCTCAGCATGGATATCATGCATAAGAATAATAGAACCATTCTTGACTTCACGCTGAATTTCTGTCAAAATAGCTGCTTCATTTTTACTCTTCCAGTCCAAACTATCCACATCCCACATAATAAAACTCAAATCGAGGCTATTGCGAATGTCGTCTGTAATGGCTCCATAAGGCGGACGCATGAGTTTTGAACTAGAACCCAGCACCTTAGTTAGCGCATCCTCCGTATCAGTAATTTGTTTTTTAGCTTCATCAAGGGAAAGTTTTGAAAGCACTGGATGACTCCAACTATGGTTTCCAATGACATGACCATCTGCTTTCATGCGTTTCAAAATCTCTTCATTACCAGAAACATTCTTACCTAAAACAAAGAAAGTTGCCTTGATACCATACTTAGAAAGAGTATCTAATGCTTGATTTGTCGTTGCAGGATTTGGTCCATCATCAAAAGTCAAGGCCACTACTTTACGATTTTTCTTTTCATAATAAGCCTTATATAGCTCTGCATCCTTATCTAATAAATAAGAGGACTGAACAACTTCAAAGAAACTAGATACTGGCAAGGCAATCTCATCTAGATTTTCAACAGGCTGACTCGGATAAATAAGAATTTGGCTATCCTTGTAATCAAAATTCCATGCAGATAAGTCTTGGTCAGACAAACCTTTAACAATATGATCGACCTTTTCTTGCTCCAATTTCTTATCCTGTAAGAAAAAGGTAATTTCTTTTAACAGCTGCTCTTTGGCTTTACTAGCATCTGAAAATAATTGATTAAGTGTAAAAGGTTTGCCATCTTCTGTCAAATGGACTTTTGCTAGACTAGTTTTTTCAGTCTCTTCAACTTTTGACGAAGTTAAATCATAGACTTGTTTCATCACACTTCGGTTGACAATCCCTTTTAAAGTCGAATCCTGTTTCTCCGTATAATAAAAAACCAGATTTTCCTTGTCTTCCAGATTTTCCTTAATATCCTGTGTCATGATTCCCTTTATAGACGAAATCACTTGCTCCCCTTGGAGAGGATAATAGGCAATCACTTCGGCTTGACCCTTACGAAAATGCTCCTTCTGATTTCCCTCACTCAATTGATCGTCTTTCTCTTTTTTGAGCGATTCAATCTTTTGCTCAAAACTTTGTTTTGTGTATATTTTGTATCCAATTATTGAACCAAGGACACAAATACTTACTGAGAAGATAGCTACTAGGGCTATTAGACTCATTCTTATCTTATCGTGATTCTCACGCTTTGCTCTACTTTTATCCATAAGACCATCATATCAAATTCAAGCTATAATTTCAATGATTTTGGAGGAAATAGTATATTAAAAAGAGGAGGGGCACCCAATTTTTCGGTTTCCCTCCTCTCTTCAATAGAGAGCTATTCTGCTAGCTTTTCTATCCGATATTGCCCATCTCCTATTCCACAGTTAGAGACAGAAGAGATTGGCTACATTGATAGAATATTCCTATTCAGCTAAAGTGTGTGATTATCTTGGGTTCTCACTTCTCTCACCCATCCCTAGGATTGATGACTTCTCCAAATCCCCCTTATAATCTAACTTTAAGTAG
>NZ_JVRR01000139.1 GCF_001070715.1 Streptococcus pseudopneumoniae
AGTATCATTGGTCAAAAAGTTGAGTTCGTCAAACAAGCTGAACAGGCCTTTACTCATAAAAGAAGGTTATCACTAGAAACTATGATTCGTACAATTCTGGGAATGGGCGGGAAATCACTATCAAAAGAATTACTAGATATCAAACTGACAGTTTCAAATTCAGCCTTTGTTCAAAGACGCTATCAGATAAAACCTGAGGCTTTCTATGCTCTATTTAAAGAATTTACAGCACCTATTCCACTTAACACTGATTTTCCAATATTCGCTGCAGATGGGAGTGATATCTGTATTCCTCGAAATCCTATGGATACAGAAACCTCTATCCAAACAAAAAAGGATGTTAAATCCTAT
Source organism: Streptococcus pseudopneumoniae (assembly GCF_001070715.1). Classification (GTDB taxonomy): domain Bacteria; phylum Bacillota; class Bacilli; order Lactobacillales; family Streptococcaceae; genus Streptococcus; species Streptococcus pseudopneumoniae_H. Next base: position 352 of record NZ_JVRR01000139.1, read on the forward strand.
AATCTCATGCACATAAATGCCCTATACGACTTGACGGCTGGAGTGTATCGAGATGCTTCTATTCAAGACAAATATGCGCAACATGAGCGCTTAGCTCTGATTCAGATGATGGAGGCTTCTCCCTTTCGAGAAAGCTCTTGTTATCATGGATAGAGGATATGAAAGTTACAATCTCATGGCATGGCTCATTTTCAAGAAAAAGGATGGCTCTATATCATCCGCATTCGAGATGGGAAACAATCTATGTATTCCTCCTTCAACTTGCCAAATACAGAGTGTTTTGATCAAACATTTTCTCTAACATTATCACGAAAGCAAACCAATCAGCTCAAAAAAACTTTATCTCAACTGTCCCAATGACTATCATTTTATTCCACACAATTCTACTTTTGATTTTCTTCCAGAAACAAGTCGAAAACATGACCCTGTTGAACTATACCAACTTCCTTTTCGTATGGTGCGTTTAGAAGTGGAAGAAGGAAAATACGAGACTTTAGTGACGAATACAGACTATTCAGTCCAACAATTAAAAAATCTCTACGCCAGTAGATGGGGCATAGAGACTAGTTTTCGTGACCTGAAATACAGTATTGGCTTGGTCAATTTTCATGCCAAAAAGAAGGAAGGGATTCTCCAAGAAATCTTTGCTCGCTTTACAAATTTTAACTTTTGTCGTTGGGTAACCTCGCAAGTTGCCATCGACAGTAGTCACAAGAAACAAAGATATAAAGTGTGTTTCTCAGATGCGGCTTATGCCTGCCGTTTGTTTTTTAACGGTTCCCTTTCTTCCCTCCGGTTGAAAAACTACCTCAAGAAACAGTTATCTATTATTCGACCGAATCGAAAATATCCAAGAAAGCTAAAGGCCCAATCGGTAGTTGATTTCATCTATAGAGTAACATAAATCTCAAAAAAATAGGGTGAAAAAACCTTTATTTGTTATGCAAAAAAATAGAAGATAGGATAGAGAATCACTTTGATGATCTCAATCGTATCTCCTATTACAGTAGTTAGATTACTAACTTGATGACATTGGACGGATGTCTCGCTTTTTTGCGAGGAATAGAAGAAAGATTTAACGTTTAGACAATTCCAAGACTACCCTACTGGAACATTACCAGCAGTCTCGGACTGAGGAAAGTCTCTTTATCAAGTTAGTGGAGGAAGGCGGAGAAGTAGCCGAGGTTTTGAATGGTCGCTCTGGTCGAAAAGAAGGGATAGGATTCGAACGAGGAACTTGCCAAAGAACTTGCTGATATCATTCACTACACCGTCGCTATTGCTGCTGTCAAGCATATTGACCTAACTAGAACTATCTTTGAGAAAGATAAGACTGCAGCCATCAAGTACCAACATGAACGTAATTTGGAAGAATTTGTGAAGGGAAAGTAGAGATGTTGTCCTCTTCCTCCAACTTGAGAAAATCTTTGGAACGTGATAAAATAAAAGATAAGGATTTTTAATAATTCATTATATAGAATGAGTGGATTTCTTTATGAAGAGGATTGATGTATCTACGAAAATTGGTAGTCTCTCTGTTACTTATCAAAAGCAAAAGAAAGTGCTAGTTTGTTTAAGTGGCGCAGGTTTGCTACCAAGTTATGAAAATTTTTCACTTATACTCGAAAAACTTCCGCCTACAATTGGTTACTTGGCAATTGATTTTCCGAACACAGGTAGGAGTCCGATTCATGACCAAGCTGGAAAAAATCTGGATAATCTTGTAGATGCAGTTTATAAAGTACTTGAAGAATTGGCGATTTCTGAATATATACTTTGTGTACATAGTTGGAGTGGAATTTTAGCTTGCAAATTGCTCAAGAAACCAATTAAGTGTCAGGTTTTACTAGCAATTGAACCGACAACTAAAAACGTCATGTTTGCTGATTTTTCAGAAAATCCTTATCCAGAAATGGAAGAGCAGATGAGGCTGATTGACGAGTGTGGTCCTGAACTTTATTTTAAGAACTTAACTCAAGCAACATTTAGTCCTGAAACGAATAAAGAAATCTGGGAAATAATGCAAGAAAAAGGCTTAGAGTTGGAAAAGCAAAATCCAGGATTTCAGATATCTGGAGAGATTACTGAGGAAGATTTTGAGAATGTATCTATAGAATCTTATATCCCTGTATTTATTTTTTGTCAGCCTTATAGAGAAAAAGAGTACAGAGAATCAGAATATTGTACTTCCAATACTAAACTCATTTTAGGAGGGAATCACCATTATTTACAATGGTCAGAATCGGAAAAAATTGCGGCTATTATTCGAGAATTGTCAGAATAAGATGGAAAAAAGGAGAGCACAGGAGACAAGATGAACTACTTTAATGTTGGGAAAATCGTCAATACGCAAGGGTTGCAGGGTGAGATGCGAGTCTTGTCTGTGACAGATTTTGCAGAAGAACGGTTTAAAAAAGGGGCTGAGCTGGCCTTGTTTGATGAAAAAGATCAGTTTGTTCAAACAGTGACCATTGCTAGCCACCGTAAACAGAAGAACTTTGACATTATTAAATTCAAAGATATGTACCATATCAACGCTATCGAAAAGTACAAGGGATACAGTCTCAAGGTCGCTGAGGAAGATTTAAACGATTTAGACGATGGTGAATTTTATTATCACGAGATTATCGGTTTGGAAGTCTATGAGGGTGATAATTTGATTGGAACCATCAAGGAAATCCTGCAACCAGGTGCTAACGATGTCTGGGTGGTCAAGCGAAAAGGCAAGCGTGACTTGCTCTTGCCTTATATCCCACCAGTGGTTCTCAATGTTGATATTCCAAATAAACGGGTCAACGTGGAAATCTTAGAAGGGTTAGACGATGAAGATTGATATTTTAACCCTCTTTCCAGAGATGTTTTCTCCACTGGAGCACTCAATCGTTGGAAAGGCTCGAGAAAAAGGGCTCTTGGATATCCAGTATCATAATTTTCGAGAAAAGGCTGAAAAGGCCCGTCACGTCGATGATGAACCATATGGAGGCGGTCAGGGGATGCTGCTCCGAGCCCAACCTATTTTTGATGCTTTTGATACTATTGAAAAAAAGAATCCGCGCGTGATTCTCCTTGATCCAGCTGGAAAGCAGTTTGATCAGGCTTATGCTGAGGATTTGGCCAAAGAAGAGGAACTGATCTTTATCTGCGGTCACTATGAGGGCTATGACGAGCGCATTAAGACCTTGGTGACAGATGAGATTTCCTTGGGAGACTATGTCCTTACTGGTGGAGAACTGGCGGCCATGACCATGATTGATGCTACGGTACGCCTGATTCCAGAAGTGATTGGCAAGGAGTCTAGCCACAAAGATGATAGTTTTTCTTCTGGGCTTCTCGAATACCCTCAGTACACACGTCCCTATGATTATCGAGGTATGGTTGTACCAGATGTATTGATGAGTGGTCACCATGAAAAGATTCGTCAGTGGCGCCTGTATGAGAGTTTGAAGAAAACCTACGAGCGCAGACCGGATTTGCTTGAACATTATCAACTGACAGCAGAAGAAGAAAAAATGCTGGCAGAAATCAAAGAAAACAAAGAATAAAGGAGATACCTATGCAAGTAATCAAACGTAATGGCGAAATTGCTGAATTTAATCCAGATAAGATTTACCAAGCCATCTTAAAGGCAGCCCAGACTGTCTATGTATTGACAGATGATTTGCGTCAAAACCTTGCACAAGTCACTAAGAAAGTGGTTTTGGATTTGGAAGAGGCCAAGGTGGAACGTGCTACTATTAGCATGATTCAGTCTATGGTTGAACATCGTCTACTGGGTGCAGGTTACATTACCATTGCAGAACACTACATTTCCTATCGTCTGCAACGTGACTTGGAAAGAAGTGGTTATGGAGATCATATCGCTGTTCATTTACATTTTGAACAAATTCGCTAAGAAAAAGAGTGGGATGAAGCAACTACATCTCACTCTTTCTTAAATCTATTTTTTTGGGCTGTTTGGACGGTTGAAGGGACAAATCGCAGGCGTTGAATATCGCTTATGCGGATAATACGGCTTACATTTTTAGCAAAATTTTTAACTATAATTTGCTGTCCTTGCTGATCGTATTTGATGATGTCACCTGTAAAGCTTGTCTCAGACAAGATAAGGTGAACAGCAGTTTGTTTCTGGATAGCCTCTTCAATAGTGGCTGTAAGGGAGTTGCTTTCAGTCTGGTCAGGTTGGTCATGTCCATTTAAAAAGTCATGTATTTTACCTAGAACTTGCTGGAATTTATGTCTCATATTGGCCTCCCTTCTTTTATATCAATATTATATAAAATTTTCCTAAAATCTACAAGATTTTACGAATAATCAGATGAAAGTTAAAAAAAGGAGAAGAAAATGGCAGAATTTACATTTGAAATCGAAGAGCACTTGTTGACTCTTTCTGAAAACGAAAAGGGTTGGACCAAGGAAATCAACCGTGTGAGCTTTAATGGTGCCCCTGCAAAGTTTGATATTCGTGCTTGGAGTCCAGACCATACGAAGATGGGCAAAGGAATTACTCTTTCCAATGAAGAATTTCAAACCATGGTGGATGCCTTTAAAGGCAACTAATACTCAATGAAAATCAAAGAGCAAACTAGGAAGCTAGCTGTAGGCAGTACTTGAGTACGGCAAGGCGAAGCTGACGTGGTTTGAATTTG
>NZ_JVRR01000140.1 GCF_001070715.1 Streptococcus pseudopneumoniae
CTTAATCGCTTCTGCTTTTTGTGATGATGTTAAGCCTTTATTATTGTTAATTGCATTAATTTGATCTTTAGCAGCTTGTTCGATTTCTGCGATTGCTTTCGCTTTTTCTTCGTCTAGCTCAGAAGTATCAACTGGTTTAACATCTTCTGCAGGATTATTAGGTTGTGGATTGAAGTTCTGAATGTTTTCAGCAGCGGCATCTCCAATTGCTTTAGCTGTTCCAGAACTTGTAGCATTATCGATTTGTGTATTAGCGTCATCTTTTGCTTTATTCACTTTATCAGTTGCTGCTTTCTTTTCATCGTCTGATAAATCCGTACGGTTATTGATTTCATCATTCTTAGCATTAGCCGCTTCTTCTACATGTTTTTTAGCTTCTTCTTTCGCTTCAGCAAGATTGTTTACTTCTGGGCGTTCACCTTCATAAACTTTTACTGGAACAATTACTGTTTTCTTGCTTCCATCTGCTAAAGTGATTTCAACTTCAGCTGTAAAATCTCCTACAGTATCTGTAGCTGGTTTAGATTTAACGTTTGGTGTTACATCTCCAACTAATGTTAATTGTTTTAAGATGTCTTCATCTGTTAACTCTTTACCTTTTTCAACGGTAACAACACCTGCTACAAGAGCATTTTGAACTGATAACTCTGGTAAGTC
>NZ_JVRR01000141.1 GCF_001070715.1 Streptococcus pseudopneumoniae
TAGTGACAGTAGAATAAGAACTTTTTTACTATTCATCACATCCGTATCCGTCTTTGTCTCTATCTAACCATGGACCGTATTGTGGGTCACTAGCAGGTATGTTTACACGTCCTGCTTTTCGTGCTTCCTTACAGTTTTTGAACGGTCTTAAATTTGATTGTGGAGCAGGTGTAGACGATTGTGTAGGAGTAGTTGTAGTGTGAGATGAAACTTGTTCTTGCTCTTTTGCTCGTGAAGATGCTTTCCTTTCCTCTTCTTTTGATTTAGAGGCTTCAATACTTGCTTTTTCCTCTTCTTGTGCTTTTTCTGTTTTTCTCACTTCACTGATTACTAACGAGCTTTTATCGATTGAATCATATTTTTCTAAAGATACTGTATTTCCTGTATAGACCATAAGTTCATTCATTTTCACAGCTAGTGATTCAGGTGTACGGATAAGAAGCTTCTTACCTGTTATGTTGTATTCACGGTATTCATCTTTTTCTTCAATCCCAATTACCTCAGCTTCAACTTCGTAGAGTTTATCTGTGTTAGAGAGTTTGTGTGCTACCTCTCTCAGTGCTTTGGCTCGCAGTATGATTTTAATTTGTGGTGTATTTAGATAAGCATCTACAGCTATATGTCCAGTTGGAGACCATTTCTCTATTTTAGAGCTAGTTTTACTACTGGATGATGAAGTAGAGGAAGATGAACTAGACTGTTTAACTTGTGAAGATTGTTTGACAGAATCATTAGCCTTAGTTTGAACTTGTGAGTGTTTAGTGCTACCGCTAGTTAATAGTGTGAAGAACAAAACGAGGATAAGCAATAGTACAATACTACCTATAATCTTTTGCTCTTTGCTTAATTCCTTAAGCTTTTTAAGCATATATAACCTCCAGATGTTTAACTTTATTTAATGAAATAAAAAAATATTTCCTAATAGTTATAATTATATCACACAAACTTTAACAAAAGAATATGTTTTTTGTTAATATTTAACTATAGAGAATGTAAACCTGATTGTTTAATCTATAAGATAGATAGTAGATTTAACATAGAGGGTGAAGGAATGGATGATATATTAGAAAATATAAGTAATCAGATACGAGACTTACGAGTTTCAAAGAAGATTACACAACAAGAATTAGCAGAAAGAACAAATTTAAGCGTTCCTTATATCAGTCAGATAGAGAATAATCACAGAAATATCTCTTTGGAAACTTTTGTGAAGATTGTTGATGCTTTGGAAGTTCCATTGAGTGATTTTTTCTTACCTTATTCTGTGCCACAAGATACAGAAATGATGGAATTATTATTGAAGATTCAGAGACACCCACAGTATAAGATGATTGTTCATAAGGTGATGGAAATACTTGAATTAAGTCAAGATAGTTAGTGTAAAATAAAAAGCACCTAAACGGTACTTCTTACTTGCCTACTGAACTCATTACCATGAAATTTGTACTCCTTTTTGTCCACCTTGGAGTAAAGTTTAATCTATTTTATTTAATATGTAAATTCTAAAAATGTTACAGAATCAACATTTATAAAGCATAACAAAGTGTAATTTATACTAAATCTATTCTACAACAAAATGTTGTAATATTTTATTAAATAAGATAGGCTGTAAAGCCTTGATATTAAGCACTTTGGGACGCTTTCCCTTAGTGCTTTTTGATTTCTCTTAGTATCCAGCTATAATCGTCTATACGCAACTAGACCTGTATAGTTTGAAGTGATATAATAGTATAAAGGAGGTGCTACCATGAATGTTTTAGAAAAAAACACACAGGTAAACTTTAAGACTAACAGAGACTTGTTAGAGAAGGCTAAAGCGATTATCACAGCGCAAAATCTTGATATGACAGCTAGTTTTAACTTGTTTTTAGAACACATTGTAGAAAATAAAGCCTTGCCATTTGAAACTCAAGTAGATAAAGAAAGAGAAGAACTTCTATCAGGGTTGCGTGCTGAAATTGCCCGTAGCTTTGACGATTTAGAACATGGAAGAACTTACAGCCTTGATGAAGTGAGGGCTAACCTTGGAATTTAACGAGAACGCATATAGCCTCATTATCTCTGAAACGGTACAAGAACAGCTAAGAGGTATCAAAGACTATATCTCAGCTAACTACTTTTCAGAACAGGCAGGAGCAAACACAGTTAAGAATATTCTTTATGGTTTGGAGCGTCTTGAAGTCTTCCCAGAAGCAGGATTTGATGCTGACGAAAGAGTAGGATGTATTATATATCCACCCCTCAAAACTCGATGTATCATTTTAGGAGATTATCTAGCCTTCTATCATATTTTAAAGGACAGAAAAGCTGTCTTTGTATCAGATATTATTCATAGCAAACAGGACTACATCCGCTTGTTCAAGAAAAAATAGCGCCTATATAAAGGCGTTTTTGTTTGGGAATGACGTGATATTGATGATATAATATTTTGGCCTCCTCACTTTAATGAAGGGAGGTGTTGCCGATGTTAGAAATTATCATCACAATTTTTCTAGCACTCTTAGTAGTCAATATTTTGACAACCTTGTTTGAGAAATGGCTTAACTCACGCAAGAAATAACCTTTAAGGGGCAATAAACCAAAAAAACCTCAACGCTGGAACGTTGGGGCTTTTTGTTGCCTTGTTAGACAATTATCATCACTATAATCCAATTCTAACACACAACCCCCGATATTTCAAGCGTTTGTTTTGATCTTTCCTCAGAGTGTGTTTGTGGTTTGAGTTCATTTCACTGAAATTAGAACCCGTGTCACCAAGTTCCATTTTACAGATTAAATGATGAAAAAACTATTTTACACATCATGTATAATACAGGTAAATAATGATGACATCGGTTAACTAGAGTGCAGAAGAGTCCTAAAATTACCTGAATCAAATCAGTTTTACAAAAAAAGATTGTAGGATAAGGAGAGTTTGAATTGAAATATAAGTTATTTAACAAAAAGAAAAAACGCTTAAATGCGTTTTTCTTCTGTATTGATTCGTATTGAATGCTTACTTAACCTCTGTAAACACAACGTGTTTGCGAAGTTTTGGTGAGTATTTCTTCAATTGAAGACGGTCTGGAGTGTTACGTTTGTTTTTAGAAGTAAGGTACAAGCGTTCACCAGATTCTTTGTGTTCAAGTGTAATATTTACGCGCATGGTATCTCCCTTCTATTATTCAGCTGATGCAGCTTTAGCGATTTTACGTCCTTTGTAGTATCCTTTAAGTGATACACGGTGAGAACGTGAGTAATCTCCAGTAGTTTCGTCAAAGTTTACAGATGGAGCTGTTACTTTGTAGTGTGTACGACGTTTGTTTTTCTTCGCTTTTGAAGTGCGACGTGCAGGTACTGCCATTTTGATTTCTCCTTTAGGTATTTATATTCGATTCAATCTACTGATTTTCATCAACCATACTAGGATAACACATTTTTTTTGTAAAGTAAAGTTACTTGACAAAAAAAGATGAAAAAATTCTCCTGTAAGACCTAGCAGACAGGAGAAGGTGTTAAATATCAATCTCAAATGGTTCGTCAATGGTTTCTGATACGTATTTTCCGTCTTTTTTCCGTTGCTTGACACATTCTGTGAGGAGATACTCGATTTGCCCATTGACTGATCGGAAGTCATCTTCTGCCCATGATGCGAGTGCAGCGTATAACTTCGTTGAGAGTCGAAGAGGGATCTGCTTTTTTTTAGCTTCAGCCATCTTTAGTAAAGACTTCCTGTGTTAACAATTGGTTGTGCATCATGATTGCCACAGAGTACGACAAGGAGATTTGAAACCATGGCAGCTTTTCGTTCTTCGTCAAGCTCTACCAATTCCCCTTCATTGAGCCGTTCTAGTGCCATTTCAACCATTCCTACAGCACCATCTACAATCATCTTACGTGCATCAATAATAGCAGATGCTTGTTGGCGTTGAAGCATGACAGCAGCAATTTCTGGAGCGTAAGCTAGGTAAGTAATACGTGCTTCAAGGATTTCTAAGCCAGCATCCTCAACACGACTTTGGATTTCTTCACGAATACGGTTAGCCACAATTTCGCTAGAGCCACGGAGACTACCTTCATCTGCTTGGCCGTCACCCGTAGTATCCACGTTAGGAGACACATCGTAAGGATAGATGCGGACAATATTACGGAGGGCGCTATCACATTGCAATGAAAGATATTCTTTGTAGTTGTCCACATTGAAGACTGCTTTGGCTGTATCAACAACTCTCCAAGTTACCGCGATACCGATTTCCACAGGATTTCCTAGACAATCATTGATTTTTTGACGAGAATTGCTCAAGGTCATAACCTTGAGGGAAATCTGTTTCTTACCAATTTCAAGATTTACATCATTGCCATTTGATGATTTCATCCCTGAAAAAGGAGATTTCGTGCTAACGTCACCACTTTGTCCAAGTCGAGTGTGGTTTGCAGGGTTAACTGCTACGCTGAAGGGATTGACAAAGTAAAAACCAGGTTCTTTGATGGTACCTGTATAGTTACCAAAGAGTGTCAGAACCAGAGCTTCTTGAGGTTTGACAACTTTTAAACCAGCATGAGTTGGTGCAGCAATTACAATTAGTAAAGGTCCGATAATAATTCCAAAAATGTTTTCCGAACCAACACCCATTATCAATATAAAGATACCAAGTACGATTGTCAACTCAATGAGAATCAATGCGAATACACCATTTGGTTTTGAATTGATTAGTTTTTCAGTCATAAGAATGACCTCCTATTATTTGATATCTAAATGATATCACTTTGGTTTATAAAGTCAAGAAAAAAATGAAATATTTTTAAAGAAAAGATTGTTGTATAGAATTTTCTGAAAATTCAAGAATTTTCTTCTGTTCATTGCTTTTAAAATGTGCTATAATAGTAAAAACTGAAATGGGAGGGAACAAATGACTGAATTAGATAAACGTCATCGCAGTAGTATTTATGACAGTATGGTAAAATCACCAAACCGTGCTATGCTTCGTGCGACTGGTATGACAGATAAGGACTTTGAAACACCGATTGTGGGAGTGATTTCGACTTGGGCGGAAAATACGCCATGTAATATCCACTTGCATGATTTTGGGAAATTAGCTAAAGAAGGTGTCAAATCGGCAGGTGCTTGGCCTGTGCAGTTTGGGACTATCACTGTAGCGGATGGGATTGCCATGGGAACGCCTGGTATGCGTTTCTCTTTGACATCTCGTGATATTATTGCGGACTCAATCGAGGCGGCTATGGGAGGCCACAACGTGGATGCCTTTGTTGCTATCGGTGGTTGTGATAAGAACATGCCTGGTTCTATGATTGCCATTGCCAATATGGATATCCCAGCTATTTTCGCCTATGGTGGAACCATTGCACCGGGAAATCTTGATGGCAAGAACATTGACTTGGTTTCTGTCTTTGAAGGGATTGGGAAATGGAACCATGGTGACATGACAGCTGAGGACGTGAAACGTCTTGAATGTAATGCCTGCCCTGGCCCTGGTGGCTGTGGCGGTATGTATACAGCTAATACCATGGCGACCGCTATCGAAGTTCTCGGTATGAGTTTGCCAGGATCTTCATCTCACCCAGCTGAATCAGCTGATAAGAAAGAAGACATCGAAGCAGCAGGACGTGCTGTTGTTAAGATGTTGGAACTTGGTCTCAAACCATCAGATATCTTGACTCGTGAAGCCTTTGAAGATGCTATCACTGTAACTATGGCTCTCGGTGGTTCTACAAACGCCACTCTTCACTTACTTGCCATTGCCCATGCTGCCAATGTTGACTTGTCTCTTGAGGACTTTAATACGATCCAAGAACGTGTGCCTCACTTGGCCGACTTGAAACCATCTGGTCAGTATGTCTTCCAAGACCTCTACGAAGTCGGTGGTGTCCCTGCGGTTATGAAGTACTTGTTGGCAAATGGATTCCTTCATGGAGACCGCATCACATGTACTGGTAAGACTGTAGCTGAGAACTTGGCTAACTTTGCAGACCTCACACCAGGTCAAAAAGTTATCATGCCACTTGAAAATCCAAAACGTGCGGACGGTCCGCTTATCATCTTGAATGGGAATCTTGCCCCTGATGGTGCGGTTGCCAAGGTATCAGGTGTTAAAGTGCGTCGTCACGTTGGTCCAGCTAAGGTATTTGACTCAGAGGAAGATGCGATTCAGGCCGTTCTGACAGATGAAATCGTTGATGGCGATGTAGTCGTTGTTCGTTTCGTTGGACCTAAGGGTGGTCCTGGTATGCCTGAGATGCTGTCACTTTCATCCATGATTGTTGGTAAAGGTCAGGGAGATAAGGTTGCCCTCTTGACGGATGGCCGTTTCTCTGGTGGTACTTATGGTCTGGTTGTTGGACATATCGCTCCTGAAGCTCAGGATGGTGGACCGATTGCCTACCTCCGTACAGGCGATATCGTTACGGTTGACCAAGATACCAAAGAAATTTCCATGGCAGTATCCGAAGAAGAACTTGAAAAACGCAAGGCAGAAACAACCTTGCCACCACTTTATAGCCGTGGTGTCCTCGGTAAATACGCCCACATCGTATCATCTGCTTCACGCGGAGCCGTGACAGACTTCTGGAATATGGACAAGTCAGGTAAAAAATAAACTCATACTCTTCGAAAATCTCTTCAAACCACGTCAACGCCGCCTTGCCGTAGGTATGGTTACTGACTTCGTCAGTTCTATCTACAACCTCAAAACACTGTTTTGAGCAACCTGCGGCTAGTTTCCTAGTTTGCTCTTTGATTTTCATTGAGTATCAAAAAGCAAGCCAACTTCGGCTTGCTTTTTTCATCTTCAAAAGTAATTTGCCTGCTTAACGAGGTGCTAGTCCAAGGGCAATGCGGCCGTAGCGACTGATTCGTGTGATTTTCCAAGCAGGCGACCAGGTAACTTCAACCTTGACATCTTCGATACCCTCGATTTGTTTCAGACCTGCGACGATTTCGATAGGCAGGCTTTCGGCACAATCACAGGCGGTGTCGGTGAAGGTCATGACAATCTTACAGAGACCCGTTTCGTCCAGATTGATTTCATAAATCAACCCTAGATTGTAAACATCCAATTCCACATCTGTATCAAAAACCTTCTCTAGTTTTTCGATAATTTGGTCTTGCAAGGCCAAAGCGCGGTCATTGATTTTGATATCGTCTCTCATTACAGTCCCTCCACGTGATAAATATCCTCTATTTTCTCATAATTCTGACAATTTGGCAAGTTTTTGATGAATTTTCTGAAAAATATGATAAAATGAAGAAAATACGGAATCAAGGGGAAGCCTATGGAGCAGATTGGAAAAGTCTTTAGACAATTACGAGAGTCAAGAAATATCTCGCTGAGACACGCAACTGGGGGACAATTTTCGCCGTCTATGTTATCTCGCTTTGAAACAGGTCAGAGTGAGCTTTCGGTGGAAAAGTTTCTATTTGCTCTGGAAAATATATCTGCCAGTGTGGAGGAAATCCTCTTTCTGGCGAGAGGTTTTCAGTATGATACAGATTCTGAGTTGAGAAAAGAAATCATAGATGTCTTGGATCCAAAGAATATAGCTCCGCTTGAGGACTTGTATCGCAAAGAGTATCAAAAGCATGCCCATTCTCAAAACAAGCAGAAACATATTCTAAATGCCATTATGATCAAGTCTTATATGAAGAGCCTGGATGAAAGGATAGAGTTAACAGCAGAGGAAGGGAAAGTCCTTCATGATTATTTGTTTTCTACCGAGATCTGGGGAATCTATGAACTCAATTTATTTTCAGTCAGTTCACCATTTCTATCTGTTTCTCTTTTTACTAGATATGTACGAGAAATGGTACATAAATCTGTTTTTCTAATGGAAATGTCTGGCAATCGAAACCTTTTTCACACTATACTATTGAATGGCTTTTTAGCCAGCATTGAGTGTGAAGAATTTACCAATGCCTCTTATTTTAAACGTGTTATCGAAGAGCATTTCTACAATGAAAATGAAACCTATTTCCGAATTGTCTATTTGTGGGCAGAAGGTCTCCTTGATAGCAAGCAGGGAAGAGTCAAGGAAGGTCAGAAAAAGATGGAGGATGCCGTCCGTATTTTTGAGATTCTTGGCTGTAATAAATCTGCTGAATACTATAGAAAAACTCCCGATTCTTGAATATCTGCAAACTAAGAAAATTATTTGAAATTTGAAGCGATAGAACTGTTGGGCTCTCTCAGGTCAGTAAAGTAGTTTTATCGTTTCTTTTTGCTCATTTTATTTGTTGCATATATTCAAAAGTTTTTCCTCTAAAATTTCTAAGTGCTATACTATAGTCATACTTCACATAAAACTTATACTCTTCGAAAATCAAATTCAAACCACGTCAGCTTCACCTTGCCGTACTCAAGTACAGCCTTCGGCTAGCTTCCTAGTTTGCTCTTTGATTTTCATTGAGTATTTGAACAAGAAGGGAGATTATCTATGAAACTATTGTTTAGAAATCAAGCTTATCGATTCTTGACTTTGTCGCGATTTTTCAATGCTTTTGGTGCTTCGATTTTTAATCTGGTCTTTATCGTCTATGCATCGACCCTGCCACAAGCCTCCTTTGCTGTTGCTATGGCGAATATTGTCATGCTTCTTCCGACTCTCTTTACAGTTTTTGTAGGGATTCGGGCAGATTACACGAGGGACAAGGTCAAATGGATGGTCTATAGCGGTTTGTTTCAGGCGGTTTTATTTTTTCTAGCAGCCCTAGTTGTCCAGCAAGCTAGTCTCTTTGCCTTTTCTAGCTTGTGTTTAATCAATGTCATTAGTGATGTGATTAGTGATTTTGCTGGTGGTTTGCGCATGCCTCTTATTAAGGAAAAAGTAGCTGAAGATGATCTAATGGAGGCTTATTCTTTTTCCCAATTCATCACCTATATTTCAGCTATTGGTGGTCAAGCTTTCGGAGTCTGGCTCTTAGGGCTATCGGTCAACAATTTTTCCCTCATTGCGGGAATCAATGCCTGTTTTTTCCTCGTATCAGCCTTTGTTCTCTTTTTAGGAAGAAGCAAATTAAGCCTATCAATTTCATCTGCTGATGGTGAAAACCTAAAAAATGAGAAGCTATCTATCAAAGAGCAGTTCCTAACGATTTATCGAAATTTACGTCTCGTTTTTCTTAAAAGTGGACAGAAAAACTTTGGTTTTATGCTCTTTGCTGTCTTGCTTATCAATGCCTTGGGTGGCGCTTTGGGTGGAATTTATAATATCTTCTTTTTGAGCCATTCTCTCTTGAATTTTTCTTACACAGAGGCACTATTTATCAATCAATTCTGTGTTTTGTTAGCAATCATCATTAGTAGCCTTACGGGCAATGATTATTTTGGGAAGCAGTCCTTGCCTAGATTGATGATGTGGGCTACCGTAGGGCTCACTCTAATTGGTCTGGCTAACGTATTCAATCAAGTCGTGCTTGGTTTGCTATTTCTCTTCTTTACTCTGTATGTGTCTGGTAAAGTTCAACCAAAGATTAGTGCCATGCTCCTGAAAAATCTAGCTCCAGAGGTTCTAGCTCGTACCAGTAATTTTTTAGGTTTATTGTTTACCTTATCCATACCTGTGGGAACAGCTTGTTTTTCACTTGTTGCCGTATGGAATATACAGTTGACTTGGATGCTATTTGTTGGTCTTTCCTTGCTAGCTATTCTTTTGACAGGTCTTAATCTCAAAAATGATATCTAATACTCTTCGAAAATCTCTTCAAACTACGTCAGCGTCGCCTTACCGTAGATATGGTTACTGACTTCGTCAGTTCTATCCACAACCTCAAAACACTGTTTTGAGCAACCTGCGGCTAACTTCCTAGTTTGCTTTTTGATTTTCATTGAGTATAAATCCTAATTTTTTTCTTACTGTTTTAATCCCTCTATTTATGGTAAAATAAGACTATTAAGTTTAAAGAGGATTCCCTATGAAATTACAAAAACCAAAAGGAACGCAGGATATTTTACCTGCTGAATCTGCCAAATGGCAGTACGTTGAGGGCTTTGCCCGTGAGATTTTCAAGCGCTATAACTACGCAGAAGTGCGCACGCCCATTTTTGAGCATTACGAGGTTATCAGCCGTTCTGTCGGAGATACAACCGATATCGTAACCAAGGAAATGTACGATTTCTATGACAAGGGTGACCGTCATATTACCCTCCGTCCAGAAGGAACTGCGCCCGTTGTCCGTTCCTATGTGGAAAATAAACTCTTCGCCCCAGAAGTACAAAAGCCAAGTAAGTTCTACTACATGGGCCCTATGTTCCGTTATGAGCGTCCACAGGCAGGGCGCTTGCGCCAGTTCCACCAGATTGGGGTTGAGTGTTTTGGCTCTAGCAATCCAGCTACCGATGTGGAAACCATCGCTATGGCAGCTCATTTCTTGAAAGAAATCGGCATCCAAGGTGTCAAATTGCATCTCAACACTCTTGGAAATCCTGAGAGCCGTGCGGCCTACCGTCAAGCCTTAATTGACTATTTGACACCGCTCAAGGAGACCTTGTCTAAGGATAGCCAACGTCGCTTGGAGGAAAATCCTCTCCGTGTCTTGGACTCTAAGGAAAAAGAAGACAAGGTAGCAGTAGAGAATGCACCGTCTATCTTGGACTTCCTTGATGAAGAAAGCCAAGCTCATTTTGATGCTGTGCGTCAGATGTTGGAAAATCTTGGAGTAGACTACATCATCGATACCAATATGGTGCGTGGTCTGGACTACTACAACCACACTATTTTCGAGTTTATCACAGAGATTGAGGGCAATGACTTGACAGTCTGTGCGGGTGGCCGTTACGATGGTTTGGTTTCTTACTTTGGAGGCCCTGAAACTGCTGGATTCGGTTTTGGACTTGGTGTAGAGCGTCTGCTTCTCATTCTTGAAAAGCAAGGTGTGTCTCTCCCTATCGAAAACGCCCTAGATGTCTATATCGCAGTCTTGGGTGATGGAGCAAATGTAAAAGCCCTAGAACTAGTCCAAGCCCTTCGCCAACAAGGTTTCAAAGCAGAGCGTGATTACCTCAACCGTAAACTCAAAGCTCAGTTCAAGTCAGCCGATGTCTTTGCGGCTAAAACCCTCATCACCCTCGGAGAAAGCGAAGTCGAAAGCGGACAAGTGACGGTCAAGAACAACCAAACCCGAGAAGAAGTGCAAGTATCACTTGATGCTATCAGCCAAAACTTCTCAGAAATCTTTGAGAAACTAGGATTTTAATAGTAGAAAAACTGGTCAGGAACCTACTCCTGACCTTTTTCTTTTGCAAAATGACAAAAATCATAAACTTTTTGACAAATATACTTGTCAAAAAGAAAAAGATGTGTTACAATAAATTCAAGTTAAGAAATAGGAGGGAGCCACATGTGGGTATGGATTTTGTTTCCTTTTCTCGTCTTGATTTATATGAGTCAATCTAAGAAAATCAAGCGGATAGAGAAGAGGTTAAAGGTAATCGAAAGAAAAGAGAAAGGAAATATAGAAATGTCAAGATTATTGCAAGAAATGATTGGAAAGAAACCAACAATCATTGGAGAACTATTTGGAACAAATTTTTGGGAAGTTGTGGATGTTGATGAGGAATGGGTCAAGCTACGATATGTAGACAAGACGGGAAAAGAAAAAATCAAACTACAACGCATTGAGGATATCCAAACTGTTGAATTTGACGGAAAGTAGGTGTGTAACATGCAACTAAAAAATCGTTTAAAAGAGCTTCGGGCTCGCGATGGTCTCAACCAAACCGAACTGGCTAAGCTAGCAGAGGTTTCCAGACAGACCATTAGCCTACTAGAACGGGACGAATACACCCCGTCCATTATCATTGCCCTGAAAATATCTCAAATTTTCAACGAAACAGTCGAATCGGTATTTCGCTTGGAGGAGGACGAGTGATGAACAAGTATAAAGTGATTTATTACATGAGTGTTCTTGCCCTCATTGTGAATGCTTTTGCTATGATTGGAACATTACTGGGTTGGTTCTATTTTGTTGAAAGTAAGTATTTATTTTGGGTTAACTTAGTCCTCTTGTCCATTTTCAACTGGTTAAAGAAAAAGGAGAAAAATGATGAACAAGTATAAAGTGATCTATTATGTAGTTGCCATAGCTCTATTAGTCAGCCTGTGTCTACTAATTGGAACAAATTTAGGATGGTTTGATCTCTATTACAGCGACCAATTTATTTGGGCCTACTTTGCACTCATCCCAGTCGTTGACTGGATTGAAAAGAAAGTAAACAATTTAGCAAGTGAAAAAGGAGAATGAATATGAAAAAGAATAAGAAAGGTGTCTTGTTATTTTTAATGTCTGTTGTATTTGGAGGCTTCTTGGGCATGTTTGTAGGGATGTTTAAGGCACGTGCCGAATCCTACGAAGTTATTTTAGATGTAAAAGTCTTGATACCTTGGATATCAGCTATTTGTTTAGTATTAGGTTTCATTAGTCTTTTTTTGACTTTTAATTTCTTAAAGAAAAGCAGAAAATTTCATTCCTTGTATCAAGAGGAAATGGATGATGATCTGAATGAAAGCTATTATGTGCAAATGTATCGGAATCTTGAGTTTGGAAGTATTGCTTTTAATAGTGCAAGTGTAGTGATTTTATTGGCTCTCTTCATTTCAGCAAGTGAAGTGGTCATACTAAATAGAAGCAATCTAACCTTATCTCTTTCTTTTTTGGGATTAGTGTTGACTTTTAATGCTCAAAAATATTTTTATAAAACCATTGCGATTGTTCGCCAGTTTGATATGGTATTTTTCTCTATGCCAAAGGATATCTTAGGTTATGTCAATTCTTGCGATGAAGGGGAGCGCCAGGCTAATTTGGAACAGAGTTTTCGGATTTTATTCCAATTACATCAGTATGTCTTGCCAGCTTTGTACTTTCTGATTGCTCTCTTTTCTTTACTGACAGGAGAGATTCAGTTACTAGCCTTCTTGTTTGTCGGAGCAATCCATATTTATATCAATGTGATGCAGTTACCTATGGTGAAACGTTATTTCAAATAAAGGAGTTTTTATGATTCGTGTTGAAAATGTAAGTAAAAGTTTTGGGAGCAAAAAAGCTCTTCATCAGATTTCTTTTGAGATTAAGGAAGGTGAAATCTTTGGTTTTCTTGGCCCTTCTGGCTCAGGTAAAACAACCATGATCAATGTCTTAACAGGTCAGTTGGCTGCAGATCAAGGTAAAACAGTTTTGTTAGGCAAGAATTCTCAAGATTTAACCTCAAATGATTTGGAACAAATCGGTATTGTTAGTGATGGCAGTGGCTTTTATGAAAAGATGAGTCTTTACAAAAATCTGCTCATTTACGCTAAGTTATATGGTCTCAAGTCAGATAGAGTAAATCAGGTACTCCAACAGGTTGGATTGGCAGATGCTAAAGATATTATCGCAGAAAAACTATCTACAGGAATGAAACAACGAATGTTCTTGGCTCGTGCCCTTCTGAATGCTCCTAAGATTCTCTTTCTCGATGAGCCAACCAGTGGTTTAGACCCTACAACATCTAAGATGATTCATACCCTACTTCAAGAATTAAAGCAGGCGGGGACAACTATCTTTTTGACCACGCATGATATGCATGAAGCAACTCTGCTTTGTGATCGCTTATCTCTTTTGAATAAGGGGAACTTAATAGAGTATGGAAGTCCGCAAGATATTATCCAGAAGTACCATGTGGATAAGAAAGTACGTGTGGTTTATAACGATGGACGAGAACAGATCGTTCCATTTGAAGAATTGCCACATTTAGACACGACAGATTTGATGGTGGTTCACTCTTGTGAGCCAACACTAGAAGAAATCTTTATCAGATTGACAGGAGAAAAGTTAGATGTTTAGAAAATTAAATGCCCTACTATGGTTAAGAGTGCAAGTTCTTATTAGCAATTCAAGTTTGTTAGCAACTTTATTGATGCCTTTTGGTATTGCTGTTTTATATAATGAATTCATGAATAAGAATGGAGAATTGAGTATGTTTCTCCTCTCTACGAGTTTGACCATGGTCTTGAGTATGGGAAGTGGTTATATGGTATCGATTATGATGGCAGAAGATAAGGAAAAACGAAATCTGAAATCACTCATCCTAAGTGGTGTGACAGCAACAGAATATACTTTCAGTATGCTTGTTCTCCCTATTCTGATAATGTTACTTGCTATGATTGTACTTCCCATCTATCTTAGAGTAGATGTATCTGGTTATTTAGTTGCCTACGTTATCTATTTGGTCTTAGCAACTATTAGTGTTATTTTTCTCAACCTTCTAATCGGTGCGGTGTCAGATACTCAATCTAAAGCGCAAGTTTATAGTATCTTCCCTATGCTAATCGTATCTTTTTTACCCATAATTGCTCTTCAAAATGATACGGTTCAGAAAGTGTTGGATTACTCTTTTATTGGTCCTATTGTAAATCTTTTAAATAAAAAAGGTGGAGAAATATCTTTTTCTAACATCGGCATGTTACTTGCATGGGTACTTGTGTTAGGAATAGCAAACCTCTTTGTATTGAAAAACAGCTATAAAGCAAGATAGGAGACCTTTATGAAATTACTTAAAAACCTCGGCTGGTTTCTTCTAGCCTTTCTATCCTTTTTATTCATCTATGGCTTCATTCAGGTGCTCGCGACTACTTCGCTTGCCTTAGGCGGTTCACCCTATGCTGTGACCTTGCTCTATGTGGCCTTGGCTGGAGTTTATGTGTACGGCATTTACAAATGGTATCAGAAAGGTCCTGTTCGTATTGAGAAGAGTGGCTTCAACCGATTTATTTGGCTTCCTGCCTTGGTTTGGTTCTTATCTCTGGTTGTCCAGTTTTTCTTGCCAAATGATCCTTCAGTAAATCAGCAAATAGCGATAGACTTGACCTTGTCTCAACCACTTTTCTCATTCTTTGCGGTCGTTATTTTTGCTCCTTTGACGGAAGAACTTATCTTTAGAGGGATGTTGGCACGCTACCTCTTTCCTAAGCAGGACAATAGCAAACAAACTCTGATTTTTCTTCTGGTATCCAGTGTTCTGTTTACCTTGATTCATTTCCCAGGTGATGTGCAACAATTTTTTGTCTATTTTAGCCTTGGTTTTAGTTTGGGATTGGCCTATATTAGCAGAAAAGGTCTGGTCTACAGTATTTCTCTCCACGCTTTGAATAATTTAGTCGGCTTTTTGATGATTATCATGCTATAATAGAGTCAGGAGGTCACATGAAACGAGTAATTTTATTAGCAGTGATTCAGGCAGTCGTTCTATTTTTCATCATTGGAGCGCTAGCTTATGCCTTTAAGGGCGATTTCTTCTACAACTATCTAGCAGTTGTCTTTGCCCCTATTGCAGGTGTCTTGCGTTTTGGGACGGCTTACATAACGGAAATTGTCTTGCCTCGAAAGGCAGCCGAAATTGCTGAAAAGCGTAAAGCAGGCAACAATTCAAAATAAAAGAGTCCGGTGAACTTCATCGGATTTTTGTTTTGGCGTTAATTTTTAGGTCCTTCACTTGATTTTTAAAGTCAGGCAAACTTTTCTGATGATTTTCATGAAGAGCCTGCGCTTTTATGGTAAAATAGTAACAGAATAAAAGAGGAGAGAAACAATGAAACGTAGTATGTATGCTGGTCGTGTTCGTGAGGAACACATCGGACAAGAAATGACCTTGAAAGGATGGGTTGGCCGTCGTCGTGACTTGGGTGGTTTGATCTTTATTGACCTTCGTGACCGTGAAGGAATCATGCAGTTGGTTATCAACCCTGAAAAAGTATCTGCAGAGGTTATGGCGACAGCTGAAAGCCTTCGTAGCGAATTTGTTATCGAGGTGACTGGACAGGTCGCTGCGCGTGAGCAAGCCAATGATAAGTTGCCAACTGGTGCAGTCGAGTTAAACGTGACGGCTTTGACAGTGCTTAATACAGCTAAGACAACCCCATTTGAGATTAAGGATGGCATTGAGGCCAATGACGATACGCGTTTGCGTTACCGTTACCTTGACCTTCGTCGCCCAGAAATGTTGGAAAATCTTAAACTTCGTGCTAAGGTGACCCACTCTATCCGAAATTACTTGGATGAGTTGGAGTTTATCGATGTGGAGACACCATTCCTTTCTAAGTCAACGCCAGAAGGAGCACGTGACTATTTGGTGCCATCTCGTGTCAATAAAGGACATTTTTACGCGCTTCCTCAAAGTCCGCAAATCACTAAGCAATTGTTGATGAATGCTGGTTTTGACCGTTATTACCAAATTGTTAAATGTTTCCGTGATGAGGACTTGCGTGGAGATCGCCAGCCTGAGTTTACCCAGGTCGACTTGGAAACGTCTTTCCTTACTGAGCAAGAAATCCAAGATATTACAGAAGGCTTGATTGCGCGCGTGATGAAGGAAACTAAAGGCATCGAAGTGACGCTACCATTCCCTCGTATGAAATACGATGATGCTATGGCTCTTTACGGTTCTGACAAGCCAGATACTCGTTTTGACATGTTGCTTCAGGACTTGACAGAAGTGGTCAAAGGTGTAGATTTTAAAGTCTTCTCAGAAGCACCTGTCGTTAAAGCCATTGTGGTCAAAGGCGCTGCGGACAACTATTCCCGTAAAGACATCGACAAGATGACTGAAGTAGCCAAACAATATGGTGCCAAAGGTCTTGCTTGGGTCAAGGTGGTTGATGGAGAATTAAACGGACCAGTTGCTAAGTTCTTGACTGGTATCCAAGCAGAATTGACAGCAGCGCTTGCTCTTGAGGATAAGGATTTGGTTCTCTTTGTGGCAGATACGCTTGAAGTGGCCAATGCAACGCTCGGTGCCCTTCGTGGACGTATTGCCAAAGAGCTTGGTTTGATTGATAACGATAAATTTAACTTCCTTTGGGTGGTTGACTGGCCAATGTTTGAATGGTCTGAAGAAGAAGGTCGCTACATGAGCGCCCACCATCCGTTTACTCTTCCACAAGAAGAGACTGCTCACGAATTAGAAGGTGATTTGGCTAAGGTTCGTGCCATTGCTTACGATATCGTCTTGAACGGTTATGAGCTTGGTGGTGGTAGCCTTCGTATCAATCAAAAAGACCTTCAAGAACGCATGTTCAAGGCTCTTGGTTTCTCAGCCGAAGAAGCAAATGACCAGTTTGGCTTCCTTCTTGAAGCCATGGACTATGGTTTCCCACCACACGGTGGCTTGGCTATCGGGCTTGACCGATTTGTCATGCTCTTAGCAGGAGAAGAAAATATCCGTGAAGTTATTGCCTTCCCTAAGAACAACAAGGCAAGTGACCCAATGACACAAGCTCCTTCAACAGTAGCTCTCAAACAACTAGAGGAACTCAGCTTACAAGTAGAAGAAGATGAAACAAGCAAAACGAATTAAGCGGTGGCGCTATTATCTGCGCCGCTTTGCTCATCAGATAAAAATTTTACGTGTCTTACAAAGCATCTCTCGCGAAAAATATGATGAGAAGATTTCGGCCTCTCTGGTCTATGGTTTTCTATCAGCAGTAGCGGTCAATTTCTTTTTCCAACCAGGGCATGTGTATTCGAGTGGTGCGACAGGTCTGGCACAGATTATCTCTGCCTTGAGTAATCACTGGTTTGGTTTTCATATTCCGATTTCGCTGACCTTTTACGCCATTAATTTTCCTTTGATGGTCTTGGCTTGGTATCAGATTGGCCATAAGTTTACTGTTTTTACCTTTATCACGGTGTCCATGAGTTCCTTCTTTATCCAGTTCGTCCCTGTGGCAACCTTGACGGAGGATCCTATTATCAATGCCCTTTTTGGGGGTGTTGTCATGGGCTTGGGGATTGGTTTTGCTCTTCGCAACAATATCTCCAGTGGTGGGACGGATATCGTCAGCCTGACCATTCGCAAGAAAACAGGTAAGAATGTCGGTAGTATTTCTTTCTTGGTAAATGGGACCATCATGCTGATAGCAGGCTTGACCTTTGGTTGGAAATACGCTCTCTACTCTATGATTACCATCTTTGTCTCTAGCCGTGTCACAGACGCTGTCTTTACTAAGCAAAAACGCATGCAGGCTATGATTGTGACCAATCATCCAGATAAAGTAATTGAGAAAATCCATAAAAAATTGCACCGCGGAGCAACCATGATCCACGATGCAGAAGGAACCTACAATCACGAGAGAAAGGCAGTTTTAATCACTGTTATTACACGTGCAGAGTTTAATGAATTTAAACAGATTATGAAACAGGTGGACTCAGGAGCCTTTGTCTCTGTATCGGAGAATGTTCATATTCTGGGACGATTCGTTGAAACAGAAAATTAGTGACCAAAAAAACCAGCGCGAGCTGGTTTTTATTTTTCGATAATTTTGTGGGCGATTAACTGACGGTAACAAATTTGTTTATTGCTTTTAGCATCGTTGATAATCTGAAGAATTGTTTCAAATGATGTTCGACCAAGTTCTAGGCTATTAATATCGACATAGGCTGCCAAGTTGAGCTTGGGATTGACTGAGTCGAAGCTGAGGACAGGGACATCCAGTTGGTGTTTTGCGATGTAATCACAGACCCCTGCAGCAAGGAGACTATCAATGGTAATAATAGCGTCAATATTTGGATCGTGTTTGAAGAGAAGTCTACTAAAGCGATAACCATTATCTTCAAGAAATTCAGTAGCAAAGTAAGTCAGATTAGTATCGAGAGGAAGTTGGTATTGTTTTAGAGCTAGCTCGTAACCTGTCAGACGGTCTTGTGTTACGAAGAGTCGCTTAGTACCTCCGATAAAGGCAATTCGCTTGCATCCTTTTTTGATGAAATACTCTGTCGCATCAAAACCAGCTTGGACATTGTCATTATCGACAAGTGGAATGAAAGGAGATAGAGATTTACCTAAGATAAGGAAAGGAAATTGCTCGTCTGCTACTAACTTAACCAAAGGGTCCTCTTCTTGGGCATAGAGGAAAATCAAACCATCTACACGCTTACCATAGACCATCTGAGAAATAGCTTTAAGACGCTCTTTGGCATCTTTACCTGTTGCTATCTGAATGGCATAGTGATTTTCAGATGCGACTTGAGAGATGCCACGTAGAACCGATGGAAAGAAAGGATTCTGGTAGAAGGCGTCTGAGTCATCAGGAAGAACCAAACCAATCACCTGAGTATAGCTACTTACCAAGCTGCGAGCATTGAGGTTGGGATGGTAATTGAGGTCCTTCATAGCCTTGCGAACGCGTTTTTTTGTTTCGTCGCTAATGGTTGATTTATTTTGAATAACACGGGTTACGGTTGAAGGTGAAACACCAGCAGCCTTGGCCACGTCTTTAATCGTAACGGGCATAAAAATCTCCTATTTATGGTAATCTGGATCACGGAAATGTGTTTTATAAAAGATAGTGACCAGATATAGAACAAAAAGAATGTTTTGTACAGTAATCAGAGTTGTCATATTTTGGCCAAATAAGCCCAAAATAAGTGTAATCAGAGTTGGTAATCCTAAACAGTTCAAGATAAAATGGTAGCACTCTTTAAAGGTTCTAAATGAAAAGAGGCGTGATTTCTTAGTGATATAAAGGAGAAGACTCGCCCCTAGAGAGACGATAAAGAAATTCAAACCAAAGAGGAAGCTAGCACCGAGAACTAGGAAGAGACTGATATAGACACGATTTTGTTGGTACCAGTCTTTAGAAATCGCTTGGGTTAAGCTGTCCTTGCTTTTGAAACTCTCAGTCTGAATAGCTCGGTAAGAGATACGAGTCAGTTCCTTACTTTCCTTGCTGATGATCAGCTCATTCGTATCGAAATGCAGTTGCAAGTCCTTCGGGAACTCCTTGCTTTGACTGGGGCCAATCACAAGAGAAGGCGTTTGATTGGCAGTTCCTGTATAAGTTAGCTTACCATCAACAATTCTAGCATGTTCAGAGAGATCCTGGACAACCTCATCTGTCAATGGTTCATAGACATTATCGATAAAGGTTTCTAGCGGATAAGTCTCCTGTGAGCTGTTTTGAATGGCAATGGGTACCATAGACAAGCTGATAAGGAAGATACTGGTAAAGAGTAGTTGAAACCAGTTGAGCCCGAAACGTTTGGACAGGGGCTTACGAAATCCCCAAATACTTGAAAAATAGGAAAATGGATATGGAAGCATAGGTATCTTTCTAAAAGGTGTTTTCTATATGAGTATTATTATATAGAGAAATGCGCTTTATTTCAAGTCTAGGAGAAAAATTGCTTGTTGTAAGGACATTACTTACAGTAACAATCGCTAATACTCAATGAAAATCAAAGTGCAAACTAGGAAGCTAACCGCAGGTTGCTCAAAGCACTGCTTTGAGGTTGTGGATAGAACTGACGAAGTCAGCTCAAAATACTGTTTTGAGGTTGCAGATGGAAGCTGATGTGGTTTGAAGAGATTTCCGAAGAGTATAAAATGAAAAAGGGTGGCGGGGATATATTATCCCTTGTCGCCACCACTTGTAAGTCCTGAAACAAAGTTCTTTTGTAGGAAGAAGAAGAGAATACTGATCGGAAGGGCGATGAGGATAGCACCTGCTGAGAAGTAGGCGATCTTCATGTTCTTCGCATTGTTAACGAAGGTTTGGAGACCTACGGCAACAGTAAAGTATTCTTTCTCACGAAGCAAGAAACTAGAGAGGATGTAGTCTCCGAAAGGTCCCATGAAGGCCCAGAGAGCTTGTACGGCAACCATTGGGCGAACAAGTGGAAGAACAATTTGCCAGAAGCGGCGGAAGTGTCCTGCACCGTCTAGTTTTGCAGATTCGTCTAGAGACATTGGCACTGTATCGAAGTAGCCTTTCATGAGCCAAGCATTCATCGGGATACCACCACCAACGTAGAGGAAGATGAGGAACCAGCTGTGGTTAAGGGCGTTCAACATAAGCGCCATAACGAAGAAGGCTGTCAAAGCGGCCATGGTTGGCACCATTTGGATAATCAAGAAGAAGACCAAACTTTGTTTACGAGCCAAGAAGTTGTAACGGCTGTAAGCATAACCAGCAAGTACGATAATACTTGTTTGAACAGCCATGGTAATCAAGGCGATAATCAAAGTGTTGAGGTACCAAGTACCGTACAAGGTTTCAGTGAAGAGGCCTTTAAAGTTATCAAAATTGAGGTCGATGTTAGTATCTAGTTTAAAGGCTGAGACGTTACCTGCTTTAAAGGCTGACATGATGGTAATCAAAAGTGGATAGATAATGACAATTGATAGACCAATCAGGTAAAGGTAAGTAAGGGTTTGAGTCAGTCTACGTTTGAGTTTAATTGAGTTATTCATCTTAGACGTCCTCCATATCAAATGCGTGTAGTTTCTTGAATGCGATCATAGAGATTGAGATGACAATGATAGAGATAATCAAGGTAACAGCTGCCGCCATTGAGTATTGAGGAGATGTACCTGTTGTCAAACGGTAGATCCATGAGATCAAGATATCGGTTGAACCAGCTCCACCACCGACACTACCAGGTCCTCCACCATTGAAGAGGTACATGATAGAGAAGTTGTTAAAGTTGAAGGTGTATTGGCTAATCAAAGTAGGTGCCGCAACAGCCAAAATCATTGGGAAAGTGATGTTGCGGAATTTTTGCCAAGCATTAGCACCGTCAATATAAGCTGCTTCGTAAAGGTCGTTAGGAATAGATTGCAAGATACCCAAGGTCAAAACGTAGATGTATGGGAATCCGAGCCAACCTTGCATCATAATCAAGGCAATCTTAGTCCAAGTTGGGTCTGTTTTCCAAGGAATAAGAGCCCCATCAAGGAAAGGAAGGAATTTAGCAAAGATTGGCAATACTTGAGTGTTGATAGCTCCGACACTATCGTTAAACATGTTTGAGAATGTCAAGATAGTGATGAAGGCTGGAACAGCCCAAGGAAGAAGGAAAATAACACCGAAGATACGTTTTCCTTTGATAAATGGCTGGTTAGCAATGATAGCTGTGAAGATACCAATCACGATCTGCAAAGTTGAGGCAGATAAAGCCCAGATGATAGTCCAAGAAAGAACAGAACCAAAGGCAGAACGGAAGGTACTCAAGCTCCAAATGTTTGTAAAGTTGGTCAAACCAACCCAGTCCAACAATTTGTTTGGTGGTAAGTGTTGGAAGTCATAGTTAGTAAAGGCGATCATCAAGGTTACGATAACTGGGAAGATAATCGCAAAAGTCATGGCAACATAAGATGGAATGATCAAGAGGTAAGGGAAGCCATTTTCATAGATTCCTTTGATCATTTCTTTGAGGGTACGTGGAACTGGAATTCCATTGTTAATGCGTTTTGCAATCGTATGTGCATCTTTAATATTTGAGAAATAAAAGAGTACATAAACGACTACAAAGATTAAATGGAAGGCACCACGAATCAGCATAAAGAGGGAATTGTCACGACCTGGCTTGTCACCAAGAGTGATGAGGTTGCTCAATTCAGGGGCTGCAAGTGCTAGGAAGTAAAGGACAAATACGATGGTTACACCAAGGAAGATAAAACCTTTGGCTTTTTGTTTATTGTAAATCTGTCCTAACCCAGGAATGATAGACAGCAGGGCTGCTTTACTAGGTTGTTGCTTTTCCATAATAACTCCTTTCATAGGATACTGCTTTTTTATAAGAAAGCTAAATTATTTGTGTCTCTATTGATAAATTCAAAGGGGGATTTGAATTCCACCCCCCTTGAACAAATTTGTTATTCACCAAATTTTTGTTTGATTGTTTCTTTAATCAATGTTACAGCATCGTTAGCAGCAGTTTTAGCATCTTTCTTACCGCTTACAGCTTCAAACAACATTGTTTTAGCTGGGTCCCAAACAGCTGACATTTGAGAGATATTTGGCATTGGTTGAGCGTTCTTGAACTGTTTGATAACAGCTGTTGTCAACTCATCGTTTTTACCTTCAGCGTATGAACGAGCTTCAGTGTTAGCTGGGATTTCGTTAGTTGTATCGTAGAAGGCTTTTTGTTCTTCAGTTGAAACAAGGAAGTCTACAAATTTTTGAGCAGCTTCAAGGTTCTTAGTGCTTGATGGGATGATCCAAGCTTTACCACCACCGAATGCAGCATATTCTTTTCCGTTTGGAAGAGTTGGGATAGTTGCAACACCGTAGTTTACTTTAGCGTCTTTGAAGGCTTGAGCTTTCCAAGGTCCGTCAATGATAGCAGCTGTTTTACCTTCTTGGAATTGAGTTTGGATTAGGTTTCCAGCTCCTTCAGTATCTTGCATACCTTTAGGCCATTTTTCATACCAAGATTTAGCGTACTCTACACCTTTGATAGCACCGTCGTTGGCAAGACCGATGTCTTTAGCGTCTTTACCGTTTTGTCCGAATACGTAACCGCCGTTACCAGCAAGAAGTCCGTATGCAAAGTAGAAGTTTGTCCAGTCAGCTAGGAAAGCAGAAGTTTTTCCATCTTCTCCAGCGAATGCGTATTTGCTATCTTTAGCAAGGTTTTCCAAGTCAGCAAATGTTTTTGGAGCTTCTTTTACCAAGTCTTTGTTGTAGTACATAACAAGTGACTCGATAACGGCAGGAGCACCGTAAACTTTACCGTCAGCAGCTGTTACAAGAGATTTAGTTTTATCATCTGTTTTAGCACCGTCGCTCAATTTCACTTCTGAAAGTTGTCCGTCAGTACCAAGGCTACCTACACGGTCGTATGGAGCCATCATAACGTCAGGAGCTTGACCTGATTGGTTGTCAAGAGAAAGTTTGTCAAGCCCACCCATTTGGTCACCAGATTTGATGTTAACTGTTGTTCCTGATTGTTCTTTATAAGCTTTAGCTACTGTTTCAGCATAAGCTTTGTATTGGTCCTCAACGTAAAGAGTGATTTCTTTCGCTTCAGATGAACCAGAATCAGCAGGTTTATCAGCAGTTTTGCTTCCGCAAGCTACCAAAAGCAAGCTAGCAAGTGTAGCAGTTCCAAGCACAGCAGCGCTCTTCATGAATTTAGATGACATAGTGTATTCCTCCTAAAGAATAACAAATTTTATAATGAGGAAACGCAAACGTTTTCCTTTATGGGACTAGTATAGCACAAATAGAAAACGGTTGCAAGTGTTTTTTGTAAAAATTTTAAAAAAATTTCACGAAAAGGGTAAGCGTTTTATTTGTTTATAATAGAAGAAAAGTTAGAAAATATATTTTCATGATTTTACTGAAATTATTTAGGGAAACGATTGCCTAGATTTTGAACAAAAAATAAATTGCTCTAGACCAAAAGTAGGCTAAGTTGAGCCTTCTATTTGTAGTTGAAGAAGATTTTGTAAATAGAAAAGAAAAATGTATATGTATACATAAAGAAGGACAAGTTTTTTTAAAAAAATAATCAAAAAGTTTTTTTAAAAACGCTTGCAATT
This sequence comes from Streptococcus pseudopneumoniae, assembly GCF_001070715.1. Lineage (GTDB taxonomy): Bacteria > Bacillota > Bacilli > Lactobacillales > Streptococcaceae > Streptococcus > Streptococcus pseudopneumoniae_H. Next base: position 24,288 of record NZ_JVRR01000141.1, read on the forward strand.
ATTCCAAAAATAAAGTATACTTATCTTAACGCAAACGTTTGCGCCCAAAAATGAAAATTTAAACTACAAATACACGAGGTGTTGTTTATGAAAAAACGTCAAAGTGGTGTGTTGATGCACATCTCTTCTCTCCCAGGAGCATACGGAATCGGATCATTTGGTCAAAGTGCTTACGACTTCGTTGATTTCTTGGTTCGCACAAAACAACGTTACTGGCAAATCCTTCCATTAGGAACAACTAGTTACGGAGATTCTCCTTACCAGTCTTTCTCAGCCTTCGCAGGAAACACTCGTTTTATCGATTTGGATATCTTGGTGGAGCAAGGTTTGTTGGAAGCAAGTGACCTTGAAGGAGTTGATTTTGGTAGCGATGCGTCTGAAGTTGACTATGCTAAAATCTACTATGCACGTCGTCCTCTTTTAGAAAAAGCGGTGAAACGTTTCTTTGAAGTCGGAGATGTTAAAGATTTTGAGAAATTTGCTCAAGATAACCAATCATGGCTTGAGCTCTTTGCTGAGTATATGGCTATCAAAGAGCATTTTGACAATCTTGCTTGGACTGAATGGCCAGATGCGGATGCTCGTGCTCGTAAAGCTTCAACACTTGAAAGCTACCGTGAGCAATTGGCAGACAAATTGGTTCACCACCGTGTGACTCAATACTTCTTCTTCCAACAATGGTTGAAATTGAAAGCTTACGCTAACGACAACCACATCGAAATCGTTGGGGACATGCCAATCTACGTAGCGGAAGATTCAAGCGATATGTGGGCAAATCCACATCTCTTCAAGACAGATCTCAACGGTAAGGCTACTTGCATCGCAGGATGCCCACCAGATGAATTTTCTGCAACTGGTCAGCTTTGGGGTAACCCAATCTATGATTGGGAAGCAATGGACAAAGACGGCTACAAATGGTGGATTGAACGCTTGCGTGAAAGCTTCAAAATCTACGATATCGTTCGTATCGATCACTTCCGTGGTTTCGAATCTTACTGGGAAATCCCTGCGGGTTCCGATACAGCAGCACCTGGTGAGTGGGTGAAAGGTCCGGGCTACAAGCTTTTTGCAGCCGTTAAGGAAGAACTTGGTGAGCTAAATATCATCGCAGAAGACCTTGGCTTCATGACAGATGAAGTTATTGAGTTGCGTGAACGTACTGGCTTCCCAGGAATGAAGATTCTTCAATTTGCTTTCAATCCAGAAGACGAAAGTATCGATAGCCCACACTTGGCACCTGCTAACTCAGTTATGTACACAGGAACACACGATAACAACACGGTCCTTGGTTGGTACCGTAACGAGATTGATGATGCTACTCGTGAGTACATGGCTCGCTATACTAACCGTAAAGAATACGAAACAGTTCCACACGCTATGCTTCGTACAGTCTTTTCATCAGTTAGCTTCATGGCAATTGCAACTATGCAAGATTTGCTAGAATTGGATGAGACAGCTCGTATGAACTTCCCATCTACCCTTGGTGGAAACTGGTCTTGGCGTATGACTGAAGAACAATTGACACCAGCTGTCGAGGAAGGTTTGCTTGACTTGACAACAATCTATCGCCGAATTAATGAAAATTTGGTAGAATTAAAGAAATAATACAATATCAGGAGACATCTTAAACATGTTATCACTACAAGAATTTGTACAAAATCGTTACAATAAAACCATTGCAGAATGTAGCAATGAAGAGCTTTACCTTGCTCTTCTTAACTACAGCAAGCTTGCAAGCAGCCAAAAACCAGTTAACACCGGTAAGAAAAAAGTTTACTACATCTCAGCTGAGTTCTTGATTGGTAAACTCTTGTCAAACAACTTGATCAACCTTGGTCTTTACGACGATGTCAAAAAAGAACTTGCTGCTGCAGGTAAAGACTTGATCGAAGTTGAAGAAGTTGAATTAGAACCATCTCTTGGTAATGGTGGTTTGGGACGTTTGGCTGCCTGCTTTATCGACTCAATTGCTACTCTTGGTTTGAATGGTGACGGTGTTGGTCTTAACTACCACTTTGGTCTTTTCCAACAAGTTCTTAAAAACAACCAACAAGAAACAATTCCAAATGCATGGTTGACAGAGCAAAACTGGTTGGTTCGCTCAAGCCGTAGCTACCAAGTACCATTTGCAGACTTTACTTTGACATCAACTCTTTATGATATTGATGTTCCTGGTTACAAGACAGAAACGAAGAACCGCTTGCGTTTGTTTGACTTGGATTCAGTTGATTCTTCTATTATTAAAGACGGTATCAGCTTTGACAAGACAGATATCGCTCGCAACTTGACTCTCTTCCTTTACCCAGATGATAGTGACCGTCAAGGTGAATTGCTCCGTATCTTCCAACAATACTTCATGGTTTCAAACGGTGCGCAATTGATCATTGACGAAGCAATCGAAAAAGGAAGCAACTTGCATGACCTTGCTGACTACGCAGTTGTACAAATCAACGATACTCACCCATCAATGGTTATCCCTGAATTGATCCGTCTTTTGACTGCACGTGGTATCGAGCTTGACGAAGCAATCTCAATCGTTCGTAGTATGACTGCCTACACTAACCACACAATCCTTGCTGAAGCCCTTGAAAAATGGCCTCTTGAATTCTTGCAAGAAGTGGTTCCTCACTTGGTACCAATCATTGAAGAATTGGATCGTCGCGTGAAAGCAGAAGTAAAAGATCCAGCTGTTCAAATTATCGATGAGAGCGGACGTGTTCACATGGCTCACATGGATATCCACTACGGATACAGCGTTAACGGGGTAGCAGCACTTCACACTGAAATCTTGAAGAACTCTGAGTTGAAAGCTTTCTACGACCTTTACCCAGAAAAATTCAACAACAAAACAAACGGTATCACTTTCCGTCGTTGGCTCATGCATGCTAACCCAAGCTTGTCTCACTACTTGGATGAGATTCTTGGAGAAGGTTGGCACCATGAAGCAGATGAGCTTGAAAAACTCTTGTCTTATGAAGATAAAGCAGCTGTCAAAGAAAAATTGGAAAGCATCAAGGCTCACAACAAACGTAAATTGGCTCGTCACTTGAAAGAACACCAAGGTGTGGAAATCAATCCAAACTCTATCTTTGATATCCAAATCAAACGTCTTCACGAGTACAAACGCCAACAAATGAACGCTTTGTACGTGATCCACAAATACCTTGACATCAAAGCTGGTAACATTCCTGCTCGCCCAATCACAATCTTCTTTGGTGGTAAAGCAGCTCCAGCCTACAAAATCGCTCAAGACATCATCCACTTGATCCTTTGCATGTCAGAAGTTATTGCTAACGATCCAGCAGTAGCTCCACACTTGCAAGTAGTTATGGTTGAAAACTACAACGTTACTGCAGCAAGCTTCCTTATCCCAGCATGTGATATTTCAGAACAAATCTCACTTGCTTCTAAAGAAGCTTCAGGTACTGGTAACATGAAATTCATGTTGAACGGAGCTTTGACTCTTGGTACTATGGACGGTGCTAACGTGGAAATCGCTGAGTTGGTTGGCGACGAAAACATCTACATCTTTGGTGAAGATTCAGAAACTGTTATCGACCTTTACGCAAAAGCAGCTTACAAATCAAGCGAATTCTACGCTCGTAAAGCTATCAAACCATTGGTTGACTTCATCGTTAGCGATGCAGTTCTTGCAGCTGGAAACAAAGAGCGCTTGGAACGTCTTTACAATGAATTGATCAACAAAGACTGGTTCATGACTCTTCTTGACTTGGAAGACTACATCAAGGTTAAAGAGCAAATGTTGGCTGACTACGAAGACCGTGACGCATGGTTGGACAAAGTTATCGTTAACATTTCTAAAGCAGGATTCTTCTCATCTGACCGTACAATCGCTCAGTATAACGAAGACATCTGGCACTTGAACTAATACTCTTCGAAAATCTCTTCAAACCACGTCAGCTTTATCTGCAACCT
>NZ_JVRR01000142.1 GCF_001070715.1 Streptococcus pseudopneumoniae
TAGTGACAGTAGAATAAGAACTTTTTTACTATTCATCACATCCGTATCCGTCTTTGTCTCTATCTAACCATGGACCGTATTGTGGGTCACTAGCAGGTATGTTTACACGTCCTGCTTTTCGTGCTTCCTTACAGTTTTTGAACGGTCTTAAATTTGATTGTGGAGCAGGTGTAGACGATTGTGTAGGAGTAGTTGTAGTGTGAGATGAAACTTGTTCTTGCTCTTTTGCTCGTGAAGATGCTTTCCTTTCCTCTTCTTTTGATTTAGAGGCTTCAATACTTGCTTTTTCCTCTTCTTGTGCTTTTTCTGTTTTTCTCACTTCACTGATTACTAACGAGCTTTTATCGATTGAATCATATTTTTCTAAAGATACTGTATTTCCTGTATAGACCATAAGTTCATTCATTTTCACAGCTAGTGATTCAGGTGTACGGATAAGAAGCTTCTTACCTGTTATGTTGTATTCACGGTATTCATCTTTTTCTTCAATCCCAATTACCTCAGCTTCAACTTCGTAGAGTTTATCTGTGTTAGAGAGTTTGTGTGCTACCTCTCTCAGTGCTTTGGCTCGCAGTATGATTTTAATTTGTGGTGTATTTAGATAAGCATCTACAGCTATATGTCCAGTTGGAGACCATTTCTCTATTTTAGAGCTAGTTTTACTACTGGATGATGAAGTAGAGGAAGATGAACTAGACTGTTTAACTTGTGAAGATTGTTTGACAGAATCATTAGCCTTAGTTTGAACTTGTGAGTGTTTAGTGCTACCGCTAGTTAATAGTGTGAAGAACAAAACGAGGATAAGCAATAGTACAATACTACCTATAATCTTTTGCTCTTTGCTTAATTCCTTAAGCTTTTTAAGCATATATAACCTCCAGATGTTTAACTTTATTTAATGAAATAAAAAAATATTTCCTAATAGTTATAATTATATCACACAAACTTTAACAAAAGAATATGTTTTTTGTTAATATTTAACTATAGAGAATGTAAACCTGATTGTTTAATCTATAAGATAGATAGTAGATTTAACATAGAGGGTGAAGGAATGGATGATATATTAGAAAATATAAGTAATCAGATACGAGACTTACGAGTTTCAAAGAAGATTACACAACAAGAATTAGCAGAAAGAACAAATTTAAGCGTTCCTTATATCAGTCAGATAGAGAATAATCACAGAAATATCTCTTTGGAAACTTTTGTGAAGATTGTTGATGCTTTGGAAGTCCCATTGAGTGATTTTTTCTTACCTTATTCTGTGCCACAAGATACTGAGATGATGGAACTGTTATTGAAGATTCAAAAACACCCAAAGCATAAGATCATTGCTCATAAGATGATGGAAATACTTGAATTAAGCCAAGATAGTTAGTAATAAATAAAAAGTACTAAAGTGTAATTTATACTAAATCTATTCAACCGTAGACGGTTACGTTATTCAAATAAGTAATGAGAAGTACTGTTCTTGAATAAGGTATAGGTTGTAATTTTAGAATGTTTTTTCTTTGTTGAAGAGGTCGATTAAAAAACAAAAAGAAAAAAGAAAGCACTGAATCTAAGTATCCAGTGCTTATCTATTACTTAAAAAAACGTGTTACTAAATCCATTCCCCATTAGCATTTACAGTATAACCGTCAACTGTTGTGCTAACTGCTAATGCTCCTGAGCTATAAGAGTAGTACCATTTAGTGCTAACTTGATACCAACCAGTTTTCATAGAACCTGATTCAGTGAGGTAATACCAAGTACCACTTTGGCTAAGCCATCCAGTCTGCATAGAACCTGAACTGTTTAAGTAGTACCATGTACCAGATTGATTAAGCCAACCTGTTTGCATAGAGCCTGACTCAGTAAGATAGTACCAAGAGCCTCCTTGATTTAACCAACCTGTCTTCATTTCTCCATCTTGTGCTAAGTAATACCATGCACCGTTTACTTGAACCCAGCCAGATTGCTTGTTGTTTGATTGGTCATAGTAGAACCATTTACCATTTTCTTGTACCCAACCTTGTTTCTGTGTAGTAGGCTTTTCTTCTACTTTCTTTTCCTTAAGCTCAGTTTCTTGTTTTTTCAATGGTTCTTCAGATTTCTTAGTAGGAAATTCTTCAGTTTTTACTGCAGTATCACTCTTAGGTTTCTTCATCCCCTCTTTAATTTTTTCAAGAGAGTCATATCCTCTACGCTTATTAATTTCAGCTACATAGTCGGCATAGCTTATATCTCCACCTTCAAAAGGGTAGCCGGTAGTTCGGCTAATTATTGTTGATTGATAAGGGTCTGTGACTTTTCCTGTTTCAGGATGATACCAAGCAAGTTCTCCAGCTTCACCCCAATAGAATATACCCCAACTATTTCTGAGAACATCTCCCACATATTTTAAATCGTTTTCATTTGCATATCTTGGATTTACAATCAGTTTTTCTATATACTCAGCTTCTTTTCTTTTTTCTACTTCTGACCTGTTTCTTCTAGCTTCTTTAAGTTCTTCTATGTATGCTTTCTTTCTCTTAGCTTGTTCCTCTTTTAATTTATCAAACTCTTTTTTGATTTTATCAAAGCTATCATATCCTCTGAGTCTATTTGTTTCAGCAATATATACACTCTCGTCTAAATGCTCATCAAGAGAGTAACCATAATGTATTTTCTTATATTCGGTTACATTGAAAGGGTCTAATATAATTTCATCTTCAGAATCATACCAAGCAAGTTCTCCATTTTTCCCCCAATAAAACGTTGACTTATATCCAGCAACTTTAGTATTTTTAAAATCTTCATCATAAAATTCTTTTTGATATTTTGTAAGACCATTTATTAGTTTACTAATTCTTTCAGTCTCGCTTTTATTAATTACATGTTCTGCTGACACAGACTTAACACCAGCAAAAACTATAAACAGCGCTATAAGCACAGTAATAATTTTGTTTTTCTTTTTCACTTTAAATACTCCTTTATTTTATAATTCACTCTAAGCAATAAGAAAGTCATTTAGACTTCATTACTTAAATATAAATCGTAGATAATTGTACTATAAACCAAGTAATATCACCTATATTTTCATAAAAAGCCTCCTGTTTTATATTTATGTTTAAAATATTGTTAAACACTACCCTAATTATATCACAAATACATATACTTTAGTTAATCTCATTAAATTATTTTTAACTATAGTAAAATGTGAATATATACTCTTAACCTATAAATAGTAAGACTTATCACAGAGGTTAAAGCTCTGGGAGTTATTCTACATTCTGTGCCACAAGATACTGAGATGATGGAACTGTTATTGAAGATTCAGAAAAAACCACAGCATAGGATGATTGTTCATAAGGTGATGGAAATACTTGATTTAAGCAAAGATAGATAAACATGAATAAAAAAAACGAATAAACTAGTTCTCTGAAAATCAGAATTCTGTTTTATTCGCTTTTTTGTTTTATCTATTTATTCTCAGAATTCATAACAAAGAATTCCAAATACTCTTCTAAATTCAAATATCAATCCACATAGACAATATCTCACCTCAGATTTGTTACTGACTTTGTCAATATTACCTAAAAATGGAGTCACTCTCTAGTTCTTATTTTATTTTTATTGAGTATAAAATCCAAAATCTTTTATCCAGTCTCTTCTCTTTATCCTCAAAATCTTGATTTAGGCTTTTTCACGAATGACTAAAACGCCATCTTCCATATCTGCTTCCAGATGTTTAGCATCTAGGTGATCCAAGTGGAAGTCTGTGACTTTGTCACGGATTTGTTGTTCAACCACACGACGGAGTGGACGAACACCCATGACTTCATCATAGCCTTCTTCTGTAATATAGTCCTTAGCTGCTTGACTGACTACCAAATCAATGTCTTTCTTAGCCAAGGTTTGGTTGACTTCAGCCAACATTAAGTCCACAATCTTAGAAAGGTCTTCCTTAGTCAAGTGTGAGAACTCAATGACTGCGTTAAAGCGGTTGAGGAATTCTGGACGGAAGAAAGGTTTCAAACGGTCCATCAATTCTGGCTTGTCCGCATCTTCTGTCAAGTTGGCTTCATAGCCAAATCCAGCATTTGAGGTCGCAATAATGACAGTGTTCTTGAAGTTCACCGTATTTCCTTGGCCATCAGTCAAACGACCATCATCCAATACTTGGAGGAGAAGGGTAATGACTTGAGGATCAGCCTTTTCAATTTCATCCAAGAGAATGATAGAGTATGGATTGCGACGGACACGTTCCGTTAAGGTATTGCTATTGTCATCATAACCCACATATCCTGCTGTTGTACCGATTAGTTTAGAAACGGCTGTGCGGTCACTGTATTCAGACATATCCAAACGGATGATCGCATCCTTGGTTCCAAACATATCTAGCGCCAATTGCTTAGCAAGCTCTGTCTTACCAACCCCAGTTGGTCCTACAAAGAGGAAACTACCGATTGGGCGATTACCTTCATCAAAACCAGCACGGTTACGACGGATAGCACGAGAAACAGCTTCAACTGCCTTATCTTGACCGATTACCTTGTCTTGCAAGCGATGAGCCATATCTTTCAAACGTTCGATGTCCGTAGCCCCCATTTGAGATACTGGAATACCGGTCATTCGTTCTACAGATTCAGCCACATCGTTGACACTTGCAGTCACTTTCATATCTTCTGTGTGGTTTTCGATTTTCTTTTCCAATTCTGCGATGCGTGTTTTATAGTTTAGAGCTGCTTCAAAATCTTCTGACTCAACAGCTTTTTCTTGCTTGTCTTTTTCTACCTCAATTTCACGTTCAACAGCATGCACATCTGTTACAGGATGCTGAGCTGCCAAGTGAGCCGCCGTAACATCGACAAGGTCGATAGCCTTATCTGGCAAGCTACGTTGTGGAATATACTGAACAGAATAATCCACTGCTGCTTTCAAAACTTCGTCTGGCAAGATGACATTATGGTGTTGTTGATAGAGGTCACGAATTCCTTGAAGAATTTTATATGTATCCTCTGCTGAAGGAGCATTTACCTTGACTTCGTTGAAACGACGAGCAAGAGCGGCATTCTTCAAAATGGTGTTACGGTATTCGTCTTGAGTTGTTGCCCCAATCACTGTCAATTCACCACGAGAAAGAGCTGGCTTGAGAATATCCGCAAGTCCTTTAGAACCACTGTCTCCACCAGTGCTACCAGCACCGAGAATTTGGTGAATTTCATCAAAGAAGAGGATAATATTCCCTGCTTCTTTCACTTCATTGACTAAGTTTTGAACGTTTTCTTCAAAACTACCACGATATTGAGTACCAGCCTCAAGACCTGAGATGTCAATGGAAATAATTTCCTTGTTCTTGATAGCAGCTGGAACATCGCCATTCACAATGGCTTGCGCTAGGCCTTCGACAACAGCTGTCTTACCAACACCTGCATCTCCAACAAGTACAGGATTATTTTTGGTACGGCGTGAAAGGATTTCAGATGTTTCTTGAATTTCCTTATTTCGTCCGATAACAGGATCCAACTTGCCCTCACGAGCTTCCGCTGTCAAGTTTCGACCTAGTTTAGCAAGAACACCGTCTTGTTTCATACCTGAAGCCTGTTGTTGCATTTCTCCATCGATTTCTACATTTCCTGGCAATTGACCAGTTGCACGATAGTGAGCGAATTCCTCAGGTGTCACTTCACGTCCATTAATCAAGTAACGACGATTTTCAGAACTATATCCTCGCATGCCACCCATCAATTGGTTAAATAAATCATCCATGTTGTTAAATTTATTAAAGTTGTTGTTCATATTCTTTACCTCTTTTTGTTTACTTAGTTATGATTACCGATATTGACTATCTTTGACCTTTGTTTTAAAAAATTTAGACTAGCTAAATGGCTACTCTAGGTACTATTTCTGGTTTTTCTTTTTCAAGCAGGAGTAGACTATCTTTACTTCTGAAGATTTCTAGATTAAACATAGACACACCTCTTTCTATTTTACTTTAAAGAATACTCTTCGAAAATCTCTTCAAACCACGTCAACTCTATCTGCAACCTCAAAACAGTATTTTGAGCAACCTGCAGCTAGCTTCCTAGTTTGCTCTTTGATTTTTATTGAGTATAAGCGTTCGAGTAAGGCTTTCATTTACCTTACGTTCATAATATACTACATTAGTCAGAAAAGGTCAAGGTATTTGACTTTAATTGACCAATATTTTTTAGAATGCAAAAACACCCTGAAACATCAGGGTGCCATTCTTACATCAAATACAAAATTGCTAGCGTCAGGAGACTTGCTAGAAGTCCCACTCCCCAAAAGAAGAAGTCAACCTTCCACTCGCTCCAAGGATTTCCTTTACCAGACAATCCTCCAAGCTCAAAATGGTGATGCACAGGCGTCATACGAAAAATACGTTTGCCACCAGTCATTTTGAAATAACTTACTTGCATCATAACCGAAGTTGTTTCAAAAACATAAACAATTCCGATAATCAAGAGAGTCCATTCTTGGTGGAGGGCCATAGAGATAGCTGCCAACATTCCACCGAGAGCCAAACTTCCCACATCCCCCATAAAGACCTTGGCAGGCTTATGGTTAAAGACAAAGAAACCGAGTAAACCACCAATCATGGCCAGAATCACCATAAGAATATCCATCTGACCTTGCACATAGGCAATAACTCCATAAGCTGACAAGCTAATCACAACGGAAATACTAGCTAGACCGTCAATACCATCTGTCAAGTTGACTGCGTTTGAAAAACCAACTAGCCAGAAAAGAGCGAAGATAATATAGAAAATCCCTAAATGCACTTGGTAGCCAAAGACAGAGAGCATATCGCCCCCACGCTCATAAAAAAGGTAGAAAATGACGCCACCTAGCAGCTGAAGAGCCAATTTCTGTTTGGGGTTTAGCCCCTCATTGATCTTTCGGAAGACCTTGAGAAAGTCATCTAAAAAACCAACCAAGCCATACAAGACCAAAATAAACAAAATCATACCAACATTATTGGTCAATTGTTTCGAAAAAAGAGCGACGAGGAAACTCACCACAACTGCAGCAATGAGGAAAACAAGTCCCCCCATTGTAGGAGTCCCAGCTTTTGCCTGGTGCTGTTTAACATCCTCATGCATCTGCTGGCCTGTAATTTGCGCCTTTCTATAAAATTGGATAAAGGCCGGAATTCCTACTAAAGTTAGTAAAAATGTCACAATTCCAGCACTAATAGAAATAAACATATTAGTCTCCTAAAGTTAATTTAATTTTTTTAATGTTTTTGATAGCTGTATTAGTCCGAACATCTTGCTTCTGAACAACGGAACCTGAACCTTCAAATTCCAGTTCAATATCCAACCATTTAGCAAAGGTCTCGGCAGTCTCTTTTTTCCAGCCATACATGTCTGGAATTTCTTCTACCTTATCCGATAAAAGGAGAACTTGTTGGTTTGGTGCAAGATTGGTCCCTTCTTCTACAGAAGTCTCTTTAATCTTTGTTCCAGTACCTACAACGATTGGTTGCACAATATTTCGGCGTAAGGCTTCCGCCAACTCACCAGGTGAAATATCCTTGATGCTAGGCATTGCATAAGAAGATTCTGTCGTAACTTTATCTAAATTTTTGGCTGGAGATTGAAGATTGAGAGATTCTTTCATAGCTGAAGCCCGCTCCAAGATTGGGGTGGCAAATTCTCCCAACTGGATACCTGAATAATGCTCAGGCTGTTGAACCGTTACATACAAGATAAAATCAGGATTTTCAGCAGGATTCATAGTCACAGCTGAGAAAATATAATTGGTAGAACCAACCAAGTATCCTCCATTTTTCTCATCAGCGATTTGAGCCGTACCGGATTTAACTGCTACATTTTGTCCAGGAACTGTTATAATTGGCTTTCCTGTGTAGTGATTATACATAGTTCCATATAGAGGGTCCGTCCCAACTAAGATCATGTGATTTCGAGTTGTGCTTGCTGCCTCTTTGGAAACAGGATTTCCTACTATTTCTTTTTGTGACTTACGTACAGACTGATTGTTAGTATCATAAATAGCACTTATAAATTTTGGCTCCAGCATAACTCCATCATTAGCAATAGCTGTAAAGGCACGAAGCATTTGTGTTTGTGTCACTGAAATTCCTTGCCCAAATGAGCTTTGAGCAATACTAACAATATTATCAGCTGGAAGTTGACCAGCGTATTCATCTGTCAAGCCAAAGCGAGTTGGAACCCCAAATTTAAAGCGTTTTAGATAATCCAACCAAGTAGCATCTCCCATTTTTTGTTCAAGTAGACTCATTCCAACATTACTGGAGTGAGCGAAACCTTGTAAGAAAGTCATCATCCCACCAGTAGTCAAACCTTCATTAACATCCCAATCTCGAGTCGTCGCATCCGCTATTTTGAATTCACTGCTATTGAAGTATTCTCCACTTGGGAAGGTATTATTATCAATAGAAGAAGCTAACGTCATAACCTTCATGGCTGATCCTGGTTCATAGTTACTTTGATAAAGAATATCACGCCAAACAAAGTCCTCAGTGATTCCTTCTTTAGTATCTGCATTAAAGGTAGGTCGTTGGGTGGTAGCGAGGATTTCACCGGTCTTTGCACTGACCAAGGTCGCGGTCATATACTTACCTTTTACTTTTTCTAGAAAGGCATCCATCTGAGTTTCCATGAAAGATTGTAGCGGACTAGACAATGTTGTATAAACATCCTTGCCATCTACCGTTTGTTGGGAAACTTGTTCTGTTCCAGGGACAATATTACCCAGACGATCTTTTTCATAGGTAATAATACCGTCTTTCCCTGCAAGAATACTGTTCAAGGAACTCTCCATCCCAGAAGTTCCCAGCAAACTCTTGCTACCATCCTCATTTTCATGGAGTTGGGCCAAACCAATAAAACTAGAAGCGAATTGTCCATTTGGATAGCTTCTGTTAGGGCTAGTTGTAAAGTCAATCCCTTCCACACTAGCATCTTTCAAATCTTTTTTAATAGCCATCATATTGGCATATGTAATCCCATTGCCCTTCGAACCAAAGGAAACTTGCTTGAGATTAGGTTGCGAGAGTTGCTCTCTTACATAGGATTCTTCCATGTCCAGATACTTATGAAAGACCTCTGCAACCTTGTTAAATTGTGTTTTTTCTACGTAAAGAATCTTACCCGTTGCTGACTTATAGTTCTCATCAATGACCGCATAGACATTATAAGATGTCGCATCCTCAGCAATCGGGACTCCATTTCGGTCATAAATAGTCCCACGTTTGGCAGGGACTGTACGGGTGGTTTGATGAACCTTCTTAGCTTCCTTCGCTAAATCTGTTCCAAAGCGAGTGCCCGTCCCAATAATGACCGCAAAATTGACTAAAAAAACGGCAAAAACAAAGACAGATAATAAACTCAGACTTTTTCCAACTCTGCGTCTGTTTTCAGCCGGCGATTTCCGATTTTTGGTCGCATAACGGATTACTTTTTTTGTCCACTTCATATCTTACTCCGCTATTCGAATATTTTCATTGTTTAATTGCAAATCGTGTGAATTGGCAATCTCTTTCAAACGTTCTGCACGTAATAGTTCATTGACCTCTTGCTTGGCATCGTCCAATTCGGTCTTCTTTTCCTCTATCTGCGCATTGATTTTTGTCAAATCATTCTGCACCTGCAAGAGCTTGGTCTGCATAAAAATAATACTAATGGCTACAATAAGAGTGGTTACAGCAATGGAAAAGTAAAAAGCTTTTTCCACACGCGAAAACCGTTTAAGTTGCATCTGTAGTATTTGACCTGTTTTTTCCATTCTTTCTGCCATCTTTTTTCCTCTTACTTGTGAATTTTTCTGGCCACGCGCAACTTGGCTGAGTGCGAGCGGTTATTGGCTTCTAATTCTTCTGCACTTGGCAAGATTGGCTTACGGGACACCAATTCCATCTTGGGCTTGAGATCATCTGGGATGAAAGGCAAGCCTTTTGGAACTTCAACTGTTGAAGCTTCCTTGAACAATTGCTTGGTCAAGCGGTCTTCCAAGGAATGAAAGGTAATCACTGAAATTCTACCATCCAGAGCCAACATATCCATAGCCTGCTGGATGGACTCATCTGCCGCTCCCAGTTCATCATTAACTTCAATTCGAATAGCCTGGAAAATCTGCTTGGCAGGATGGCCCTTCTTCTTGAGTTCCTTGGCAGGTTTGGCCGACTTGATAATCTCTGCTAACTCAGTCGTTGTCTCAATCGGCTTGACTTCCCGAGCTTGTTCAATCTTACGAGCGATCTGTTTAGAGAATTTATCCTCGCCATACTTGAAGAAAATACGAACCAAGTCATGATAGTCATAGTGGTTCACCACTTCATAGGCTGTCAGACTAGCATCCTGATTCATGCGCATGTCTAGTGGCGCATCCTTTTTATAAGAAAAACCACGCTCACGCTGATCCAATTGAGGACTAGACACTCCTAAGTCATAACAAATTCCATCAATTTCCTGAACACCAGCTTCGCGCAAACGTGCCTGTAAATGACGGAAGTTGTCCTTGATAAAGGTCACCATCCCCTTTTCAATGTAGGGTGCCAAGCGTTTTTGCGCATTGTCAATGGCATTCTGGTCCTGGTCAAAGGCATAGAGATGTCCTTTTTCACTTAATTTACTTAATAAATATTCGCTATGGCCTGCTCCACCCAAAGTCGCATCAACGTAGATACCGTCGGGCTTTACGTCAAGCATATCAATCGTTTCGTGGAGTAAGACCGTTACATGATGAAATTCTTTTGTCATATCTTATCTATTTTACCACAAATCCGACCAGCTTGCACTTGTCAGACAAATAGGATAAGGAGACTACTATTTCTTCAAAAAATATGTCAAAAATACTTGACACTTTATGTTTAAAAGACTATAATATAGTCAAATATATACGACACACTTCAGAAAGGAAACCAGATGAATCGTGTGAAAGAATTTCGCAAGGAATTGGGTATTTCCCAGCTCGAACTCGCCAAGGATATCGGTGTCTCGAGACAGACCATCAATATGATTGAAAACGACAAGTACAATCCAACCCTGGAACTCTGTCTCAATCTCGCCCGCAGCCTCCAAACTGACCTCAACAGTCTCTTTTGGGAGGATAATTTTTAAAAAAGGAGCCAACTCATGAAAAAAGAAACCTTCACTGAAAAACTGATCAAGCGTACATACGGTATTTCTGATCCACTTGACGAATACAAACGACGCGAGGCTGATCGTATCGGCAATCAAGTCTTTATCTTCCTCTTTTATCTGATGATTTTCGGAAATCTTATTCCACTCCTTCTGGCCTATAAATATCCTCAAGAAGTGGCTCTAATCTATCCTCCTCTGATTTTAGTGATTGCCCTCATCGCTGCTGGTTATGTCACCTACCAAATGAAAAAAACAGGGATTACAGCTATTGACCCAGATATGCTAAGTGAGAAAGAAAGCAAGCAACTACACTACCCAGGTCTGAAAGCAGGTTTGTTCTTTGGTCTATGGATATTTTTTATAACTCCTCTTCTCGATATACTCATAGGTGAAGGTCAGGACTATTTTCATTCTCTTCTCACTATAAGAAATGGTGTATCAAGCATTCTCGGTTCTATCTTCTTCGGAGCAAGCATACAGTTCCTCATCTCCCGTCGCATTACAAAAGCCAAGAAAAATCAAGATGAGAATTAGGAGGTGCCCTATGAAAAAAGAAAAGAAACAATCACGTTATCCTGGTCTGAAAGCAGGTTCGATTTATGGAACAATAATATTTTTTATAATTCCACCCATTGATACCCTAACAAGTGAAAATCCAAATTTTATCAGTTCTCTTCTAAATACAAAACATATTTTTAAAACTATACTGGGAGCTTTCTTTTTCGGAGTGATGATACATATTGTCGACTCACTTCGTATTGCAAGAGCTAAAAAAGACCAGGATTAGGAGGTACCTATGAAATCATTACTAACTTTACTTACCTATCATCTTTTGTTCAGTTCTCTGCTCATCTTCATCATCATTTCAGGGGACTTGCCAATCAGAGAGATATTCCTCGTGCTAGTCTTTTTTCCAGGGCTTAATAAAGGACTGACTTATCTAAAGATTGACTCCCCAAAAACGCGCACACTTAACTTAGCACTATACTTTATGATTCTATCTTTTCCACAACTAATGCTCGTCTCAGGCAATTGGAATTATTATTTACTGCTGACTATCGCTAGCATTTCTTCTATCACTTATCTTTATTATCTCTATCAACTCGTTAAAGAAGTCAATCAAAAACCGCTCATTTAGGAGGTTACTAGCATGAAAAAAGAAGACTTAACCATTCGCCTACTTCGAAATCTCTTTCACATTCAGGGTCCTTTTGATGAATGCCGGCAAGAAATTATCTATAAGGCTTGTGCCCGTTCCATGGTCCAAATCGTTTATTCTTCCTTCTTTCTCTTCTTGTTTTATCTATTATTTGGACGCTTCATAGAGGTCGTTCGCTATGCCATGCCCTACGTTTACTCTGGACTCATTTTTTTCATTACTTTAAAAACTCAGAGAGCCGTCAAAGAACTCCATCTGGAAAAAGATGACAAGTCAGAAATCATCCTCAAAACCTACAGCAAAGCCCAAATCAAATTTCGAAGCTGGGTTGTGTTTATCGGTCTTCAGATTGGCCTCTTTACCCTACTCATCTTTCATAAAGTCTTCGTTCAGCAGATGTCCCTTTCAGATTTTGGAAAGTTGCTCGTGCAATTCGATAAAAGTGTTCCTTTCCTGATGTATGGCCTGATTATCGGCAGCATTTTTGGAACCCTGACCTACGGATTTCTATCACTACAAGAGGAGAAGACTCCTAAAAATACCAAACAGAAGGAGAAAAGCAATCAATGACTACACTATACGATTTTTCAGTCTTAAATCAAGACAATCAAGAAACCCCATCCAATGGAAATTTCCAATATTCCTAGTCGTAACCATCATCTCAAGTTTGGTCTACTTCTATAACTTTTATCAAGTAGTTAAAGAAGTAAATCAAAAACAGTTGATTTAGGAGATTACTCCCATAATTTCTCATTTTATAGACAAATAATCCCATCCAGCTCATGCTAGATGGGATTATTTTATTTCTTAACAGAGGTTGCCAGTTATTTCCCTTTCATCTTAGAAAGTCGACTCTTTCCAACTCACACTACAATCCAAGACTTGTTGCCTTTCTTCTTGATTGAGGCCTTCAATCTGGTCAATCAAAATCTTTGTAGCCTGTTGTCCTTCTTCAAAGGCGGGCTGAACCAACGTCGAAACACTTGGAGAAGAAAAGCAAGTCCACTCCGTATTGTCAAAACCAATCAACCCAACTTGTGGCAAGTTATAATTCAACTCTTTGATAACGGTAAAGACTGGAGGTAGGGCCCAACAGTTAGGAACAAATACCAGAGTTTTTTCATCGGGATTGATTTCTTTTTGTAAAAATTCCTTAATTTGTTCCAAATTCGTATGCTTATCTTCAATGGTTAGCCTAGCGTGGCGCATATTAGCATCTGTTAAAGCATCCACAAAACCACTTGCCCGCTCAATCCGAGTACTCAAACGACTCGTATCCGCTGTAATCAAGAGAAAATGCTCATAACCTTTTTCGATACAGGACTGGGTCATATCATAAACG
Source organism: Streptococcus pseudopneumoniae (assembly GCF_001070715.1). Classification (GTDB taxonomy): domain Bacteria; phylum Bacillota; class Bacilli; order Lactobacillales; family Streptococcaceae; genus Streptococcus; species Streptococcus pseudopneumoniae_H. Next base: position 13,619 of record NZ_JVRR01000142.1, read on the forward strand.
GCATCATAGTTATTGGTTTTGACCCAGCTAGTCCGGTGTTCATAGAGCCGACTATCAAAAAAGACCATTTTCTTCTTTTTCTCATCGATGATACGAGAATATTTTCGGAAATTAGAGGTCGGCTGAATAATAAAGCCGTCTACTCCCAAGAGAAGCATGCTTTCAATATACCTGTCCTCACTCTCTTGGCTGTAGTTACTATTTCCTATCATTACCTGGTAGCCATTCTGGCTGGCGATATCCTCAATTCCCTTAACAATTTGGGTTGAGAAACTGTTGGTAATATCACCAATCAAAACACCAATTAATTTTGTTCGTTTGGAGTTTAAGCTACGCGCAACAATGCTCGGTTTGTAATTTGTTTCATGAATAACTTTTTTAATCTTTTCACGTGTCTCTTGGGACATTTTTTCATATTTCCCGTTTAGGTAAAATGACACGGTTGTTTTCGAGGTCTGAGCCATTTCTGCAATATCTTTTATGGTCAGTTTCTTCTCCAATCTAAAACACCTCCTACTAATACCCATTATAACATATTCACTATTCAAAACGTCTATTTCTAGCACTGCAAGCGAATCATTCTCTCATTTATTTTATCATATACTAGACATTTTCCACGCATTTTTGTTCCGTCAACGAGGCATAATTTTTCACCTACACAAATATCCTCGCTTAATAACAGAATCAGCTTGTCTGTTTCGTCATTTTTCACTTCAAAAGCCAGAGCATTTTCTACTTGATGACCATCTGTCTGGTAGACAGAATGACGGATGATTTCAAAACTCTCATGCGCAATGATTGTATAATCCAGCATCTGATTCTCAAAGAATTGGTGTTTGATGAGTTTGCTACTTTTTTCAAGCTCGTTGTATTTAGGAGAAATGATCGTAGCTTCCAAATCAAAATCAACTTCACTCCATAGTTTCAACTGATTGATTTTCCCATCTTGATAGGTCACATCCTTGTCAAGGATAAACTGAGTCAACGCCTCATGCTGACCTTGACACCTGATATCATCTACCAAGAGCCATACATCCTCTACCAACATGAGGATTTTTCTCCTGTGAAGATAAGGCAAATCAGGTTCTGCTGACAAATACGCCCCCTCAATATAATGCACTCCCTCTCTTTCTTTGTGGTGACAAAACAGGGAGTGAGGATAGTATTCATATTCCCAGGATCCCGCGATCCTTTCTGGAGCTTTCCCATCTACCATACAGGTCGAATGACTCCAAGCACTCTTTAAGAGATAACGTTCATCTACCTCCCGATAAGAATAACGCCCAGCATCTATGAAAATCGGTTGGCCTTGATACTGTAAGCAAAAACTATTCTCGTCACTATGGCTATGGGCACTTCCCAGCGGACCGTTTTTGAAAAATAGATAACGATGTTCATCCTTAATGCATACATGCCCAGAATCTTCAAAGCTCCTGAACTTAGGCTGCCAAGCTCTCTTTTCAAATTCCTGCAGTCGCTTGACCTTTTCTCGCCCCAGGAACAGGAGGCTAAGTAAATCGACTTTAACATCCAGACCGTTAAGAAGGTCTTCCTTGTTCAAAACCATAGCAGACAGGCTCAAAATCTCTGTCGTTTCTGTAGAATCGCTATCACCAAAAGCCAAGGTCCGTCCATCTAGACCTGTCATCATTTGAATGTAAGTCGCCATCTTTTCCAGCAGCTCTTGAAAGCTATCTTGCAAGTCCGGAAGCAAGAGACACAAGTCCAGCAAGGCTTTATAAACCTCTACATGATAGAGAATCGACTGTTCAAACTGGCTTCCATCTTCTAAAATCTGCGTCTCGATCTGCTGTTTCAACTCCTTTGAAGCAAAATGGTAAGCTTCTTCTAGATCCATCTTATCTGAAAAGAAATGATAGGTTGCAAGTATCGGAATCGTTTGTAAAATCCCCCAGTTACTAAGGGTGTACTTGGCGCGATAATGGCTTTTCATAAAGTCAATCTGCTTTTCTAGACTGACCAAAATTTTCTCTAGTTCTTCCTCCTCTAGCAAATCAAATTTCAAGAGGAGCAAGAGTAGTTTCAACCAAGTAAAGGAACGAATACCCGTATCCAAGGTTCTAGTCATCAAAGATTGAGGACGAAATTCTCTCACCTGCTCAATCCAGTCAAATAGAAAGAACTTGCACTTTTGAATATAGCCCTTATCTCCTTCTACCAGATACCCTATCATAAACTGCAAGAGATATTCTTGTCGATTGAGCATATAAGCCCATTCTGGATCATCTTCAAATACTTGATTCCACACCATCGACTGGATTTGATGGATTTTTGAACAAGGTTCCATATCCCAAGGACTATCAAACATAAAACGATTGTCCATCAAGCGCTCAAGGGAACTCTTGACTTTCTCATAGTCTTTTGAGCAGCGGGACAAGATATAATCACGATATTGGTCCCCATCAATTCTTTCAAAAAATTGTCTTCTTTCTTCTTTCATTATCTATTACCAGAAAAAGAACTACTTAAAAAGCAGTTCTTTTGTCTTTCCCATTACACTTTCCTTTTCTACATAGATGACCACACCTTTTGCAATCTGCAAGGAGACCAAGTCATCTTTGATAGAAATGATTTTTCCATGAATTCCAGACAATAACAACACTTCATCACCAGATGTTAAAGAAGCTAAATACTCTTTTCGTTGCTCCATCTGTTTGCGAAGCAACTTTTGCTGACGAATAGAATGAAAGCTTGACAGTAAAAGGGGGCTCACTGCCAAGACAATCACTATTCCATAAAACAATGTTGTATCCATTAAGCTAGAATCTTAAGCCAGCTTCCGATAATTCCGATGATAACTGTTAAAATAACGAGTTTATATGTTGTCCATTTCTTTTCTTTGATCAAGTAGTAAACTAAAAGTGTAAATAGGGCTGGTAGAAGAGCTGGAGCAACCTTATCAAGCATTCCCTGAATACTTACGATACTTTGTTTGGTATCTGCTTTAACTTCCCCTGCAGCAAAGGTGATTGGCACCATAATCTTCACAGATGTCGCTGCCAAACCAGCAATTACGGTTACACCGATAATATTAGCAATACGAGAAATCGTTGCCATCTGTTCACTTAGTTTATCAATCACAGTCGTTCCTAGTTTGTATCCATAGAGACCAGTTGACAATTTAATCGCTGTCAAAATCGTATTCATCGCTAGGAAGAACAAGATTGGACCGACAACCAGGCCTTCTTGAGCAAAAGAAGCGGCGATGGTTGAGAACAATGGAGCTAAACAGAATTGAGAAAGAGAATCCCCAATACCTGCCAATGGCCCCATCAAGGCCATCTTGATGCTACGTGTCTCTTTTGCCGGACGGCCATTTTCCAACATTACAAGGTGCAAACTGGTAATAAAAGGCAGGAAGTGTGGGTTGGTATTATAGAATTCACAGTTTTCTTCCAAGGCTTGGTAGAAACCTTCCTGATCCTCTCCATAGTGTTTTTTCAAAGCAGGATACATCACATTGGCATATCCCAACCCTTGATAGTTACTATAGTTAAATCCATTTTGACAAAAGAATGCCCGCAAAGACGTTTTAAGATAATCACGTTTTGTTAATTTGTTAGATCCAGTCATCGTGTGCTTCCTCCTCTACCACATGATTCGCTGTTTTTGGCTTGTTATAAAATTCAATCAAAGCAAAGATAGTACCTACAATTGCAATACCAATTGTTGGGATGTTTAGATAAGCTGCACAAACATATCCCAACAAGACAAAGGGAATCAACTCTTTCTTAGCCATCACTGACAAGATCATCGCAAAACCGATAGCTGGGAGCATTTTACCAGCAACTGTCAAACCTGTAAGCAATACCGGTGGAATGTAGTCTACGAGTTTCAACAAGGTATCCATTGAAAGGGCACCCAAGCAACCCAAGGTAAATCCAATAAAGGCAAACAACCAAATTGTTGCATTTAGAGTGAACTTGAATTTCTTCAAATTATGGTTTTTCAAGTGCTTCATCGCCGTTTCAGGCGCACCAGCACGTACAGTGTAGGCGAAAGTTTGTAAGAATTGAATCGCCACAGCAATCGGAGTAGAGAGGGCAAGAGCCGCTTCTGGACTGACTTTACCAGCACTAGTGATAGCCATCAAGGTACCAAAGATACCAGGTCCGATTGGGTTTGGTGGAACAGTACCTCCAGCACCAACACCGAATCCCATATAAGCCAATTCACCAATAGCTCCCATTGCAAGAGCAGTAGGCAAATCACCTAGAATAATTCCGACACCAAATGACAGAACAATACATCTATTGGTGTAAATTCCTAACAGCATTCCACTAAAACAGAAAGCTGTCCATAATCCAATTAAAATCGCTTGAAATACATTAATCGACATAACGATCTCCTCTTTTAAATATAGTCCATAATGTTGACTTCAACAGCTCCATCATTTCCTGTTGGAGTTGTTTTCGTATTAAATGTTACTTGATAAGTTTGGTTCAATTCCTTGAGGGCTGCCTTGTCCTCTTCACCCAGGAAGATGGAGCGTGTCACTTGCTCTTTACCAGGGGCATTGTGAATGTTCCCAATATTGATTTCTTCAATAGGGACACCACCTTCTACCAAGGTTAAAGCGTCCTTCACATCCTTTACAACGATAAAGATCGTTTGAGCAGGATTAGCCTTGTGAATGATATCAATCACCTTTTGCAAAGGGAAGAAACGCATGGCAACTGAGTCTGGCACAACTGTTTTCATCAGAGTTTGTTGCATCTTGTCCGTGCTTACTTCATCATTGGCAACAATGACCGTATTACAACCTAGGTATTTTACCCAAAGTTGTCCTTGCCCATGAATCAACCGTTCATCGATACGGGTCATAATAATATTTGGCATTGTCATATTTCTCCTCCTACCAATATAGGTTCCAGTCTTTGTAGAAACGGATAAGGGCTTCTAGGTAATAGTAGTCACCCCAGATATTGCCTTCGTCCACTCCTTTACCTGAATGCCATGAGTACACACCGTGGAGGAGACTTGTCCCACCAGGGGTAAATTGATCATTTGCATAATGTTCGATCAAAGAACGAAGCATGGCATGCATAGCATGTTTATAAATATCTTTGTCAGCATCCACCTCTGGGAGATGTTTTAGCATTTCATGAATCCCACAGACAGCGATAGCTGTTGCTGAAGAATCTCGTGATTGATCACTACCATCATTAAAAATCAAATCCCAATAAGAAACATGATCTTTTGGCAGACGATTCAAGAAATAATTGGTTACACCCTTAAACAAGTTAAAGCAGGACTCGTCTTTCAGGTGACGATAAGTCAAAGGAATACCATAGACTCCCCATGATTGACCACGTGCCCAGCATGAATCATCACTATACCCTTGTCTCGTTACACCTTTAAGGGGTTGACCTGTCTCAGGATCAAAGTAGAAGGTGTGGAAGGACGAAGCGTCATCACGGATTACATTATTAGCTGAAACATAGAAATGGCTTTCTGCAATATCGTAGTATTTTTGATCGCCTGTTTCTTGATAAGCAAAGAATAAGAGTTGGATGTTGAGCAAGCAGTCGATAATCAAACGGTAATGCTCTTTCTTGCCCAAGTCTCCCCAAGCTTGAATAAAACCACCTTTTTCTTGATAGCGTTCAATCAACTTATCTGCAGCTTTCAAGGCTGCCTCTCTGGCCTCTCCATCTCCATTTATCTTATATTCAGCCATACAAGACGGTGTGTACAAGAAGCCGAGATCATGGTGATCCAATTCTACTCTCTTATTGACACGATCCAGGAAAGAAAGAACATTTTTATGAGCGATGTTTTTAAATTCATCCTGTTGACTGTATTCATAAGCCAACCACAGTTCTCCTGTCCAGAAACCATTGGTCCATTCCGTATTATCCATGATTGGATAGACATTATCAAAGGTAGCTGGCGTCGGGAAATCTTCCTTGAAATAGTCAAGGTTGAGTTCTAACTGCCGAATAACCTTATCGATTGCCTGGCCGACTTCTTCTTTCGTCAGAAGTGGTACTTCTAAGAAGCGCTCAGGCGATTTTATTTCTTCAATCGTAACCTTTTTTATCATTCTTTTACCCTTTAAATACCCGATTCGAAATCTTCTTCCTCTTCCTCTGCATCCGTTGAAAACAATTCTTTACCATTTACGACTCCGCCCTGAGCCGCCACTACTGATTTATTAACAACCTCATCAAAGCTATGAGTCATTCTAGCAAAGACTGCTTCCATTAACATAGCTAAGTTCAAACCCGAGAGAACATTCATTGTTTTGGCTGGATTTTCTCCCATTATGGTAGAAGAAACCTTGAATGGCGATCCTCCCAAGAGATCACTTAGGATTAAAACTTCTTCTTCATTTGAAATTGCAAGTAAGATTTTTTGCTTGAGTTCATCTGCTGACATTCCTTCCACAAAGTCAATCGCCTCCACATTTTCTTGATTGCCTGCAATCAATTGTAAAGAACTATAAATCCCTGTGGCAAAATGTCCATGCCCTACAAGTACAATTTTCATCTTTTCTCCTTTCTTTTTTGAGTTTACCGGTTTACTCTATATTTTACATTGTAGACCTTTATTTTTATCTTGTCAATAGTTTTTTCAAAAAAATATTAGCGCTTTCATTACTTATTTAACCATTACATTAGACAGAAACTTCAAAATCTTCCGTTTTTTTAGGAAAACAAAGATTTTCAGAAATAAAAATATTTAATTATTGACAAAACCGGTTTACTAGAATATAATTTGGTTATAGAGAAGTCTTAACAAATTTGAAAGGAAGTATCAAATGACAAATACATCATTCTCAATTGAGCAGTTTTCTTTAAAAGGAAAAATTGCTCTCATCACCGGCGCTTCTTATGGAATTGGATTTGCTATTGCCAAATCCTACGCTGAGGCCGGCGCTACTATTGTCTTTAACGATATCAATCAAGACCTGGTCAATAAAGGGATTGAAGCTTATCGTGAAGTTGGCATCGAAGCCCATGGGTATGTCTGTGACGTGACAGACGAGGACGGTATCCAAGCCATGGTCAAGCAAATCGAACAAGAGGTTGGTGTCATTGACATCCTTGTTAATAACGCTGGTATTATCCGCCGCGTTCCAATGTGCGAAATGAGCGCCGCTGATTTCCGTAAGGTCATCGATATTGACTTAAACGCACCATTTATCGTTTCAAAAGCAGTCATTCCTTCTATGATAAAGAAAGGGCATGGAAAGATTATCAATATTTGCTCGATGATGAGCGAACTGGGACGTGAAACGGTTAGCGCTTATGCTGCCGCTAAAGGCGGCTTGAAAATGTTGACCCGCAACATTGCGTCTGAATACGGTGGAGCCAATATCCAATGTAACGGAATCGGACCGGGTTATATTGCCACTCCTCAAACAGCACCTCTTCGTGAGTTGCAAGAAGATGGTTCTCGCCACCCATTTGACCAGTTCATCATTGCAAAAACACCTGCTGCACGTTGGGGAAATCCTGAAGATTTAATGGGCCCTGCTGTCTTTCTCGCTAGTGATGCCAGCGACTTTGTCAATGGCCACATCCTATATGTAGATGGCGGTATCTTAGCCTACATCGGAAAACAACCTGAGTAAAAATAGAAAGAGGATCTTATGAAAATCGCATTAATCAATGAAAATAGTCAAGCTAGTAAGAATCACATTATTTATGATAGTCTAAAAGAAGCGACAAATAAAAAAGGCTACCAATTATTTAACTATGGTATGCGTGGAGAAGAAGGTGAAAACCCATTAACATACGTACAAAACGGCCTAATGGCTGCCATCCTTTTAAATACAAAAGCAGTCGACTTTGTTGTTACCGGCTGTGGTACGGGTGTAGGAGCTATGCTTGCTTTAAACAGCTTCCCTGGTGTTGTCTGTGGTCTAGCAGTGGACCCAACTGACGCTTACCTTTATTCTCAAATCAATGGTGGTAACGCCTTGTCTATCCCTTATGCCAAAGGATTTGGCTGGGGGGCAGAACTGACCCTCAAATTGATGTTTGAACGCTTATTTGCTGAAGAAATGGGCGGTGGCTACCCAAGAGAACGTGTAATCCCTGAACAACGCAACGCTCGTATCTTAAACGAGGTAAAACAAATCACCTACAATGATTTGATGACCATCCTTAAAACAATCGACCAAGACTTCCTCAAAGACACCATCTCTGGCAAATACTTCCAAGAATACTTCTTTGAAAACTGCCAAGATGATGAAGTCGCTGCTTATTTGAAAGAAGTATTAGCCAAGTAAAGCTATTCTAAACCAGAAAGGAACTAATGGATGACGAAAATATTACTGTTTGGCGAACCATTAATTCGAATCTCACCATTAGATGCCACCAGTATCGGCGATCATGTTGCCAGTTCGACTTATTTTGGCGGATCAGAAATTAACATCGCTTGTAATTTGCAGGCCCTGGGTATCTCAACGAAAGTCTTTACCGCACTCCCTGCCAACGAGATTGGAGATCGTTTTCTCACATTCTTGAAACAGCACCAAATCGATACCAGTTCAATCTGTCGGCTTGGCGATCGAATCGGCCTCTACTTTTTGGAGAACGGCTTTGGTTGTCGTCAAAGTGAAGTTTTCTACGATCGTAAGCATACGAGTATCAGCCAGATTCGGCCAAACATGCTAGATATGGATTCTCTCTTTCAGGGGATTGGCCATTTTCATTTTAGTGGAATCACTGTAGCTATCGGTCAAGAGGTTCGTACGCTCCTTCTCCTACTCTTGGAAGAAGCCAAGCGCCGAGGGATTATCGTTTCAATGGATCTCAATCTGAGAACAAAGATGATTTCAGTCCTAGAAGCCAAGTATGAATTTTCTAAGTTTGCACGTTTCGCTGACTATTGCTTTGGTATTGATCCTCTCATGATTGATGACCAAAATCTAGAGATGTTCCCAAGAGACAGAGCCAGCCTAAAAGAGGTGGAAAATCGCATGCGACAATTAAAAGAAGCCTATGGTTTCAAGGCCATTTTCCATACCCTCCGCTCTAGTGATGAACAAGACAAAAATGTCTATCAGGCCTATGCTCTGGGAGAACGATTTGAAGAGTCTGTCCAACTAAAAACTGCAGTCTATCAACGAGTTGGTAGCGGGGATGCCTTTATATCTGGTGCCCTTTATCAACTACTCCATCATTCCTCCTTAAAAACTACCATTGACTTTGCAGTTGCGAGCGCAACTCTCAAATGCACTCTTCCAGGAGACCATCTCTCCACTTCCGAAACTAGTATTGAAAAATTACTGGCAAATGCACAAGATATCATTCGTTAGGAGAATTACATGACCAAATCAGATACGATTATTGAACTAAAAAAACAAAAAATTGTCGCTGTTATTCGAGGAAATACAAAGGAAGAAGGACTGCAAGCCTCGATTGCTTGTATCAAGGGAGGTATCAAAGCTATTGAAATCGCCTATACCAATCAGTATGCAGGGCAAATCATCAAGGAACTTGTAGACTTGTATCAGGACGATCAAAGTGTTTGTATCGGTGCAGGTACTGTGATTGATGCCGTAACTGCTAGAGATGCTATTCTAGCCGGAGCAAATTACGTTGTTTCTCCATCTTTCCATGCTGAAACTGCAAAAATGTGCAATCTCTACAGCACACCGTACATTCCAGGCTGTATTACTCTCACAGAGATAACGACTGCACTTGAAGCCGGTAGTGAAATCATTAAACTCTTCCCAGGTAGTGCTCTCAGTCCAGCATATATCTCTGCAGTCAAGGCACCGATCCCACAAGTTTCCGTAATGGTAACCGGAGGAGTCGGCCTAAACAACATTCCTCAATGGTTCGCTGCTGGTGCAGACGCCGTTGGAATTGGTGGCGAACTCAATAAACTCGCTTCCCAAGGCGACTTTGACCGCATTAGCGAGATTGCCCAACAGTATGTTACACTCAGATAAAATGAAGTGAAAAGAGTCTGGGACAAAATAGTTCTCAACCACAAAAAGCTAGAGATTTCCAATTGTTGAATTCTAGCTTTTTAATTTTGAGTCGTTCTCTTATTGTATTTTAAGAGGTTATTGGCCATAAGTACCAATCCCATGTCAATTCTCACTTGACGCTTGCCCCTCAGATTACATCTCTTGTAACCCAAACAAGCCTTTATCTGCCCAAAGACAGGTTCCACATCAATCTTGCGTTGAGCGAAAATCTGTCTACCTTGGGGAGATAAAAGCGCCTGGCATTCTTTAGTTTTTAAGTGCTGATAGCGTTCGTTCATATACAGTCCCTTTTGGGGGGCTGATTCAGGTTCGTCAGCGTAGTAAACCTTGATTTCCTGTTGAAAGTCCGTCTGTGTTTTCTGGTGCTTGATATGGTGAAAACGATAGCATCAGCCATCAGGATGTGTGTAGCTATCCTCCTTGTCATTATAGTGCCAATTCGCTAAGTTTCTAGCCGACTGTTTATACCCTCTTTTCTGTTCCTTATCAAACATGGCATATTTAATCAGATGGTTTACCTCCTTTTCATCTAAACGAAGGAGGTTCTCTTCACTTCCATATCCAGCATCTATGACAACTGTCTTCAAGTCATGCGGATAAGTTTCAAGGAATGGCAGAAGAGTCTTGGTGTCTGTCGGATTTGAGAAGACATCATAGTGAAGAACAAATTGGTTTTCAGTAGCGATTTGAAGATTATAAGCAGCCTTGAGTTGGCCATTTTTCATATGGTCTTCTTTCATTCTCATAAAAGTGGCATCTGGATCGGTTTTGGAAAAGCTGTTGCGACCTTCAAATGTCTCCTGATAGTTTTCATATTTTTCAGCACGTACTGAAAAATCCTCCTTGACTTTACGCAAGACTTTCTTGAGTTTATGACGCTGGGTTTTACGTTCATCTTTCCCTTTAACGGGTGTCTCCTCAATGTCCTGGTTCAGTTTTTCCAATTCTTCTTCAAGGACTTGAGCGAATGCAAGCAACTGCTCTGAGGAGATAGGCTCTTGTGTATCCAGTTCGATAGCTTGATGGATAAGAGGAGTGATTTCTTCTTGAAAATAGATCTGTATCTGTTCTTGAAGTTTGGCGGAGAATTTCTCTGTCGCTTTCTTCCACACGAAACTATACTTGTTGGCATTGGCTTCAATCTTAGTCCCGTCAATAAACAGACAATCTAAGGTCACTAACTCTTCCATTTTTAAACGAAGATTGAGGTCGATGAAAAGATTACGAATGAGTTCTTCCATCCCTTCAGCTACACGAAAACGATTGATGGTGCGATAGCTGACAACCAACTGCCCTGTTAGGTATTGCATAGCCAGATTTTCAATCATCATTTTTTCAATTTTTCGACCAGAGAAAATCCCTTGTGAATAGGCAAATAGAAGAGCAGATACAAGCATTTTAGGGTGATAAGACGGGCGACCAAAGGCATGATAGAAGGCGTGGAAATGACAATCCTCCAAGGTATTTACCACTTTTTCAATAGTAAAGACGAGATGGTCTTGTGGCAAGAAAGAACTGATTTCTAGTGGTAAAGTTGTTTGATTTGTGTTATAGTGAATATGCATGGGATAGCCTTTCTAAATGGTTTATTGTGCAATTCTATTTTACCAAGACTATCGCAACCAATCGAGTAGGGGATAATCTCTAGCCCCTCTCACACCACCGTACGTGCCGTTCGGCATACGGCGGTTCAACTAACTTTTAACGCATGTCGTTCAAGGTAATAATCCAAACACGAAACCAGTCCACGTTTTTCAAGGACTGGTTTTGATATAGCACGTTTAAGTACCGACTTCTGAGCTACTAATTGGTAGTGGTCGCCCCAGCCAGATACCTTATCTGCTATCCATTTAGGAACTCCTAACTTAAGCAATCCCCATAATCGTCTCGATTTCTTCTTCCATTGCTTCCAGATAATCACTCGTAGGCGAGTACGCAAACGCTCATCTATGCTGGCGACTATACTTTTCATATTTCCCAATGAGAAATAGTTTATCCATCCTCGAATAGACAAATTCAGTTGCTCAATACGTCTTGTTAAGTCTATACTCCATTTCCTCTGTGTTAGTTTCTTCAATTTAAGCTTAAATCTCCGAACACTATCTTGATGGGGACGACTTTTCCAACCATCTGATGATTTCCAGAACCCAAAACCTAGATATTTCAACTCTCTTGGTCTGGTAATCTTAGTCTTGGTCATGTTTACTTTCAAACCTAGCCGTTTCTCAATAAAACGACTGACTGAATACATCACACGCTTAGCGGCTGCCTCGCTTCCGACCGTAATCACACAATCATCTGCGTAGCGCACAAATCGAAGCCCTCTCTTTTCTAATTCCTTGTCCAATTCATTAAGCATGATATTGGATAAGAGAGGAGATAAATTTCCTCCCTGTGGCGTACCAACTAGCGTTTTATGACGCTGACCGTTAATGATAACACCCGAATGAAGATACTTACGAATCAAGGATTCCGTATCTCCGTCTTCGATAATGTTATGTACTAAGGACATCAATCTATCTTGAGGAACCGTATCGAAAAATTTCTCTAGGTCTATATCCACTATCCACTCACAGCCGTCATTTAAGTACTCTAAGAGCTTTATGATGGCTTTTTCACATGACCTATTTGGTCTGAAGCCATAGCTCGTATCCGAGAAATGGGGTTCACAAATAGGGCTAATGACTTGAACAATGGCCTGTTGAATCATTCTATCCATAACTGTTGGAATTCCTAGTTGACGAATACCTCCGTTTGGTTTAGGAATCTCAACTCTAAGAACTGGTTGAGGCTTATATTTTCTCTGTTTTATCAGTTCCTTAGTCAGGCGCCAGTTTTGTCTGAGATAATTATCCATCTCTTCGATAGTCATTCCATCAATCCCAGCTGAGCCTTTATTGGATTTTACTTGATTGTAGGCTTCCAGCATATTTTCGCGTGATAATATCTTATCTAGCAATTTTGACATGTGCGTATTCCTTTCTTGTTTTGGTGCCTGAGGGACATCTTATATTGGTGAACCTTCATCTAGTCAATACGTGACAGAGTTCAGTTCTATCAGACCGCTTATTTTACAGACACAAGTGAAGTAGGATTACTTCGAACTGTCGTTTTCTCTTTCTAGCGACAGACCTCAAACAGTCTCTCCCCAGACTGTTTGAGTATTCTCCCCTTCGCTCCACTTCCATTACAGAAGTTTCTTCACTACTATGGGTTCGGCTGACTTCTCATGATTCGTTGTTACTACGCATTCAGCGCTCATGAGACCTCACGGGATAAGTCGTACATCTTTCCTCGTTTACTCTCGTGATTTACGCATATAGGTTACGACTACCTTTTTGGACTTTAGAGTTTTAAGCCCCCTTATCCACTATATACGCCTTACTATCACGTTCCTGTTCGTAGAGCCACGATTTCGCTATCCCTTCCTCTCCCCGCTACCTCACGATAGTCAGGCTTGGGAATCGCTATTGGGTTCACCGGTAGCGGGTGCCCACGGAGGACTTACACCTCAGATGCACGACATGCCCGTCGTACTGCAAAAAAAGCAACGGCAAATCCGTTGCTTTTTTTGGGACATAAGAGACTATTGTCCCCAATCTCATTAAGTTAAGAAATTCAAATACGATTCTGTATTTGGGTTTCTTTTTTATGTGATAAACTATAGTTACGGAGGTATTTTCCATGATAAAACAAATAAAAGCCCACTTGAATAATAGTATTCAGAGTATCATTGGTCAAAAAGTTGAGTTCGTCAAACAAGCTGAACAGGCCTTTACTCATAAAAGAAGGTTATCACTAGAAACTATGATTCGTACAATTCTGGGAATGGGCGGGAAATCACTATCAAAAGAATTACTAGATATCAAACTGACAGTTTCAAATTCAGCCTTTGTTCAAAGACGCTATCAGATAAAACCTGAGGCTTTCTATGCTCTATTTAAAGAATTTACAGCACCTATTCCACTTAACACTGATTTTCCAATATTCGCTGCAGATGGGAGTGATATCTGTATTCCTCGAAATCCTATGGATACAGAAACCTCTATCCAAACAAAAAAGGATGTTAAATCCTATAATCTCATGCACATAAATGCCCTATACGACTTGACGGCTGGAGTGTATCGAGATGCTTCTATTCAAGACAAATATGCGCAACATGAGCGCTTAGCTCTGATTCAGATGATGGAGGCTTCTCCCTTTCGAGAAAGCTCTTGTTATCATGGATAGAGGATATGAAAGTTACAATCTCATGGCATGGCTCATTTTCAAGAAAAAGGATGGCTCTATATCATCCGCATTCGAGATGGGAAACAATCTATGTATTCCTCCTTCAACTTGCCAAATACAGAGTGTTTTGATCAAACATTTTCTCTAACATTATCACGAAAGCAAACCAATCAGCTCAAAAAAACTTTATCTCAACTGTCCCAATGACTATCATTTTATTCCACACAATTCTACTTTTGATTTTCTTCCAGAAACAAGTCGAAAACATGACCCTGTTGAACTATACCAACTTCCTTTTCGTATGGTGCGTTTAGAAGTGGAAGAAGGAAAATACGAGACTTTAGTGACGAATACAGACTATTCAGTCCAACAATTAAAAAATCTCTACGCCAGTAGATGGGGCATAGAGACTAGTTTTCGTGACCTGAAATACAGTATTGGCTTGGTCAATTTTCATGCCAAAAAGAAGGAAGGGATTCTCCAAGAAATCTTTGCTCGCTTTACAAATTTTAACTTTTGTCGTTGGGTAACCTCGCAAGTTGCCATCGACAGTAGTCACAAGAAACAAAGATATAAAGTGTGTTTCTCAGATGCGGCTTATGCCTGCCGTTTGTTTTTTAACGGTTCCCTTTCTTCCCTCCGGTTGAAAAACTACCTCAAGAAACAGTTATCTATTATTCGACCGAATCGAAAATATCCAAGAAAGCTAAAGGCCCAATCGGTAGTTGATTTCATCTATAGAGTAACATAAATCTCAAAAAAATAGGGTGAAAAAACCTTTATTTGTTATGCAAAAAAATAGAAGATAGGATAGAGAATCACTTTGATGATCTCAATCGTATCTCCTATTACAGTAGTTAGATTACTAACTTGATGACATTG
>NZ_JVRR01000143.1 GCF_001070715.1 Streptococcus pseudopneumoniae
ACTTCCAAAGCATCAACAATCTTCACAAAAGTTTCCAAAGAGATATTTCTGTGATTATTCTCTATCTGACTGATATAAGGAACGCTTAAATTTGTTCTTTCTGCTAATTCTTGTTGTGTAATCTTCTTTGAAACTCGTAAGTCTCGTATCTGATTACTTATATTTTCTAATATATCATCCATTCCTTCACCCTCTATGTTAAATCTACTATCTATCTTATAGATTAAACAATCAGGTTTACATTCTCTATAGTTAAATATTAACAAAAAACATATTCTTTTGTTAAAGTTTGTGTGATATAATTATAACTATTAGGAAATATTTTTTTATTTCATTAAATAAAGTTAAACATCTGGAGGTTATATATGCTTAAAAAGCTTAAGGAATTAAGCAAAGAGCAAAAGATTATAGGTAGTATTGTACTATTGCTTATCCTCGTTTTGTTCTTCACACTATTAACTAGCGGTAGCACTAAACACTCACAAGTTCAAACTAAGGCTAATGATTCTGTCAAACAATCTTCACAAGTTAAACAGTCTAGTTCATCTTCCTCTACTTCATCATCCAGTAGTAAAACTAGCTCTAAAATAGAGAAATGGTCTCCAACTGGACATATAGCTGTAGATGCTTATCTAAATACACCACAAATTAAAATCATACTGCGAGCCAAAGCACTGAGAGAGGTAGCACACAAACTCTCTAACACAGATAAACTCTACGAAGTTGAAGCTGAGGTAATTGGGATTGAAGAAAAAGATGAATACCGTGAATACAACATAACAGGTAAGAAGCTTCTTATCCGTACACCTGAATCACTAGCTGTGAAAATGAATGAACTTATGGTCTATACAGGAAATACAGTATCTTTAGAAAAATATGATTCAATCGATAAAAGCTCGTTAGTAATCAGTGAAGTGAGAAAAACAGAAAAAGCACAAGAAGAGGAAAAAGCAAGTATTGAAGCCTCTAAATCAAAAGAAGAGGAAAGGAAAGCATCTTCACGAGCAAAAGAGCAAGAACAAGTTTCATCTCACACTACAACTACTCCTACACAATCGTCTACACCTGCTCCACAATCAAATTTAAGACCGTTCAAAAACTGTAAGGAAGCACGAAAAGCAGGACGTGTAAACATACCTGCTAGTGACCCACAATACGGTCCATGGTTAGATAGAGACAAAGACGGATACGGATGTGATGAATAGTAAAAAAGTTCTTATTCTACTGTCACTATTACTTATTATCATTGTCACATTCACAGCATACTTAACCACTCTGCTACAAACAGACTACCAGATATCTGTAAATAGACTTCAAAAGATAAGTTTAGAGGCTGTAGAACAGAAAATACAACATCAAGAAAGCTTTTATCTATACACAGGGAGAGAAAGTTGTCCATACTGTCAAGAATTTGCTCCAAAGCTAGCAAAAGCAGTAGACAAAACCGATATAACTATGTATTACTTGGATAGTGAGCATATAGATAAGACAAGTTGGAATAACTTCAAAACAACCGTAGGCTTCAAAACAATACCCAATCTCACTTACTTCACAAATGGTACAGTATATGACAGATTATCAAATACAAGTCAAGCTAGTGTTGAAGTGATTGAATCATTTGTAAGTAAGTACAAATATCTAAGGCAAAAATGAGAAGCGATGAACATATAGATTTTAGTGTGAGCTCAGGACCTATGGGAGCTGCAATGGGAATATATCCCTCTGAAACAAGTATACCTATGAAACGATTTGAGAATAACCAAATGGTATCAATCGAAGACCCAACTGATAAAAGTAAAACTAGAATTATCATTACTCAAACACATCCATCTGATGAAAAAGCTGTCTACTATAAAACAGATTAAATCAAAATTAACCTTGATTGAAAATAATGGCATAAAAGAGGATTAGATGAAGTGGTTTAGATTTGTTTAGTTCTTTATTTAGAAAATCTTCCCACAATAAAACGCATAATATCAAGGTTTTAACACTTGATACTATGCGTTTTTCTGGTTTTAAAGCCTTTTTTTTTCAGCATCTTTTTTACGTTTAAATCACATGACGTTCAAAGGGATCATCTGAGATCCCTTGTTCAAGGATGAGTTTTGCCCATTCTTTAGCAGAAAAGAGGCTGTGATCCTTGTAGTTTCCGCAAGATTCGATGGTTGTTCCAGGGACATCTTCCCAAGTAGTAGTTTCAGCGATTTCCTTGAGTGAATCCTTGATGACGGCCGCAATTTCAGCGCTGGTATGACGACCCCACATAATCATGTGGAAACCTGTGCGGCAACCAAATGGAGAACAGTCAATCATGCCGTCGATGCGGGTACGGATGAGTTTTGCCAAGAGGTGCTCGATAGTGTGAAGGCCAGCGGTAGGGATAGAGTCTTCATTTGGTTGCACCAAGCGAATATCATAATTGGAGATAATGTCTCCTTTTGGCCCTGTTTCTTCCCCAATCAAGCGAACATAGGGTGCTTTAACAATGGTATGGTCAAGTTCAAAACTTTCAACAATAACTTCTTTTGACATGGTAAATCCTTTCAGTTTTCTTCTTTACATTATAACATAAAGCTGGCTCCTGAGACAGAGAGAAAACCTCTCCGAGGGTGGAGAGGTTGAAATCTTTATTTACGATACAAGCGATCGTATTGGTAGTAAGGGTCAAAGGTTACGTTGATACCTAGTTTACGAAGGACATTTTTGTCTTCATCGGTTAAGATGATGGTTGAATGAGCTTCGCTTCCTTTGAGGTTGCCAAGTTCTTCCATAGCACGAGCAGCATCAGGATTTTCCGTAGCTGTGATAGCAAGTGCAATCAGGATTTCATTTGAATGCAGGCGTGGATTGCGGCTACCGAGATGATCGATTTTAAGACCTTGGATTGGCTTAACAACTTCAGGCTCGATTAGTTTTACTTCTTTGGCAATGTCAGCTGATTTCTTGATGGCGTTGATCAAGGCAGCTGCTGTAGGGCCAAAGAGTTCTGAGTTCTTACCTGTGACGATTTCCCCAGTTGGCAATTCAAGGGCTAGGGCTGGTCCGCCAGTTTCTTCAGCTTTTTGGCGTGCAGCAACAGCAACCTTGCGGTCTGCAGGTGTGATGCCGAGGTCGTTCATGAGCAACTCGATTTTTTTAACAGCAGATTCGCCAACTTTTTCAGCTTTGAAATCAAGAACAGTTTGATAGTAGCGACGGATGATTTCTTGTTTAGAAGCTTCGACAGCAGCTTCATCATCTGTAATAGCGAAACCAACCATGTTGACACCCATATCTGTTGGAGAAGCGTATGGAGACTCTCCTAGAATGCGTTCCAACATGCGTTTGAGTACTGGGAAAATCTCGATATCACGGTTGTAGTTGACAGTGGTTTCTCCGTAGGTTTGGAGATGGAAAGGGTCAATCATGTTGACATCATCAAGGTCAGCTGTGGCAGCTTCATAAGCCAAGTTAACTGGATGATGAAGGGGAAGATTCCAAACTGGGAAGGTTTCAAATTTAGCGTAACCAGACTTGATACCATTGATTTGGTCGTGGTACATATTGGACATACAGGTTGCCAATTTTCCAGAACCAGGTCCAGGAGCGGTTACGACAATCAAGTTTCGACTAGTTTTGATGTAGTCATTTTTCCCCATACCTTCTGGAGAAATGATATGATCCATATCCGTCGGATATCCTTTGATTGGATAATGAAGATAAGAATCAATTCCGTTTTTCTCGAGTTGGTTGCGGAAGGCATCTGCAGCGGGTTGACCTGCGTATTGTGTAATGACAACTGAACCGACAAAGATTCCCAGTTCATTGAATTTGTCAATCAAACGAAGCACTTCTTGGTCATAAGAAATGCCTAAGTCGCCACGTGCTTTAGAATGCTCGATGTTGCTAGCGTTAATGGCAATGACAACCTCAACCTGCTCTTTCAATTCTTGTAAGAGCTTGATTTTGTTGTCAGGCTCATAACCAGGAAGCACGCGAGCAGCGTGGAAATCTTCTAACATTTTGCCACCAAACTCCAAGTAGAGCTTGCCGTCAAATTGGTTAATGCGCTCCAAGATGTGGTCGCGCTGTAGATTCAAATATTGTTCAGAACTAAAAGCTTGTTTTTTCATTTTTTTACCTCTGACCTCTATTATAATAAAAAATTGGAAGTTAGGAAACTATGGAGTCAAAAAAGAAATTAAAAAGATTAGGCAAACGCTTGCACAAAACTCTGAAAAGCGCTATCATAGACTATAGATTATTAAAATAATGAGGTAAGAAGATGCAAGAAAAATGGTGGCACAATGCCGTAGTCTATCAAGTTTATCCTAAGAGCTTTATGGATAGCAACGGAGATGGAGTTGGTGATTTGCCAGGAATTACCAGTAAGTTAGACTATCTAGCCAAGTTAGGAATTACAGCGATTTGGCTTTCTCCTGTTTATGACAGTCCTATGGATGATAATGGCTATGATATTGCTGATTATCAAGCGATTGCAGCTATTTTCGGAACCATGGAGGACATGGACCAACTAATTGCGGAAGCTAAGAAGCGTGATATTCGTATCATCATGGACTTGGTGGTCAATCATACCTCAGATGAACATGCTTGGTTTGTCGAAGCCTGTGAAAATCCTGATAGCCCTGAGAGAGACTACTATATCTGGCGGGATGAACCCAATGATTTGGAGTCTATCTTTAGTGGGTCTGCTTGGGAATACGATGAAAAGTCAGGTCAATACTATCTCCACTTTTTCAGTAAGAAACAGCCGGATCTCAACTGGGAAAATGAAAAACTTCGCCAGAAAATTTATGAGATGATGAATTTCTGGATTGATAAAGGGATTGGCGGTTTCCGTATGGATGTTATTGATATGATTGGGAAAATTCCTGACGAGAAGGTAGTCAATAATGGTCCTATGCTCCACCCCTATCTCAAGGAGATGAATCAGGCTACCTTTGGCGATAAGAATCTCTTAACAGTAGGGGAGACTTGGGGAGCAACGCCAGAGATTGCCAAGCTCTACTCTGATCCAAAGGGTCAAGAATTGTCTATGGTCTTCCAGTTTGAACATATCGGTCTTCAGTATCAGGAAGGGCAACCTAAATGGCATTATCAAAAAGAGCTGAATATCGCTAAGTTAAAAGAAATTTTTAACAAATGGCAGACAGAATTAGGAGTTGAGGACGGTTGGAATTCGCTCTTCTGGAACAATCATGACCTTCCTCGTATCGTCTCAATCTGGGGAAATGACCAAGAATACCGCGAAAAATCTGCCAAAGCCTTTGCAATTTTGCTTCATCTCATGAGAGGGACACCTTATATCTACCAAGGTGAGGAGATTGGGATGACCAACTATCCGTTTGAAACACTGGACCAAGTAGAAGATATTGAATCCCTCAACTATGCGCGTGAAGCTCTTGAAAAAGGCGTTCCGATGGAAGAAATCATGGACAGTATCCGTGTCATTGGTCGTGACAATGCCCGTACCCCTATGCAATGGGACGAGAGCAAAAACGCTGGTTTCTCAACCGGTCGACCTTGGTTAGCAGTGAATCCAAACTATCAAGCAATCAACGTTCAAGAAGCACTGGCAAATCCAGATTCTATTTTCTATACTTATCAGAAGTTGGTCCAAATCCGTAAGGAGAACAGCTGGCTGATTCGAGCTGACTTTGAACTCTTGGAAACAACTGACAAGGTCTTCGCCTATATCCGTAAAGATGGGGACCGTCGTTTCCTAGTTGTGGCTAACTTGTCCAATGAAGAGCAAGACTTGAACGTAGAAGGAAATGTCAAATCGGTTTTGATTGAAAACACCACGGCTCAGGAAGCCTTTGAAAGACAAATCTTGGCTCCATGGGATGCTTTCTGTGTGGAATTGACTGACTAAAATGAGAGAGAGTGGGCAAAAACTCGACTTCAGGAGAAAATGAAGTAAATCTTCCCACAATAAAACGCATAGTACCAAGGTTTTTATTGTACTGACCTGATATTATGCGTTTTTTGTTTTAAAGACTTTTTTTCCAGCCTCTTTTTGCTAAAAGTTGTATAAAAAACTCTTTTAAAAACATTTGTTAGAATTTTCTAACAAATTCTACAAGAACTCTTGCATTTATAAAAAAATAGGGTATAATAGTGAAAATACTATTTTGAAGGAGATTATTTATGCAATCGAAAAAGTGGCTCATAGGAGCAGGAGTGACCTTGAGTACAGCCATTCTTTTAACAGCTTGTGGGAAAAGTGAAAAGAATGCAGATGCTCCCAAAACATTCTCTTATGTTTATGCAGTTGATCCATCATCCTTGGATTATAGCCTTACAAGTAAAAGTTCAACTTCTGACGTAATAGGTAATGTCGTCGACGGTCTTTTAGAGAATGATAAATATGGGAATCTCATTCCTTCTCTAGCAGAGGATTGGTCAGTTTCTAAAGATGGCTTGACTTATACCTACAAACTTCGTAAAGGTGTGAAGTGGTATACTTCAGAAGGAGAGGAGTATGCGGAAGTCAAAGCTCAGGATTTTGTTACAGGTCTGAAACATGCAGCAGATGGAAAGTCTGATGGTCTTTCTTTGGTTGAGAAATCCATCAAAGGATTGGAGGCTTATGTTAGTGGTGAGACAAACGACTTCTCAACTGTAGGTGTGAAGGCTCTTGATGATTATACGGTAGAATATACCCTTAATAACCCGGAAAGTTTTTGGAACTCTAAAGTAACCACTGCAACCATGCTTCCTGTAAATGAAGAATTTTTGAATGCAACAGGCAAGGATTACGGAGCGCCAACTCCATCAAATATTCTTTACAATGGTCCATATTTTTTGAAATCTTTGATTTCTAAATCTGTGATTGAATATGAAAAAAATCCTAACTATTGGGATAAGGACAATGTCAAAATTGATAATGTTAAATTGACATTCTATGATGGTTCAGATCAAGAATCCTTAATTCGTAGTTTTACACAAGGTGCCTATACCACTGCACGTCTTTTTCCAGCAAGCTCAAACTTTGAGTCAACTAAGAAAGAGTACGGAGATAAGATTGTCTATAGTCCACAAGAGGCAACAAGCTACTACCTCACTGTGAACGTAAATCGCCAGTCTTACAATAAAACAGCTAAAACAGATGAGTCACAAAAAACATCAACAAAAGAAGCTCTTCTCAATAAGAACTTCCGTCAGGCTCTTAATTTTGCATTTAATCGCCACGCCTATACAGCTCAATTAAACGGTGAAGAGGGTGCGGATAAGATTATTCGTAATAGTCTAGTGCCAGATAACTATGTTCAAGTAGCTGGGAAGACCTTCGGACAGTTGGCTCAGGATGAACTACTGAAATATGGAGAACAGTGGAAAGATGTGACTCTCACAGATGGTAAGGATACAATTTACAATCCAACAAAGGCTAAATCTGCATTTGAAAAAGCGAAGTCAGAATTGCAAGCTAAGGGAGTGAGTTTCCCGATTCATTTGGATGTGCCTGTTGAGCAAACTGATGTAGTTGCGGTTCAACAAACCAATTCGCTAAAACAATCAATTGAAGAAACGCTGGGAACGGAGAATGTCATTATAGATGTTCTTCAAATGACAGATAATGAGAAGGAAAGTATTACTTCTCAAGCTAAAGTTCCAACCCAAAAAGATTATGATTTGAACGGAACAGGTTGGGGACCAGATTACCAAGATCCAGCAACCTATCTCAATATTTTAGATGCTAAGAAGGGTTCTGCCTTAAAACATCTAGGTATAACAAAGGGCAAGGATCCTGAAGTTGTGGCGAAAGTTGGCTTGGATGAATACAAGAAGCTCTTGGATGATGCGGCTTCTGAGACAAGTAATCTTGATAAACGATACGAAAAGTATGCCAAAGCACAGGCTTGGGTTACTGATAGTTCACTTCTTATTCCAGTTGCTTCTTCAGGGGGCTCTCCTATGGTTAGTCGTACTGTTCCATTTACCAAAGCTTATTCACAGGTTGGTATTAAGGGGGATCCATTTATTTTTAAAGGAATGGAACTTCAAAATGATATTGTGACAACTAAAGAGTATGATGCGGCCTTCAAAAAGTGGCAAAAGGAAAAACTGGAATCGAATGCTCAGTATCAAAAGGATTTAGAAAAACACATAAAATAATGTGAATGAGAATCTTGCTTTCGTTAGGTTATCAGTTAATTCATTGATATTTAAATGATAAATCGCATAAAAACAAGGGAGGACTGTATGAAAGGCAGAAATCCTTTGTTTTTTTATAACCAGGGTTTATAAACTTTCATTCTCAAAATTCAATTAACTTTACAAATTCCCACTATTTTGGTAAAATAAATATATGTTATAAAAACTAACATAAAGGAGAAAGAAGATGACTACAAAGAAGCGTGTTCTTAGTGCAGGCCTGACTGTTGCGGCTGCTTTGCTTTTAACTGCTTGCGGACAATCAGGTTCAGATACAAAAACTTACTCATCAACCTTTAGTGGAAATCCAACTACATTTAATTACTTATTAGATTATTACGCTGATAATACAGCTATTATTACTAACCTAGTTGATGGTTTGCTTGAAAATGACAATCATGGAAACCTAGTTCCATCTTTGGCAGAAGACTGGTCTGTTTCAAGCGACGGTCTGACTTATACCTATAAACTGAGAAAAGATGCCAAATGGTTCACGGCTGACGGTGAAGAGTACGCCCCAGTCAAGGCACAAGATTTTGTGACAGGTATCAAGTATGCAGTGGATAATAAATCCCAGGCTATTGACTTGATTCAAAACTCGATCAAGGGCTTGAATGATTATATTACAGGAGCGGATTCTGACTTTTCTAAGGTTGGAGTGAAAGCCATCGACGACCAGACTGTTGAGTATACTTTGACACGCCCAGAACCTTACTGGAATTCAAAAACAACCAATAGTATTCTTTTCCCAGTAAACGAAGAGTTTTTAAATTCAAAAGGCAAAGATTTTGGTACCTTATCTCCAGATAGTATTCTCTACAGCGGACCTTATTTGTTAAAAGATTTCACATCAAAATCATCGATCGAGTATGTGAAAAATCCGCATTACTATGATCATGATAAAGTATCAATTGAACACGTGAAATTGGCTTACTTTGATGGTTCAGACCAAGAATTGACCATCCGTAACTTTGAAAGTGGAGCCTATTCTATCGCTGGGGTTTATCCAAATAGTTCTAACTTTGTTAAGACTAAGGAGAAATATAAGGATAATATCGTCTATAGCTTGCAGGACAAGACTTCTTGGTACTTCAATTTCAACGTCAACCGTAAGGCTTACAGCCATACGTCTAAAACGACAGATGAGCAGAAGAAGTCAACTGAGACAGCTGTCTTGAACAAGAACTTCCGCCAAGCAGTGAACTTTGCCTTGGACCGCACAGCCTATTCTGCCCAGTCAAATGGGGAAGAAGCAGCTAGCAAGACTCTTCGTAACACCCTAGTGCCTCCTACATTTGTCCAAGTTGGAAACAAGACCTTTGGAGAAGTAGTTGCTTCTAAATTAGTCAACTATGGCACAGAATGGTCAGGTATAAACCTAGCAGATGCTCAGGATGCCTATTTTAACAAAGAAAAAGCCCAAGCAAAATTTGCGGAAGCTAAAAAAGAATTGGCAAGTCAAGGTGTGACCTTCCCAATTCACTTGGATGTAGCTGTTGATCAGACAAGTAAAAATGCCGTGACAGGCATGAACTCAGTTAAGCAGACCCTTGAGTCAGTTTTAGGTGCTGATAACATTGTCATTGATGTTCAGCAACTTTCAACAGATGATTTTAATAACGTAGCCTTCTTAGCGCCAACAGCAGCTGATCGTGACTACGATTTGAACTTTGATGGCTGGGTAGGTGACTATCAGGATCCATCAACTTATCTCAATCCTTTCAATGCAGAGGATGGGTTCTACCTCAAGATTTTTGGACTAGATGCCAAGGAAGATAAGGAAAAAATCACTAGCCTAGGTCTGGACACCTATACTAAGATGCTCAAAGATGCAGATAGTGAAAACAAAGATGTAGCCAAACGCTATGAAAAATATGCTGAAGCACAGGCTTGGATGATTGACAACTCTCTGATTATGTCAGCTATGTCAAGTGGTGGAACAGCATCTGTAACCAAAGTGACGCCATTTACAAGAGGCTATTCATTGGTTGGTATCAAGGGTGATGGCAATAACTACAAGTACATGAAACTGCAAAAAGACACTGTGACGACCAAACAGTTTGAAGAAGCTAAAAGTAAATGGGAACAAGAAAGCAAAAAAGCAATTGAAAAAGCTCAAAAAGAAGCAGAAAAGCATGTTAAATAGTTAGAAATAGCCTTTTCAAGCAAAATCATAAAGACAAACATCAGTTTTGGTGCTTGTCTTTTTAAATCACTTGGCTATTGAAAACTGAGAAATGATTTGTTTTGTGCTAAAATAGATTGAAACGAATACTCAATGAAAATCAAAGAGTAACTGGGAAGTTAGCTCAAAGTATAGCTTTGAGGTGGTAGATAGAACTGACGAAGTCAGATCAAAATACTGTTTTGAGCTTGCAGATGGACGCTGACGTGGTTTGAAGAGATTTTCGAAGAGTATAAGATTCTCTCTTTTACTATAGTTAAGGAGATGAGAGGTAAATGATAAGGAAGAGACTATGTACGACTATCTAATCGTTGGTGCTGGTTTGTCGGGAGCAATTTTTGCTTATGAAGCAACCAAGCGTGGAAAAAAAGTAAAAGTTATTGATAAACGTGATCACATTGGTGGGAATATCTACTGTGAGAATGTAGAAGGGGTTAATGTTCATAAATACGGTGCTCATATCTTCCATACTTCTAATAAGAAAGTCTGGGATTATGTGAATCAATTTGCTGAATTTAACAACTACATCAACTCGCCTCTAGCTAATTACAAGGGTAGCCTTTATAATCTACCTTTCAATATGAATACTTTCTATGCTATGTGGGGGACAAAAACTCCTCAAGAAGTGAAAGATAAGATTGCTGAGCAAACGGCTCACATGAAGGACGTTGAACCGAAAAACTTAGAGGAACAGGCTATCAAGTTGATCGGTCCAGATATTTATGAAAAGTTGATCAAAGGATATACTGAAAAGCAATGGGGACGTTCTGCGACTGACCTTCCACCCTTTATCATCAAACGTCTACCAGTTCGTTTAACCTTTGATAATAACTACTTCAATGACCGTTACCAGGGTATTCCAATTGGTGGTTACAACGTTATCATCGAAAATATGCTCAAGGATGTGGAAGTAGAACTTGGTCTTGACTTTTTTGCCAATCGTCAAGAATTAGAAGCTTCTGCTGAAAAAGTTGTCTTTACAGGGATGATTGACCAATACTTTGATTATAAACACGGTGAGTTAGAATACCGTAGTCTTCGTTTTGATCATGAAGTGCTTGATGAAGAAAACTATCAAGGGAATGCAGTTGTCAACTATACAGAACGAGAAATTCCTTATACTCGCATTATTGAGCATAAACACTTTGAGTATGGTACTCAGGACAAAACGGTTATTACTCGTGAATACCCAGCTGATTGGGAACCTGGAGATGAGCCTTATTATCCAATCAATGATGAGAGAAACAATGCTATATTTGCCAAATATCAAGAAGAAGCAGCACAGAATGATAAGGTCATTTTCTGTGGACGTTTGGCTGACTATAAATACTATGACATGCATGTGGTCATTGAATGGGCTTTGGAAGTGGTCGAGGAAGAGTTGGGACAATGATGCAAGGATTCCGTCATTTTAGAATCTTTGCTACTTAAGATTTTTAGAAGTAAGGTCAACAAGATTCTTTTCTGCTTATCAGAAGAGAATCTATGTTGGCTTTTTTGGCATAAATGAACAATTTTATTTTTCAGAATATATCAAATATAACAAATAACTCTTAAAATTCAGAAAATTCTATTGACAGGACTTGAAAAAGAGTCTATAATGAATAAAAAAACAAAGGAGAATACTATGAAAACAAGAAAAGTATTGGCTCTTGCGGGAGTAACCTTATTAGCAGCTGGTGTTTTAGCTGCTTGTTCTGGGGGTTCAGGCGCTCAAGGTGAAAAAACCTTTGCATTTACTTACGAGACACATCCAGATAATCTCAACTATTTGACAACTGGTAAGGCAGCAACTTCTGAGATTACTAGTAATGTGATCGATGGATTACTTGAAAATGATAAATACGGGAACCTTATTCCCTCAATGGCAGAAGACTGGTCGGTCTCTAAGGATGGCTTGACTTATACTTATAAGATTCGTCAGGATGCCAAGTGGTATACATCTGAGGGAGAAGAGTATGCTCCTGTTAAGGCTCAGGACTTTGTAACAGGACTTAAATATGCAACAGATAAGAAAGCAGAAGCCCTTTACTTGGTACAGGATTCAATCAAAGGTCTGGATGCCTATGCCAAAGGTGAAATCACAGACTTTGCTCAAGTCGGGATTAAAGCGCTTGACGACCAAACAATCCAATACACCTTGAACAAACCTGAAACTTTTTGGAACTCAAAAACAACCATGGGTGTGCTTGCGCCAGTCAATGAAGAGTTTTTGAACTCAAAAGGGGATGATTTTGCCAAAGCGACGGATCCAAGTAGTCTCTTGTATAACGGCCCTTATTTGTTGAAATCCATTGTGACCAAATCCTCTGTTGAATTTGCGAAAAATCCGAACTATTGGGATAAGGACAATGTGCATATTGACAAGGTCAAATTGTCATTCTGGGATGGGCAAGATACCAGCAAACCAGCAGAAAACTTTAAAGATGGTAGCCTTACAGCAGCTCGTCTTTATCCAACAAGTGCAAGTTTCGCAGAGCTTGAGAAGAGTATGAAAGACAATATCGTCTATACTCAACAAGACTCTACGACTTATCTAGTAGGAACAAATATTGACCGTCAATCTTATAAACACACATCTAAGACTAGCGAAGAACAAAAGACATCTACTAAAAAGGCGCTCTTAAACAAGGATTTCCGTCAGGCTATTGCCTTTGGATTTGACCGTACAGCTTATGCCTCTCAGTTGAATGGAGAAACTGGAGCAAGCAAAATCTTGCGTAATCTCTTTGTGCCACCAACATTTGTTCAAGCAGATGGGAAAAACTTTGGCGATATGGTCAAAGAAAAATTAGTAACCTATGGGGATGAATGGAAGGATGTTAATCTGGCCGATTCACAAGATGGTCTCTACAATCCAGAAAAAGCCAAGGCTGAATTTGCTAAAGCTAAATCAGCTTTACAAGCAGAAGGTGTGACATTCCCAATTCACCTAGATATGCCTGTTGACCAGACAGCAACTACAAAAGTTCAGCGCGTCCAATCTATGAAACAATCCTTGGAAGCAACTTTAGGAACTGATAATGTCGTTATTGATATCCAACAATTGCAAAAAGATGAATTGCTTAATGTAACTCTATTTGCTGAAAATGCTGCTGGCGAAGACTGGGATTTATCAGATAATGTCGGTTGGGGTCCAGACTTTGCCGATCCATCAACCTACCTTGATATTATCAAACCTTCTGTAGGAGAAAGTACTAAAACATATTTAGGATTTGACTCAGGGGAAGATAATGTAGCTGCTAAAAAAGTAGGTCTATATGACTACGAAAAATTGGTTACTGAAGCTGGTGATGAGGCTACAGATGTTGCTAAACGCTATGATAAATACGCTGCTGCCCAAGCTTGGTTGACCGACAGTGCCTTGATCATCCCAACAACTTCTAAAACTGGTCGTCCAATCTTGTCTAAGATGGTACCATTTACAATACCATTTGCATTGTCAGGAAATAAAGGTACAAGTGACCCAGTCTTGTATAAATACCTTGAACTTCAAGACAAGGCAGTCACTGCAGACGAATACCAAAAAGCTCAAGATAAATGGATGAAAGAAAAAGAAGAGTCCAATAAAAAAGCGCAAGAAGAACTCGCAAAACATGTGAAATAAGATAAAAAGAAGTTAGTTATTTGCTAACTTCTTTTGGTTTATCGAAAATGAGTTGAAACCTCTCTTCACTTTCAAAGATGATGAAGCTAATTTTTTTGTAGAAAAAATCCTGAGTTTTTATTCTCAGGATTTTCTTTCATCTCACTGTTGTGGTTGTTGAACTTGTGGATTTTGTGGCGTTGGTTGTACTGGTTGTGTCGGTTGACCAGCTTGACCAGCTTGTCCTTGGCTAGGATCAGTTGCTGGAGCATTATTGGGTTGTTGACCAACCGTCGTACTTGCCTGTGTAGTTGAACTTTCAGCTGTTGTGCTTGGAGTTTCTACTGTTTGTGTTTGTTGTGTTACTGAATTATTCCATGTGTTCTTTGCGTTGTTCTGGAAGACGAATTCTCCATTTCTATACAAGCCATCTGGCATCGTCCAGTCTTCTGGATGAGTATCTTCTGATAGATACGTTATCATTGAGCGATAAACTTTAGCTGCAACTAGGAAACCATCTCCAACGATAGGAGTTAAACGATTCGAATAACCTGTCCATACAGCCATAGAATACTTACGAGTATAACCAACAAACATTTCATCTGGAGCTACATAGCCAGTGTTCTTGATGTGTTTTTCAATTTCATCATCTGTGTAGTTAGAAGTACCTGTCTTACCAGCTTGCGCTAACCATGGGAGATAGGCTCCACGACCAGTTCCGTATGCCAAGACAGTTTTCATCATTTCGGTCATCATGTAAGCAGTTGTTTCTTTCATAGCTCGTGTACCTACATCTGAAAATTCTTTTTCACTACCGTCACTGAAGACGACCTTATTGATATACATTGGTTTGTGATAAATACCACCATTAGCAAAAGCAGCGTAGGCAGCAGCCATTTTTTCACTACTTGCACCATATTTTTTGTTGGATTCAGTTGTGTTACTTGAAATGGCGTTTGCATAATGCATGCTTGGATAGTCGATACCAAGACCATTAAGGAAGGTTTTAGCTCTATCTAGACCGACCTTATTCAAAGTCTCAACGGCTGTGACATTTCGTGATTGTTGAAGAGCATACTGGATTGTAATGTTTCCAAAGTAGACATGATCCCAGTTGTAGAGTGGAGTATCAGTGCCAGGATAGTTATAAGGGACATCATGTACAATAGAAGCAGTAGAGTCATAGACTCCATATTCTAAAGCGGGAGCATAGTCAGTGATTGGTTTCATTGATGATCCCCAGTCACGATTGGTTTCTACGGCCTGGTTGGTACCGAATGAAACATTACTTGCTTGGTGACGAGCTCCAAGTTGGGCGATGACTTTACCATTTGAAACATCTACGACCGTAGATGCGACTTGCAAATCATCGTCAGGGTAAGAGACGTATTGATCGGAGTTGTAGATATCCCACAGATGTTTTTGAGCTTCTTGGTCTACATTTGTGTAGACATCCATCCCAGTAGTTAGAAGGTTATAGCCAGTTTCTTGTTCTACTTGGTCGATAACCTCTTTGAGATAATTGTCCATATATACTGGGTAGCTATTGACTGATTTCAAACTTTGGAGTCCATCAGTAATAGGAGTATTGATAGCCTTCTCATACTGTTCGGCAGAAATGTAGCCTTGACCTTTCATCTCTGAAAGTACCAAGTTACGACGGTCAAGGGCAGCTTCTGGATGAGAATAGGGATCGTATTGATTCGGAGCCTGTGGCATTCCTGCTAGTAGGGCAAGTTGAGGTAGTGATAGTTCTCTCAAATCTTTGCCGTAATAGTTTTGGGCAGCCGTCTGCATTCCATAGTTTCCGTTAGACATGTAAACTTTATTCACGTAGTAGGTCAGAATTTCTTGTTTTGTGGTTTTTTGTTCTAATTGAACAGCCAACCAAGCTTCCTGGGCTTTACGTGAAATGGTCTGATCAGAAGTGGAAGTTGAGAAATAGGTCAACTTAATTAATTGTTGGGTAAGGGTTGATCCTCCCTGGAGAGAGTTGTTTTGTAAGTTACGTAAAAAAGCTCCTATAATTCGGATGGTATCGACACCTCGATGATCGAAAAAACGATGGTCTTCGATTGATACGATAGCCTTGACCAAATCAGTAGGAATTTCGTTGGCCTGAGCGTTTACTCGGCGTTCAGAGCCCAGATCGGCAATCAGTTCGTTTTTACTATCGAAAATCTTACTAGACGTGGTTGCGACTAATTTGCTCTCAGATAGGGCTGGGGCTTTACTGACGTAATAGAGAAATATGCCTCCTCCCAGCATAACTGCTGTGATAAATAAAGTTAAGAAGCAGATACTCACATACTTAGCTATTCGCAGGATAGTTTGTTTGTTCATCTTGTTTTACCACCTAATAAATGTTCTTTGATAACATTGAGATAGGGAATTTGAGGGAAGGCACCAGCCTTGATTTCATATCCATATTCTCGAATATATCCAAGTGGCATTGATTTTTGTCCCTTATCTTGATGGTAGAAGCGAATCAAATCGAATGCCGGCAATAAGTAGGTTTCTTGCTGAGAAGAAAAGTGAAGAAGGACAAAGCAGATTCCTTGTTGGGCAAGGACTTGTTCCATATGCTGAATTTGATGTGGATGAAAATTTTTCATCGGAATCGCACGTTTTTGTTTTGTTTCCTTGGCTTCAAAGTCGATGTAATATCCATTATAAACGCCAGAATAGTCCGTCGTTGAAGCTTGTCGAAAATAGGCCTCAACAATCTTGGAACGACTTCGCTGTGGATAGTCCACTCGTACAATTTGAATAGGGGTTGGTTTCTTGTGTATAACAGCCAAGCCCTGAGACAAATAGTAGTCGTTGGTAGCATTGATCATCTTTTCAAAAGACATTCCTCGATTTGCGAAATTTTTGGGTTGAGAAAGAGATGTTTGTCTTTTTTGTGATGAAAGTTTATGTGGATAGTTGACCATAATTCTCCTTATTGGTACAATAACATCACTCTATTATACCATAAATTTGCACAGAAAGGGTTAAAAATGGCTACAGCTTTGGTTTTAGGCTATTCTGCTTTTGATTTGGGTTTATTTTCTGATAAGGATCCTCGTCTTAAATTGATTAAAAAAGCGATACGTAAAGATTTAGAGGCTATGGCAGCAGATGGGGTGTCTTGGCTTGTATTTACAGGGACTTTGGGCTTTGAATATTGGGTTTTAGAGGTTGCTCAGGAAATGAAGACCGAATACGGTTTCCAGTTGGCGACCATTTTTGCTTTTGAAACCCATGGGGAAAATTGGAATGAAGGCAATCAGATGAAACTGAGTCGCTTTAAGCAGGTAGACTTTGTCAAATATGCCTATCCTCGCTATGAACACAAGGGGCAGTTAAGAGATTACCAGCAGTTTTTGCTGGAAAATACGACTAGTTCTTATCTTTTTTATGATGAAGAAAATGAGACGAAACTAGCTTATTTTTACCAAAAGATGAAAAATCAAGAGGACTATTTTATAAAGAGATTAACATTTGATCAATTAAATGAACTTGCTGAAAATTTTTCCGAAAATTGAAGCTTTGACCTTGATTTTTGTTTGCCTTTTTTTATATAATAATACTAGCAAGCGAGAATGGAGAGAGACATGGCAAGTATTATTTTTTCAGCGAAAGATATTTTTGAACAAGAGTTTGGACGTGAAGTCCGAGGGTATAGTAAGGTAGAAGTTGACGAGTTTTTAGACGATGTCATCAAGGACTATGAAACCTATGCTGCCTTGGTCAAGTCACTTCGTCAGGAAATTGCAGATTTGAAGGAAGAATTAGCCCGTAAACCGCAAGTGAGTTCAGCCCCAAGTCCTAGTCACCCAGATCCAATTGATGTGGCAGCTTCATCTTCTATGACGAATTTTGATATTTTGAAACGCTTGAATCGTCTTGAAAAAGAAGTATTCGGCAAACAAATTTTAGACAATCCTGATTTGTAATTCAGGTCTTGTCACATGCAATTTTTGGATAATCGCGTGAGGAGAATTGCTTCTCATGAGGAAAGTCCATGCTAGCACAGGCTGTGATGCCTGTAGTGTTTGTGCTAGGCGAAACCATAAGCCTAGGGACGAGAAATCGTTACGGCAGTTGAAATGGCTAAGTCCTTGGATAGGTCAGAGTAGGCTTGAAAGTGCCACAGTGACGGAGTCTTTCTGGAAACAGAGAGAGTGGAACGCGGTAAACCCCTCAAGCTAGCAACCCAAATTTTGGTCGGGGCATGGAGTACGCGGAAACGAACGTAGTATTCTGACTGCTATCAGCTGTAAGCTGTTAGTGGTAGACAGATGATTATCGAAGGAAGTGGTCCTAGTCACTTCTGGAACAAAACATGGCTTATAGAAAATTGCATATAGGTTGGGGCTGAGAAATTTTCTCAACCTCATTTTTTAAAGTGGACATATAGAAAGGTCTTGCAAGACTGTAACATGAAAAAAGAATTTAATTTAATTGCAACTGTAGCAGCAGGGCTTGAAGCTGTTGTGGGACGAGAAGTGCGAGAGTTGGGCTACGATTGTCAGGTTGAAAATGGTCGTGTTCGTTTTCAAGGAGACGTGAGAGCTATTATCGAAACCAACCTCTGGCTTCGCGCAGCAGATCGTATCAAAATCATCGTAGGAACGTTCCCAGCTAAGACTTTTGAAGAGCTGTTTCAGGGAGTTTTCGCCCTAGATTGGGAAAATTATTTACCACTTGGAGCTCGGTTCCCGATTTCAAAAGCCAAATGTGTTAAGTCCAAACTACACAATGAACCCAGTGTTCAGGCTATTTCTAAGAAAGCTGTTGTCAAGAAATTACAGAAACACTATGCTCGCCCAGAAGGGGTTCCTCTGATGGAGAATGGCCCAGAGTTTAAGATTGAGGTCTCTATTCTCAAAGATGTGGCAACTGTCATGATTGATACGACAGGCTCCAGTCTCTTTAAACGTGGCTATCGTACCGAAAAAGGCGGCGCTCCTATCAAGGAAAACATGGCGGCAGCTATTTTACAACTTTCTAACTGGTACCCAGATAAGCCTTTGATTGATCCGACCTGTGGTTCAGGAACTTTCTGTATCGAGGCAGTCATGATTGCTCGAAAGATGGCACCAGGACTTCGTCGCTCTTTTGCCTTTGAGGAATGGAACTGGGTCAGCGATCGCTTGATTCAGGAAGTGCGTACAGAAGCGGCTAAAAAAGTGGATCGTGAGCTGGAACTGGATATCATGGGCTGTGATATTGATGCTCGCATGGTGGAAATTGCTAAAGCCAATGCTCAGGCAGCTGGTGTTGCAGGAGATATTACCTTTAAGCAGATGCGCGTGCAGGATTTGCGTTCCGATAAAATCAATGGCGTGATTATCTCTAACCCACCTTACGGGGAGCGTTTATCAGATGATGCAGGGGTGACCAAGCTTTATGCTGAGATGGGTCAAGTATTTGCACTACTGAAAACTTGGAGCAAATTTATCCTGACTAGTGATGAAGCCTTTGAAAGCAAGTATGGTAGCCAAGCAGATAAGAAGCGTAAGTTATACAACGGAACCTTGAAAGTGGATCTGTATCAATATTTTGGTCAGCGTGTCAAACGGCAAGAGGTAAAATAGAAAGGGATACTCATGAGTAAAAAAAGACGAAATCGTCATAAAAAAGAAAACCAAGAACCGCAATTTGATTTTGATGAAGCAAAAGAATTAACAGTTGGTCAAGCTATTCGTAAAAATGAGGAAGTGGAAGCAGGAGTCTTGCCTGAAGATTCCATTTTGGACAAGTATGTCAAGCAACATAAAGATGAAATCGAAGCAGATAAGTTTGCGACTCGCCAATACAAAAAAGAGGAGTTAGTTGAAACTCAGAGTCTGGATGATTTAATTCAAGAGATGCGTGAGGCTGTAGAAGAGTCAGAAGCTTCTTCGGAGGAAGTTTCATCTTCTGAAGACATCTTACCACCCTTGCCTCTGGACGACGAGGGGCAAGGCTTGGATCCTCTATTGCTAGAGGATGAAAGTCCAACAGAAATGACTGAAGAAGTGGAAGAGGAGCAAAACCTTTCTCGTCTGGAACAAGAAGACTCAGAAAAGAAAAGCAAAAAAGGCTTTGTTTTAACTGCTTTGGCGCTTGTATCAGTAATTATCTGTGTCAGTGCTTATTATGTCTATCGTCAAGTGAATCGCTCGACCAAGGAAATTGAAACTTCTCAATCAACTACAGCCAATCAATCAGATGTGGATGATTTTAATACACTTTATGATGCCTTCTATACTGATAGCAATAAAACGGCTTTGAAAAATAGCCAGTTTGATAAGTTGAGCCAACTGAAGACCCTGCTTGATAAGCTGGAAGGTAGTCGTGAACATACGCTTGCCAAATCGAAGTATGATAGTCTAGCAACGCAAATCAAGGCTATTCAAGATGTCAATGCACAATTTGAAAAACCAGCTATTGTGGATGGTGTCTTGGATACCAATGCCAAAGCTAAATCTGACGCTAAATTTACAGAGATTAAAACTGGGAATACTGAGATTGACAAAGTGCTAGATAAGGCTATCAGCCTTGGTAAGAGCCAGCAAACAAGTGCTTCCAGCTCAAGTTCAAGTCAAACTAGCAGTTCAAGCTCAAGTCAAGCAAGTTCAAATACGACTAGTGAGACAAGCCCAAGTAGCTCAAATACGGCCTCAAATGAAACTAGAAGTACTCGCAGTGAAGTCAATATGGGGCTATCAAGTGCGGGTGTTGCTGTTCAAAGAAGTGCCAGTCGTGTTGCCTACAATCAATCTGCTATTGATGATAGTAACAACTCTGCCTGGGATTTTGCTGATGGTGTCTTGGAACAAATTCTAGCGACTTCACGTTCACGTGGCTATATCACTGGAAATCAATACATCCTCGAACGTGTTAATATCGTCAATGGCAATGGTTATTATAATCTCTACAAGCCAGATGGGACCTATCTCTTTACCATTAACTGTAAGACAGGCTACTTTGTCGGAAATGGCGCTGGTCATGCAGATGACTTGGACTACTAAGCAGTCGTTACAAAATTCTTTCTTTTCAAAAGTAAAAATGATAAAATAAAACAAATCAAACAAGAGGAGTGTCAAATGACAAAAGCTAACTTTGGTGTCGTAGGTATGGCCGTAATGGGTCGTAACCTTGCCCTTAATATTGAATCTCGTGGTTACACAGTTGCTATCTACAACCGTAGTAAAGAAAAAACTGAAGATGTAATTGCTTGCCATCCTGAAAAGAACTTTGTACCAAGCTATGACGTTGAAAGTTTTGTAAACTCAATCGAAAAACCTCGCCGTATCATGCTGATGGTTCAAGCTGGACCTGGTACAGATGCTACTATTCAAGCCCTTCTTCCACACCTTGACAAGGGTGATATCTTGATTGATGGCGGAAACACTTTCTACAAAGACACCATCCGTCGTAATGAAGAATTGGCAAACTCAGGTATCAACTTTATCGGTACTGGGGTTTCTGGTGGTGAAAAAGGTGCCCTTGAAGGTCCGTCTATCATGCCTGGTGGACAAAAAGAAGCCTATGAATTGGTTGCTGATGTTCTTGAAGAAATTTCAGCTAAAGCACCAGAAGATGGCAAACCATGTGTGACTTACATCGGTCCTGATGGAGCTGGTCACTATGTGAAAATGGTTCACAACGGTATCGAGTATGGTGACATGCAATTGATCGCAGAAAGCTATGATCTTATGCAACACTTGCTAGGCCTTTCTGCAGAAGATATGGCTGAAATCTTTACTGAATGGAACAAGGGTGAATTGGACAGCTACTTGATCGAAATCACAGCTGATATCTTGAGTCGTAAAGACGATGAAGGTCAAGACGGACCAATCGTAGACTACATCCTTGATGCTGCAGGCAACAAGGGAACTGGTAAATGGACTAGCCAATCATCACTTGACCTTGGTGTGCCATTGTCACTCATCACTGAGTCAGTATTTGCACGATACATTTCAACTTACAAAGAAGAACGTGTGCATGCTAGCAAGGTTCTTCCAAAACCAGCTGCCTTCAAATTTGAAGGAGACAAGGCTGAGTTGATTGAAAAGATCCGTCAAGCCCTTTACTTCTCAAAAATCATTTCATACGCACAAGGTTTTGCTCAATTGCGTGTAGCTTCTAAAGAAAACAACTGGAACTTGCCATTTGCAGACATCGCCTCTATCTGGCGTGATGGCTGTATCATCCGTTCTCGTTTCTTGCAAAAGATTACAGATGCTTACAACCGTGATGCAGACCTTGCTAACCTTCTTTTGGATGAGTACTTCTTGGATGTTACTGCTAAGTACCAACAAGCAGTACGTGATATCGTAGCTCTTGCGGTTCAAGCTGGTGTACCAGTGCCAACTTTCTCAGCAGCTATTACTTACTTTGATAGCTACCGTTCAGCTGACCTTCCAGCTAACTTGATCCAAGCGCAACGTGACTACTTTGGTGCCCACACTTACCAACGTAAAGACAAAGAAGGAACATTCCACTACTCTTGGTATGACGAAAAATAAGTAGGTCTGCCATGGGGAAACGGATTTTATTACTTGAGAAAGAACGAAATCTAGCTCATTTTTTAAGTTTGGAACTCCAAAAAGAGCAATACCGAGTTGATCAGGTTGAGGAGGGGCAAAAAGCCCTCTCCATGGCTCTTCAGACAGACTATGACTTGATTTTATTGAATGCTCGTCTGGGGGATATGACAGCCCAGGATTTTGCAGACAAGCTGAGTCGGACTAAGCCAGCCTCAGTGATCATGGTCTTGGACCATCGTGAAGAATTGCAAGATCAGATTGAGTCCATCCAGCGTTTTGCTGTTTCTTACATTTATAAGCCAGTTATTATTGAGAATATGGTAGCTCGTATTTCAGCGATTTTCCGAGGTCGGGACTTTATCGACCAACACTGTAGTCAGATGAAGGTTCCAACGTCTTACCGCAATCTGCGTATGGATGTAGAACATCATACCGTTTATCGTGGCGAGGAGATGATTGCTCTGACGCGTCGTGAGTATGACCTTTTGACCACTCTTATGGGAAGCAAGAAAGTTCTGACTCGTGAGCAGTTGTTGGAAAGTGTCTGGAAGTATGAAAGTGCGACCGAAACAAATATCGTGGATGTCTATATCCGTTATCTACGTAGCAAGCTTGATGTAAAAGGTCAAAAAAGCTACATTAAAACCGTGCGTGGTGTCGGTTACACCATGCAAGAATAGAAAAGCAGTTGCAGTTATGTAACTGCTTTTTTTGAGGAAGCTCTATATATTGACATGTAATTGAATCTTTGCTACAATCAGTTATGGAGGATAAGTCTAATGAAAATTATAAAAAAATTGATGCCAATCGCATTAGCAATCTTTTTCTTTGGTCTGCTAGCAACAAGTACAGTATTGGCGGATGATGCTGATTCAGAAGGTTGGAAATTTGTCCAAGAAAATGGTAGAACTTACTACAAGAAGGGTGACATCAAAGAAAAGGCCTGGCGAGTGATTGATGGCAAGACCTATTATTTTGATCATGTATCAGGAGAGATGGTTGTCGGCTGGCAATATATCCCGTTTCCGTCTAAAGGTAGTACAATTGGTCCTTACCCAAATGGTTTAAGATTAGAATCTATGCCAATGCCACAATGGTATTACTTTGGTCAAGATGGGGTTCTTCAAGACTTTGTTGGCAAGCAAGTTTTAGAGGCAAAAACTGCTACCAATACCAACAAACATCATGGGGAACAATATGATAGTCCAGCAGAGAAACGAGTCTATTATTTTGAAGATCAGCATAGCTATCACACTTTAAAAACTGGTTGGGTTTATGATGATGGGGACTGGTATTATTTGCAGAAGGATGGTGGCTTTGATTCTCGCATCAACAGATTGCCTGTTGGGGAGATAGCACGTGGTTGGATCAAGGATTATCCTCTAACCTATGATGAAGAGAAGCTTAAAGCGGCTCCATGGTATTACCTAGATCCAGTAACTGGTATCATGCAAACTGGTTGGAAATACCTTGGTAATAAGTGGTACTACCTTCGTTCATCAGGAGCTATGGCAACTGGCTGGTATCAGGAAGGTTCGACTTGGTATTATTTAGACGAGTCAAATGGTGATATGAAAACGGGCTGGCAATACCTTGGTAACAAGTGGTACTATCTCCGTTCATCAGGAGCTATGGCAACTGGTTGGTATCAAGATGGATCAACATGGTATTACTTAGATAATAAAAATGGTGATATGACGACAGGTTGGTTCCAGGTTAATGGCAAATGGTACTATGCTTATAGCTCAGGTGCTTTGGCAGTGAATACGACCGTAGATGGCTAT
This sequence comes from Streptococcus pseudopneumoniae, assembly GCF_001070715.1. Lineage (GTDB taxonomy): Bacteria > Bacillota > Bacilli > Lactobacillales > Streptococcaceae > Streptococcus > Streptococcus pseudopneumoniae_H. The sequence continues at coordinate 24,238 of NZ_JVRR01000143.1, forward strand.
TCTGTCAATTATAATGGCGAATGGGTTCGATAAATAATGATAGTATTTTGTAATTTGAGATAAATTTTAAGTAAGAGTGCAGTTTCACGAAGTGATACTGGATAAAAAGTTTTTAAAATCAGAAAACCGCATATTATCAGGTGGCAAAAACTTGATAATATGCGGTTTATTATGGAAAGATTTACTTATTTTTAACGAAATTGAGTTTTTGCCCAGTTTCATATAAAATCAAAAAGAGTATCAACTTTAAGTATATATATTATAGTCTCTCCATCGCTTCCCTAGGATACACTAATATCCATCAGAACTATTGAATTTCAAACTACATACTTGAACTACCATATTTCTTGAATAGGTTGTCAAGAAAATAGCTGTAAT
>NZ_JVRR01000144.1 GCF_001070715.1 Streptococcus pseudopneumoniae
TACGGCAAGGCGACGTTGACGTGGTTTGAAGAGATTTTCGAAGAGTATTAATACTAGGAAAAGGACAGTTAGAATCTTCTGTGTTATACTAGAGATATGTTAGATTTGAAAGAATACGGTATCGTCATGTGGCCAGAGGGGAGGATTGTTTCTTTTCGTAAGAAACTTCTCACTTGGTATGATGAAAACAAACGAGATTTACCTTGGAGGAGAAGTAGAAACCCTTATCATATCTGGGTATCTGAAATCATGCTCCAGCAGACCAGAGTGGATACAGTTATCCCTTACTACGAACGATTCTTGGACTGGTTTCCAACAGTAGAAAGTTTGGCGAATGCGCCTGAAGAGCGTTTGTTGAAGGCTTGGGAGGGACTGGGATATTATTCTCGAGTACGCAATATGCAGGCTGCAGCCCAGCAGATTATGACTGACTTTGGTGGTCAATTTCCAAATAACTATGAAGGAATTTCCAGTTTGAAAGGAATTGGCCCTTACACAGCAGGAGCCATTTCTAGTATTGCTTTTAACTTGCCTGAGCCAGCTGTAGATGGCAATGTTATGCGGGTGCTGGCACGTCTGTTCGAAGTCAACTACGATATTGGTATTCCAAGTAATCGCAAAATTTTCCAAGCCATGATGGAAATCCTGATTGACCCAGAAAGGCCTGGTGACTTTAATCAAGCTTTGATGGACTTAGGATCCGATATTGAGGCGCCTGTAAATCCCAGACCAGAAGAAAGCCCAGTTAAGGACTTTAGTGCGGCATATCAGAATGGAACCATGGACCGTTATCCAATTAAGGCTCCAAAGAAAAAGCCAATTCCCATTTATCTTAAAGCCTTAGTTGTGAAAAATTCTCAGGGACAATTTTTACTTGAAAAAAATGAAAGTGAAAAGCTATTGGCAGGTTTTTGGCATTTTCCCTTGATAGAAGTTGATAACTTTTCGCAAGAAGAGCAGTTTGACCTCTTTCATCAGGTTGCAGAAGAAAATGTTAACTTTGGTCCCAGTCCAAAGGAGAGTTTTCAGCAGGACTATGACCTAGAAGTTGATTGGCTTGATGTTTGTTTTGAGACTGTCAAGCATGTCTTTAGCCATCGAAAGTGGCATGTACAGATTGTAGCAGGTCAAGTGAGTGACTTCCATGATTTTTCAGATAGGGAAGTTCGCTGGCTTTCACCAGAAGAGTTCAAGGATGTTCCACTTGCTAAACCCCAACAAAAAATCTGGCAGGTTTATGCACAAGCCAACTTAGACAGTAGCAAAGACTAGCTATTGTGTTTTCTTGTTATTTTTTTGATATAATAGTAGAGAAAAAGGTGAACAAATGAAAAAAATATTAATTGTAGATGATGAAAAACCAATCTCGGATATTATCAAGTTTAATATGACCAAGGAAGGTTACGAAGTTGTAACTGCTTTTAACGGTCGTGAAGCGTTAGAGCAATTTGAAGCAGAGCATCCAGATATTATTATTCTGGATTTGATGCTTCCAGAAATTGATGGTTTAGAAGTTGCGAAGACTATTCGCAAGACAAGTAGTGTACCTATTATCATGCTTTCAGCTAAAGACAGCGAATTTGATAAGGTTATTGGTTTAGAGCTTGGGGCGGATGACTATGTGACCAAACCCTTCTCAAATCGTGAGTTGCAGGCGCGTGTTAAAGCTCTCCTTCGTCGCACGGACTTGGCTTCTGTAGATAATCAAGAATCAGATGAAAATAAAACTCAACCTTTGCAAATTGGGGACTTGGAGATTGTGCCAGATGCCTATGTGGCTAAGAAATACGGTGAAGAACTAGATTTAACTCACCGTGAATTTGAGCTTTTGTATCACTTGGCTTCTCATATCGGTCAAGTAATTACGCGTGAACACTTGCTTGAAACGGTCTGGGGGTATGATTATTTCGGAGATGTTCGAACAGTTGACGTAACCATCAGACGTTTGCGTGAGAAGATTGAAGATACACCAAGTCGTCCTGAATATATCCTAACACGTCGCGGTGTTGGTTATTATATGAGAAATAATGATTAAACTAATTAAAGATACAGTTTTAACAAGTGATTTTATCTTTATCCTCATTCTACTTGGCTTTATTTTAGTAGTGACCTTACTTTTGCTAGAAAATCGGCGGGATAATATTCGGTTGAAGCAAATCAATCAAAAGGTAAAAGACCTAATTGCAGGAGATTATTCTCAGGTATTGGATATGCAGGGAAGCTCTGAAATTACCAATATTACTAATAATCTCAATGATTTATCAGAAGTAATTCGTTTAACCCAAGAAAATCTGGAACAAGAGAGTAAACGATTACATAGTATCCTATCTTACATGACAGATGGCGTCCTTGCGACCAATCGTCGCGGCAAGATTACCATGATTAATGACATGGCTAAGAAACAGCTAGGTGTTCAGAAAGAAGATGTTCTCAACAAGAGTATCCTAGAGTTGCTTAAGATTGAAGATGAGTATGAACTTCGTGATTTGATCACCCAAATTCCTGAACTCATCATTGATTCTCAGGATGCCAATGGTGAGTATCTGAGCCTTCGTGTACGCTTCGCCTTGATTCGTCGAGAGTCTGGCTTTATCTCAGGTTTGGTTGCAGTTTTGCATGATACGACGGAGCAGGAGAAGGAAGAGCGCGAACGGAGGCTCTTTGTTTCCAACGTTAGTCATGAGCTACGTACTCCTCTAACTAGTGTGAAATCTTATCTTGAAGCCTTGGATGAGGGGGCTTTGTGTGAAACTGTAGCACCAGACTTTATCAAGGTATCTCTAGACGAAACCAACCGTATGATGCGAATGGTGACGGATCTCCTCCATCTCTCACGGATTGATAATGCGACCAGTCATCTAGATGTGGAACTGATTAACTTTACTGCCTTTATTACTTTTATCCTCAACCGTTTTGATCAGATAAGAGGGCAGGATGAAGATAAGAAATACGAACTGGTGAGAGATTACCCCATTACCTCGGTATGGATAGAGATAGATACAGATAAGATGACACAGGTGATTGATAATATTCTCAACAATGCCATAAAGTATTCGCCAGATGGTGGGAAAATCACAGTGACTATGAAGACAACTGATGATCAGATGATTTTATCCATCTCAGACCAAGGTTTGGGTATTCCTAAGCAGGATTTACCACGCATCTTTGACCGTTTTTATCGTGTGGATCGTGCTAGAAGTCGTGCCCAAGGTGGTACAGGTCTAGGACTGTCTATTGCCAAAGAAATTATCAAACAACATAAAGGCTTTATTTGGGCCAAGAGTGAATACGGTAAGGGATCAACCTTCACCATTGTGCTCCCTTATGATAAGGATGCAGTGAAAGAAGAAGTATGGGAGGATGAAGTAGAAGACTAGAATGAGTGAAACAGGCTTTAAATACAGTATTTTAGCGTCGGGTTCCAGTGGAAATTCCTTTTATCTGGAAACCCCAAAAAAGAAACTTTTAGTGGATGCCGGCTTGTCGGGCAAAAAAATCACCAGCCTACTTGCTGAAATTAATCGCAAGCCAGAAGATCTGGATGCCATCTTGATTACGCATGAGCATTCAGATCATATCCATGGAGTAGGCGTTTTGGCTCGCAAGTATGGTATGGATTTGTATGCCAATGAAAAGACCTGGCAGGCTATGGAAAATAGCAAGTATCTCGGCAAGGTGGATTCTTCGCAAAAGCATATCTTTGAGATGGGCAAAACCAAAACCTTTGGAGATATTGACATCGAGAGTTTTGGTGTAAGCCATGATGCAGTCGCACCGCAGTTCTATCGCTTTATGAAAGATGATAAAAGTTTTGTCCTTTTGACAGATACAGGTTATGTTAGTGACCGTATGGCGGGAATTGTCGAAAATGCGGACGGCTATCTTATCGAGTCCAACCATGATGTAGAGATTTTGCGAGCAGGTTCTTACGCTTGGCGACTCAAACAACGAATCCTATCGGATCTGGGTCACCTTTCTAACGAAGATGGTGCCGAAGCTATGATTCGTACCTTAGGAAATCGCACTAAGAAAATCTACCTTGGTCACTTGTCTAAGGAAAACAATATCAAGGAGCTGGCTCACATGACCATGGTCAATCAGCTAGCACAAGCTGATCTGGGAGTCGGAGTAGACTTTAAGGTTTATGATACCTCACCAGATACCGCAACACCATTGACAGATATATAAAAAAGAAGGCGGGGGCCTTCTTTTTTATATATCTAGTAGAAATTTGGTGTGGTATAATGTTTACAAATGATATAGGAGAAGTAGTGTGAAAAGAAAATGGTTATTTAAGGATTACTATGACACATCTATTATCATACTTGCGTTGATATCTGTTGTTCTAGTCTTGCTTGGATTTGCTGAGATGATTGATTTGGACAATCCGCCTTATAGTATTATTGATTTAGTAATCTGGGGTGTTTTTGTAATTGATTATAGTTGGCGCTTTTTTACTACTAAAAGAAAATGGCGCTTTATTCTTGAAAATATTTTTGATTTATTGGCTATTCTCCCTTTAAATGCTATTTTTACAGTATTACGATTAGGGCGTATCTTTCGCTTAGCAAGGCTGACAAAATTACTGAAACTAACTCGTTTACTTAGAATAATTGGACTTACAGGTAAATTAGAAAGAAAAATTAGTAGATTCTTACGGACAAATGGCCTGATTTATATCTTGTATGTTAATATCTTTATCGTGCTAGTAGGAAGTTCAATTTTATCTGTAGTTGAAGAAAAATCATTCTCAGATAGTCTTTGGTGGGCTCTTGTGACAGTAACCACTGTTGGTTATGGTGATATTGTTCCAGTTTCCCTTTTTGGGAAATGGATAGCTGTTTTATTAATGTTGGTAGGGATTAGTACAATAGGAATGTTAACGAGTGCCTTGACGAACTTTTTTGTAAAAGATAATTCAGATGAACAGATAAAACTTGATAAACTCCAAGATGAATTATCTAGTCAGAGAATATTAATAGAGAAATAATCTGAAAAGATAGAAGAACTACATCGAATGATACAAGATTTGATTGAAAAAAGGTAATTTTGACCATTTAAAAACCACTCGATGAGTGGCTTTTTTACAATCCTGCGAAATCTTTGATTTCTTGTGCTGACATTGAAGAGTCGCAACGGACATTGATTTGGCCATCTGAAATGTGAACAAAGCCTGGTACAGTTGGGATTTCATAGCGTGAGCGGAATGCTTGCAACTCATTGAGTTGGCTTGGTTCTTCACTATTGATGAAGTAGATGTGAGCTTTGGTTTCAGCTACGACACCTGCCAATGTACCTGCAAATTTACGGCAGTAAGGGCAAGTTTTGCGACCGATAAAGAAGGTTGCAGTTTCTTTTTTATCAAGAGATTCTTGCGCACGCGCAACTGTAGTGACTTCAAGGTCTTTGATATTATCTAAAAATTGTTCCATGAGATTACCTCGCTTTCATTGATATGTCTAGTATGCCATAAAGTTTCTAAAATTGCTTAGATTTGATACGAAAAAAAGATGAGATTGGTTTGTCTCATCTTTTATAGGACTTTATTTTACAAAAGCATTGATTTCTGCTTCGATGTTAGCAATTTTAGCTTGTGATTCTTCGTTTGTTTCCCCTACAACTGCAATGTAGAACTTGATTTTTGGTTCTGTACCTGAAGGGCGAACAGCAATCCATGAACCGTCAGCAAGTGTGTATTTCAACACGTCACTTGGAGGAGTTGTCAAGTTTGTAACAGTACCGTCAGCAGCAGTAGCTGTTTGAGCTTTGAAGTCTTCTACGACAGTGATAGCTGTTGTGTTCCATTCTTTTGGAGCATTGTTACGGAATTTAGCCATAATCGCTTTGATTTGTTCAGCACCATCAACACCTGAAAGGGTAACAGAGATAGTCTTTTCTGCGTAATAGCCGTATTCTTTGTAGATTTCTTCGATACCGTCAGCAAGCGTCAAACCACGTGAACGGTAGTAGGCAGCAAGTTCAGCAACGACAAGAACAGCTTGGATAGCATCTTTATCACGTACGAATGGTTTAATCAAGTAACCGAAGCTTTCTTCAAATCCCATCATGTAAGTGTGGTTGTGTTTTTCTTCGAATTCTTGGATTTTTTCAGCGATGAATTTGAAACCAGTCAAAACGTTGAACATAGTTGCGCCGTAGCTTTCAGCAATCTTCGTTACCAAGTCAGTTGATACGATAGATTTGCAGAGGGCTGCATTTTCAGGAAGAGTTCCGGCATTTTTGTGGGCTTCCAAGATGTATTTTGCCATGATAGCACCGATTTGGTTCCCTGAAAGGTTGAGGTAGCTACCATCTTTTTGAAGAACCTCAACACCAACACGGTCAGCGTCTGGGTCAGTTGCGACAAGAACGTCTGCACCAACTTGACGACCAAGTTCTTCAGCAAGGGCAAAGGCTGCTTGGCTTTCTGGGTTTGGAGATTTTACAGTTGAGAAGTCTGGGTCAGCAGTTGCTTGCGCTTCAACGACTTGAACAGAGTCAAATCCTGCTTGGGCAAGAGCACGACGAGCCAACATTTCACCAGTACCATGAAGTGGTGTGTAGACAATTTTCATATCTTTACCAAATTCTTCAATCAAGCCTGGGTTGATGTTTACGTCCTTAACCTCTTTAAGGTATTCTACGTCAACAGCTTCGCCGATAACTTCAATTAAGCCAGAAGCTTTTTCAGCTTCCACATCAGCAACTTCTACCGCAAATGGGTTTTCGATTGCACGGATATAAGTAGTCAAAGCGTCCGCGTCGTGTGGAGGCATTTGTCCACCGTCTTCACCGTAAACCTTGTAACCGTTAAATGGAGCAGGGTTGTGGCTGGCTGTGACCATGATACCTGCGAAACAGTTGAGGTGACGAACTGCAAATGATAGTTCTGGAGTCGGACGAAGGCTTTCAAATACATAAGATTTGATGCCGTGTTTAGCAAGAACTGCCGCAGATTCAAAGGCAAACTCAGGTGAGAAGTGACGGCTATCGTAGGCAATTGCCACACCACGTTCTTTTTCGTTTCCACCTTTTGACTCAATCAAACGAGCCAATCCCTCAGTAGCTTGACGAACAACATAGATGTTGATGCGGTTTGTACCAGCGCCAATCAAGCCACGCATCCCTGCAGTACCAAATTCAAGATTTGTATAGAAGGCATCTTCCTTTGTTTTTTCATCCATATTTTCCAAATCTTGACGAAGGTAGTCAGGAAGCTCTGCAAAATCAACCCATTTCTGGTAATTTTCTTGGTAAGACATTAAAATTCTCCTTTATTTTTAAAACATTTAATCAGTTTGATTATATCATTTTTTTTAGTTTAAGTAAAACCTTATCTGCTTCGAAAATCTCTTCAAACCAGGTCAGATTGAATTTGGGGTTTATATGATGTTGAGGCTAGGAAAAATTCAATTTCAGTAAAAAAGTAAGTCTTCTCATAATAAAACATTGATACTAAACGTTTTATTATGAGAAGACTTTTACCCAGCATCTTTATACACAACCTCAAAACAGTGTTTTGAGTAATCTGTGACTAGACGTTTAGTTCTAAGAATGCCATCTTGATAAGATGGTTTTCTTGACTGTTATTGGTGATAATCTTCCAGCAAGCCTTCAAACTCAGATACTGACATACCTAATTGCTGACTGGCAAACTCAGTGCTTAATACATGTTGGCGGACTAGATTTGCTAACATCGCGAAACCACCTTCAGCACGACCACGCTCCTCAGCTTGTTCCAAAGCATAGTCCTGCGCTAACAAGGCTTGTTCTTCTCGCATACGTAGTTGGCTAAACATTTTCCTGTCCTCCTCGGACCAGCTCTTGTAGTCTAGCAGTTGATCTGCTTGGCTGATAGCTCGCTCAGGTTCTTGGGTAAAGGGCTTGTTGCCGAAAAACTCTAACCATGGTTTGCGAATACTATCTTTGCTGGTTTCTCTGTATTTTCTTAATTCCAAGAATGCCATCTTGACTAGATGGTTTTCTTGACCGTTATTTGTGATAGTTAAAACCTCACCTGTCGTATCCTCGCGCATGCTGAAGCTATGGAAAGCCAAGTCATCTGAAAAGTAATTGCTGTCCACGATTGCAATAGCATAAACTGGGGCGATGTGTTTGTAACTCTGGTGGGTATCACCTTCTCGTTGACGAATTTTTTCGAGATTTTGATTGACCTGACTGCACAGGTAAGCCCACAGGCGATTGATGAAAAAATTCTGATGATGGACTTGAATCTCAATGATTACTTGAGTTCCATTATCCAACTCCGCCAAGACGTCTATACTGGTATAAAAATCCTGCGCTGAGTAAGGCAGGGAGGGCAAGACGTGAATATTGCTTCCCTCCAAAATCGTCACATTTTTTGCTGGCAAGTCCAGCATATCGCGAATAAATTGACAAGTGATTTCTGGATTGCTGAAAATTTTTTTAGCAACCAAGTCATTGGTTGGGCTAATGCCCGGATGACGTAAGGTTATATTTCTTCTCCTTTCATTATAGCACATTTTTTAATCTAGGCTCACTAGATTCACTGCTACTATCTATTTATTCGGAAAAGAGAGGAGAAAGTTTAAAAATAGTAAGGCTGTTTGCTTGTAAATCAGTTGGGTTTCTTTCTTCTCCATTGCCACTACACTTAAATTTTATAGGCGCTTGAAGTCAAAAAATCCTCTCTTTCCATATAATACAGTCCTTTTTGTCACTGACTTTTGGATACGGAGGGGTTGCTATATTTTGGGGGTAGATTATCAATATAAAAGCGCCATTTGATGTTATAGACAAGTCTCGGTAGGGTTTACCTGAAGCGCAGCGCTGAGCTGGCTGATAAAAGGAAGTAAGTCCATAAGATGCACACGACAAGGCAAGGTTAATGAGGCTTCATCTTTGATGTCGGCTTACTGATGAAGCTCCCGTTGCTTTTGGCAAAAAGAGTCGTCTATCTCCTAATCTACCATTCGTAAAATTTGAAATTTACAGTCATTTGGTGTATAATGTATGTAATTTGTCTATTAAATAATATATATATATATATATAGCAATAGAGTACAATATATATATGGAGTGTAAAAATGAATCATCCAGAAAAACAATTAAAATACAGTATTCGAAAAGTAAGCGTCGGTGCAGCTAGTATCGTTATTGGTGCTTTTTACCTTGCTATGGGTGCAGGTGTGGTACATGCGGAGACGAATGCTACTACTGAGGGAGGAATAAGCCACTCTAGTCCGTCCCCAGGATCTAATACCAATAACCCTAATAGTTTGCCTGGGTCTAACTATCAGGCGAAGCCTGCCCCAAATCCAGCTACCCTTCTAGCTGGAGTGGCTCATTCTGTTAAGGAAGAAACAGAAACAAAAACAGTTACACGTACAATCAAGTATGTAGATGCTTCTGATGAAAGTAAAGAAGTATCTGCTTCAGTTACTCAAACAGTTACCTTAACACGTAAAAAAGGTACAGAAGAATGGACAACAGGAAAATGGGAAGTAAAAACTGCTCCAACAGTTGATGGATATGATGTGTCTGGAAACAATACTGTAGAAGCAAAAGAAGTAACATCGTCAACTAAAGATGAAACAGTGCTGGTGTATTATTCTAAAAAGGAATCTGCATCAAGTAATTCTTCATCAACTTCAGAAACGACAACTACTAGAAGTCGTCGTGTGAGAAGAGAGGTAGGGGATAATACAGATGGAGGAACAGATGAAACCTCTACCGGAACCACAGTAAATAAAAAGGAAACAGTCGTTGACCCAAAACGTAAGGGTGAGACAGTACAAGAAAATCATCCGGGTGTAAACGTGCCTAAAAAAGGTGAGGAAGGCGCAGACGATCCTAATGCTCATTTAACATTTAAGAAACCTGGAGATGATGCTACAGTTGAAGAAATGTGGAAAATTATCCAAAATATGCCGGATGATTTTCAAAATAACGAGCGTTCTTATTTAAGAAATATGGATACGCTTGGGGACAATCTTCGATTTGACGAAAATGGGAACGTCACTGATAATCCAAATGGTAAAAAACTTCAACCAGGTGAAATTAGGGAAATCAGTAGCTTTGGTGGATGGACAGCCATTATGAAAAAAGATGGTACAACTGGTAAATTCGCCGTTGGGATGAAAAATAAAGAAGGTTACTTTACTGGTTGGTACACTAAAGATGGCAAACGTGAAGAAGGTGGAATGCTTGGTTCTGATGCACTTGACCGAATCTACCTTCACGAGCAAGCATTAGACCGTCGCTTCAAATATATGTTAATGCTTGCCAAAGGACGTACTATCGCCAATAAAGATGATGTAGCACAAGATGGTACTAAGTTTGATATAAAGACAGCAAATAACACTAATAATAAAGAGGCACTTAATAAATTACCTGTGAAAGAAAAAGAAGATAAGCTTCAACATTCACCAAATATCGAAGGGTTCAATGGAATGGAAAAAACTTTCAAAGCCTTTTCGACAGAATATGGAAGTCGTTTGAAAATCGACTTTGTAACAGGGTATATCTCAGACTATGAAGGCTCAAAAGGGACTTATCGTATTGTTGTTAAAGCTATTAAAAAGGATAATTCTGAAGAAACTATCTATGACCACACAATCAACCGAATTGACGGAGTAGTAGAGAATGAAGAACGCTACAGCCAAGGTGTGGATTTAAAATCGTTTAATAAACTAATTAAAAATTTATTGAAGTTGGAATATGACAAAAAAGTTAATCCTCTTGCACATGCTAAATATAGGGAAAAATATCCAACTGACAAAAAAATAGATAAAGACAAACTAAACGCTTTAAAAGAGGAAGTAAAACAAGACCTCGCTAAAAATGGAGATACAATAGTTGAGTTGCCAGTAGATAAGGAAAAATTGCAAGAAGGTACAGGAAAGTTAAAAAATAAGTTTAAAGCAGAACTAAACTTTACAGAGAACTATGCAACTGTAGCCAATAAACTCCGTAATGAATTGAATAGCACAATAAAGGATACAGAGGTGAAAAAAGATTCCCCAATATGGACTGTTAGCAATGAATTAAATTCAGAGGGAATACAAAAACAGAAAGACCCAGACCGTGTCTATAAATTATTAAATTTTGTATTACCGACTGCGAAAAAAATTGTCTATCATGGAGATACAGACCAATTAGAACTCCAAACAGATCCAGAAAAAGTAAGTAAACATCGTAAAGAACTTGAAGATAGACTTAAAATGAAAAAAGATAGCTTAGCAAGCAGTACGAATGAAGATGAAAAAACTAAACTTAAAAAAGAAATTTCTGCCTTAGAATCAGCTATTAGATCCACAAATACCTACACTTACATGGAAGCAAGAAACGGTAGTAAAGAAGCGAAAATCCTTGGCTCAAAAATGGAAGCGTCTGAAAAACCTCCAACAACTGAGATGACAGAGGATGAATATAAAAGAATCCACACTAATGCACTTGCTGATAAGGCAGAACATGGTCTTGAAAGATTCACTGCCTACTTTGTCGAAAAAGAAAAAATTAGACGTTCAGATGTGTTACCTGATGCTGAATTATCAAAAAAAATTACTGAGGAAATTGGTGGAGATGAGGATAAACTAGGTAAAGGTGGATACTTCTCAACAGGAGATATTCCATTAGCTAAAGACGTTGTAGCCTACAAGATACAAGTGTTTGCTGAAAACGAAAAACGCGTTGGAGTTAATAAGCAAAGTCCAAGACTTCAATATAACTTACCTATCCTAGCCGACTTCTCAGTTATTCAAGATACCGTAGAAGCCTCTAAAGAAGTCGCAAGACGAATTGTGAAAAAGTTAAAAGAAAAAGGTAAGATTACCGAAGAACGAGAGAAAAAAATTAAAGAAGAAATTGAAAAAGCTAAAAAAACTTCTGACTTACGTAGTTCATTATCAGCCAATGTTAAGGTGAAGTACGTAGATAAAAACGGAAATCCCTTGAACATTAAGGACGATAGTAAGTTCGGTAAAAAAGATAGCGATAATACTTACCTTGTAAAAAAAGATGTTTTACTAACAAATGAGTACGATGTGTCATCGAGTAAACGTACAATAATTGAAGGAGCGAATGACAAGTACTATAAATTAGTTTCAGCAAATGATGGACTTTTAGCAAACTCAGCACCTGTCAAAGGTACGATTGAAACGGTAGACGATAAAGTTGTCACTTTTGTATATGAAGAAACAGAAAAGCCAGCAGCACCAACAACAGGAAAAGGTTTAGTACGCTTTAAGAAACAAGTGACTGAGACTAAAACTGAAGCGTTAAAAGGTTATGATGATATCACTCTAACAGGTAATGTAGGAGAAAAATTCTCTTCAAACGATGTTGATACTAAAATTACAGAACTGAAAAGACGTGGATATGATATTGTAACGAATGAATTTGAAACAAAAAGTAAAAAAATTGATTCTCAGACCGATGCTGATGGACAAGAGCCAAGTCAGGTGTATAATGTAGTAGTTAAGGAACGTATAACAACTGATACGGAAACTAAAAAAGTAACACGTACAATTAAATACGTTAAAATTGACGATTCAACCGGAAAAGAAGTAGAAGTTGAAAATGTACAGCCAACAAATACGAAAACAGTTGAGTTTACACGCAACTTAACAATTAACCTAGTTACAGGATTAACAACAAATGGACCATGGAGTGAAAAACAAACTTTCGAAGAAGTAAAAACTCCAGTTTTAACAGGATATATAGCTGATAAAGCTAAAGTAGAATCAAGTGAAGTAACAGCTGACAGTGCGGATATTGTGGAAAAAATTGTATATAGAAAAATCGGATCATGGGTACCGAAAGTTCCAGATGGAGTAAAACCACCAACAGGAACGGATATAACTCCAATTCCATATCCAAACGATCCAGACGACCCTACTAAACCTAAGAATCCGGAATATCCAGAAACACCAGGTGGTAATGAGACACCAGGAACTCCATCGGATCCTAATAAACCAACACCACCAGTGATTCCATACGTTCCAGGTTATACACCAAAAATTGGAGGAAATCCGTTAGAACCAGTGGATCCAAAACATCCAGAAAATGGATACAAAGTGCCACCAGTACCAACACCACCGAACGATCCTAAGACGAATACACAAATTGAGTATGCAGCAGATTCACAAAAAGCAGTAATTAAGTTTGTGGTCGTAGGCGAAGACGGAAAAGAAACGGAGCTTGAAACTTCAAGAATCACAGTTACTGGTAAGACTGGAGAGAAAATCCCAACAGAAAACTTTAATGATACATTGAAGAAACTAACAGGTGACCCAGTTAATAATGGTGATTATGAGTTGGTAGAAAATCCATTGAAAGATGGAGCAACTTTTGACAAAGTAAAAGACGAAGAAGGAAAAGATCCGTCACAAATCTTTACTGTAAAATTACGTCAAATCTATGTTATTCCACCGACACCGAGAATTGTCGAACGTCCAAGCGGTAATACTGTAGAAGTTGACGTGCCAAATAAAGATGCCGATACTTTATCTATTACATTTACAAAACGAAACAGTACTGAAAAAGAAACTATCGTTACGAAGAAAGATAAAGATGGTACGTGGAAAATTGAAAAATCTCCAGTTGGAGTGACTATCAATCCGACGAATGGTCGTGTCTACATTCCAAGTGAACAAGTCCAACCGAAAACATGGGTAGATACGCAAACAAAACATAAGTACAAACAAAGTAAGATTGTTAGCGTTATGCCGAATATTCTTGATGTACCTAAATTTGAAGGAACAACAGAATGGATTGACGTAAATGGAATTGTCTTAAGACCAACTGAAGATGGTTTACATGAAAAAGGTCGAATTGCAAATCATGTTTGGTTGGAAAGTCGTTTGGAAGGAAATAAAGTCACACATATTTTCTTTGCAGGTTCTCCATCTGTAGATAAGCCAGAACAAGAATATAAAATTACAGTCTGGTTTGATAAAGATGGTACTCGACTTAAACCAGACCAACCAGGTACTCATGAAGCTGGAAATATTCCTGGATACAGATATATTACAACTGTAACGAAGGATGGTATTACGATTTATAGATTTGAAAAGATACCGCCAGTTCTTCCTAACGAACCAATTCCAGATAGACCTGAGGAGCCAAGACCACAACCAAATCCAGAGCATCCAAGTGCTCCGACACCAAGCCCAGAACTACCGAACCAACCAGAACCAACTCCTGAACCTGAAACTCCAGTGAGTCCAAAACCAGAAGTTCCGACTTCTGAGACAAATAGAAGAGAGGAGTTGCCAAACACAGGTACAGAAGCTAATGCTACCTTGGCTAGCGCTGGTATCATGACCTTGTTAGCTGGTCTAGGATTAGGATTCTTCAAGAAGAAGGAAGAAGATGAGAAATAATAGATTTTGTAATATAGGATAAATGAGGAGGCTGGGAAAAAACTCAATTTTAGGAGAAATTGAAGTAAATCTTCCCACAATAAAACGCATAGTATCAAGTTTTTCAACACCTGATACTATGCGTTTTTCTGCTTTTTAATACTCATCTGCTTTCAAAAAGCATTCTAGTTCATCTCCGATTAACGATGGACTTTATCACCTCCTTCTCCCGTCCTTGTATGACATCTTTAAGTTGATTCAAGACATCTTCCAAAGTTCGAAAGGCTTTATTCTTAAATCCACGTTTACGAA
>NZ_JVRR01000145.1 GCF_001070715.1 Streptococcus pseudopneumoniae
CGAACCCGAAGGAGCGGATTTACAGTCCGCCGCGTTTAGCCTCTTCGCTATCTCTCCTACAATCAACATGGACTATTATATCATGAAAATTTCAAAAAAACAAGACTTATTTTGCTAAATTATAACTTTCAATCAAAATTTCCACAGCTTTTTCCAATTTTTTATAAAAACTATCGACATTCCCATTCTTTATGATAGCAAATTGTCCATCTAATTCGGCAATTTCTCCGATAACTTTTTTACCAATAGTCAAGGTATAGCCTTCAAAACTGTCTTTTCCTACATTAACTTTGGCATCTGCTACTTGAATTTCGATTTTTTTATCTTTCTTGCTCATTTCATACCTCTCTTCACTTTTTCTATTTTACAAGAAAATCCTAAAACTAGCAAGAAAAAACTCTATATCAGGCTTGTCTGATATAGAGTTTTCTGCGTTATTTAATGTGTTTTTCTAGTTCTTTTTGGTACTTGCTATTAGATTCCAATTTGTCTTTTTGCCATTTTTTAAGAGCTTCTTCATATTCTTTTGTTGTAACGATATCTTTTTGCAATTTCATACCTTTAAAGATATATGGATCACCCTTAATACCAACTTGTGAGTATGGTTTTGAGAATGGCACAACATTACTTACAACTGGAGAACCACCAGATGAGGCTGTAGGCATCAATAATGAACTATCTGTCAACCAAGCTTGAGCTTTGGCATATTTTTCATATCTCTTCTCTAGGTCAGTGGTCTCAGAAACAGCATCTTCTAACAATTTCTTATATTGATCCAAACCAAGTTTAGCTACAACATCCTTATCTTTTCCTTTCGTAATACCAAGGTGTTTCATGGCAGAACCAGATTTTGGATCCATAATATTCAAGTAAGATGCTGGATCTTGATAACTCGGAGCCCATCCTGTACTGTTCAAATCATAGTCTTTTTGAGAAGGAACACGCGCTTGTGATGTAATCGTTTCTTTTTCATTATCTGTCATTTGAAGTACATCGATGACAACATTTTCAGCACCAAGAGTTGATTCAATAGACTGTTTGAAAGAGTTGCTTTGTTGAACGGCGATAGTATCTGTTTGTTCAACCGGGACATCCAAGTGAATTGGGAAGGTTACCCCTTTAGATTCCAAGTCTTTCTTAGCTTTTTCGAAAGCAGCTTTAGCCTTTTCAGGGTTGTAGATAGAATCCTTACCGTCAACTAGCTCAACACCTTTCCATTGGTCACCATAGTTCACCAACTCTGCTTGAGCGATTTGACCAAAGTTCTTACCACCTGCTTGTACGAAGTTATCTGGAACAAGGCTGTTACGAATAATCTTGTCCGCACCATCTTCACCGTTTAGCTGGGCAGCATAAGAATGACGATTAAAGGCAAAGTTGATAGCCTGACGGAAATCCTTATTGAGCATCGCTTCTTTTGTAGAAGTCTTTTGCTCTTCGCTTGTTTTCGCAGTTTTATTGTATGACTGACGATTTACGTTAAAAGTAAAGTAATAACTACTTGAATCCTGTGGGCTATAAGTGATTTTATCTCCGTATTGTTCCAAAGTTGAAGCAAAGTTTGAGCTGCTTGGGAAGAGACGGGCTGTCGTATAAGCACCAGAAGAGAAACTACGGATCAAGGATTCCTGATCAGAACCATCGTAGTAAGTTAATTTAATCTTCTCAATTTTTACATTTTCTTTATCCCAGTAATTTGGATTTTTCTCGTATTCAATCAACGATTTAGAAGTCAAAGTCTTCAAGAAATAAGGACCATTGTAGAGAATCCCTGCTGGGCTAACCTCTCCGTAATTCTTTCCTGATGCCTTCAAAAACTCTTCATTTACAGGCAACATCGTCGCTGTTGTAACTTTTGAATTCCAGAAACTTTCTGGCGCATTCAATGTATACTCAACTGTGTAGTCATCCAAAGCTTTAACACCAACTGTAGAGAAATCATTGGTTTCACCAGTCATGTAGGCGTCCAAGCCCTTGATGGAATTTTGGATGAGAGAGACACCGTCTGACTTACCATCAGCCACGTGTTTTAGTCCTGTCACAAAGTCATGGGCTGTTACTTCTGCGTATTCTTCACCTTCTGAAGTGTACCATTTCACTCCTTTACGAAGTTTATAGGTATAAGTCAATCCATCTTTTGAGACAGACCAATCCTCAGCCAAAGAAGGAATAACATTACCATATTTATCATTTTCCATCAAACCATCAACGACATTCCCGATAATATCTGTTGTGGATGTACGCGTTGCTATGCTGTAGTCCAAGGATGCTGGATCCACTGCATAAACATAAGAAAATGTTGTCGGAGCATCTGCTTCTTTATCAGCTTTTCCACAGGCTGCTAAAAGAGCTGTTGTGCTCAGGACCACTCCTGCTGTTAAGAGCCACTTTTTCGATTTCATAAAAATCTCCTTTTGTTTATTTTAATCTACTTTTACAATCCAACCTTCTGGCGCTTCAATATCACCAAACTGAATACCTGTCAATTCATCATAGAGTTTACGAGTCACAGGACCTACTTCTGTTTCACTATAGAATACATGGAAATCATCACCGTGCTGAATTCCACCAATTGGCGAAATAACTGCTGCCGTACCACAGGCACCTGCCTCTACAAAACGGTCAAGTTTATCAATTGGGACATCCCCCTCAATAGGAGTTAAGCCCAAGCGGTGTTCTGCCAAATACAGCAAAGAATACTTAGTAATAGATGGCAAGATAGATGGACTCAATGGTGTTACAAACTCATTGTCAGCTGTAATTCCAAAGAAGTTAGCTGAACCGACTTCTTCAATCTTTGTATGAGTTGATGGGTCTAGATAGATAACATCTGAGAAGTGGCGTGATTTCGCCAATTTCCCTGGCAAGAGACTGGCAGCATAGTTCCCACCAACCTTAGCCGCACCTGTACCATTTGGAGCCGCACGGTCATATTCATCCTGAATCAAGAAGTTGGTTGGAACCAAACCACCCTTAAAGTAATTTCCAACTGGCATAGCAAAGATGGTGAAAATATATTCCTCTGCTGGTTTAACCCCGATAATATCTCCAACACCAATCAAAAGTGGACGAAGATAAAGGGTTCCACCTGTTCCATATGGTGGTACGTATTCTTCATTCGCGCGGACAACTGCCTTACAAGCTTCTACGAACATGTCTGTCGGAACTTGTGGCATCAAGAGACGATTACAAGTACGTTGCAGACGTTTAGCGTTTTCGTCAGGACGGAAAAGTTGAACACTACCATCCTTAGTACGGTAAGCTTTCAAACCTTCAAAGGCTTGTTGACCATAGTGAAGACTTGGAGAAGACTCTGAAATATGCAAGGTTGCATCTTCTGTAAGTTCTCCTTGATTCCATTGTCCATTTTTAAAATGAGCAATATAGCGATAAGGTAATTTCATATAGGAAAAACCGAGATTTTCCCAATCAATCGTTACTGTCATATTCCACTCCTTATTCTAAAAACCTATTTCTTATATTCTACACTATTTTTCTAAAATAGCAAGTATATTTTGTAATTTTCAGAAAATTTCTTCAATAAAAAGAACCAGCTCTTAGAACTGATTCTTCATTTCACTTATTTAGCTTCAGTAAATACTTCTTTAAGATAAGCGTCAAAAACTTCTTCATCTGAAATAGTGTCAGAAATGAAGCTTCCGTTGCTAGTGCGTTCTGACAAGTTCAAGTCTTGTAATCGGCTTTCATAGATTGTTCCTTTGTTTGATTGAACAAGCAGAGTTTGGTCGTTCTCTTCCACATCTGTACTAAAGAGATCACCAATAAAGCCTTGTTCTGCAACCGCTCCTGCCAAGAAGACACGATGCGGTTTGTTTTTCAACTCACGCAAAACTTGTAAACCACGTTTGGCACGGCTGGTTGCTGGAATTTCATCAATAGAAACACGTTTTAAACTTCCACGTTGGGTCAAGAGGTAGAAGGATGAGGTATTGCAAATAAAGGCAGATTGGAGAACATCATCTTCTTTCAAATTCATAGCTTTGACACCTGCTGCCTTAGCACCAACAACCGGAACCTCTTCGATATTGAAACGAAGGGCATAACCGTTTTGGCTAATCAAGAGAATATCATCTAGTTTAATCGGAGCCACTGCTACAATCTGGTCTGTATCGTCTTTGAGCTTAGCATACTTGACAGACTTAGACTTGTAGGTTCGCCATGGAGTGAATTCTTTGCGATCTACGCGTTTGATTTGACCGAGACGAGTTGCAGTAAAGTAGGTTGTCGCATCGTCAAACTGATCCACAACTTCCACATAAAGGATTTCTTCGTTAGTTTCGAAGTTTGTAATGGTCTGGCTCAGATGCTCACCGATATCCTTCCAACGAATATCTGATAATTCATGAATTGGTCGATAAATGACATTTCCAAGCGTCGTGAACATCAAGAGATGCTGGGTTGTCTTAGCAGCTTGTACAAAAATCAAACGGTCATCATCACGTTTGCCAATTTCTTCCAAGGTAGAAGCTGCGAAGGAACGTGGGCTAGTACGCTTAATGTAACCTGCCTTGGTCACGCTGACATAGGTATCTTCTTCGGCGATAAGACTAGCTGTATCAATCTCAATTACTTTCGCAGTGTCTTCTAAGCTACTCAAACGCGGAGTCGCGAATTTCTTCTTGACCTCACGAAGTTCTTTCTTCATAAGATTGTACATGGTCCGTTCATCACCGATAATCGCAGCGAGCATGGCAATCTTCTCACGAAGTTCTGCTTCTTCCTCCTGCAAGACAACCACATCTGTATTGGTCAAACGGTACAGTTGCAAGGTTACGATAGCCTCAACCTGCTCTTCTGTAAAATCATAGCTGACCTTAAGGTTTTCCTTGGCGTCCGCCTTATTCTCAGAAGCGCGGATAAGGGCAATGACTTCGTCCAAAATCGAAATCACGCGAATCAAACCTTCGACGATATGGAGACGTTTCTCAGCCTTTTCCTTGTCAAAGCGGGAACGCGCCAAAATCACTTCACGACGGTGGGCGATATAGCTAGACAAGATTGGGACGATCCCAACCTGACGAGGCGTGAAATTGTCAATCGCCACCATGTTAAAGTTGTAATTTATTTGTAGGTCGGTGTATTTGAAGAGATAGTTAAGAACGAGCTCAGTATTAGCGTCTTTTTTGAGCTCAATAGCGATTCGAAGACCGTCACGGTCAGACTCATCACGAACCTCAGCAATTCCAGCCACCTTATTATTGACACGAACATCATCAATCTTCTTGACTAGATTGGCCTTGTTGATTTCATAAGGAATCTCAGTGATAACGATTTGTTCCTTACCACCTTTTAACTTTTCAATCTCAGTCTTGGAACGAACAACCACGCGCCCTTTCCCAGTTTCATAGGCCTTCTTGATTTCATCACGACCCTGGATAATCCCTCCAGTCGGGAAGTCTGGTCCAGGCAAGAATTCCATGAGTTTATCCACCTTGGCAGTTGGATGATCAATCATATAAACCGTCGCATCAATAACCTCAGCTAAATTATGAGGTGGAATATCTGTGGCATAACCAGCCGAAATACCAGTAGAACCATTAACCAAGAGGTTTGGAAAGGATGCTGGTAAGACTGTCGGTTCTTTCTCGGTATCGTCAAAGTTCCAAGCAAAAGGAACTGTCTTTTTCTCGATATCCTGAAGAAGATAGCCTGCAATCTCAGACAAACGCGCCTCGGTATAACGCATAGCCGCAGGTGGATCTCCGTCCATAGAACCGTTATTACCGTGCATTTCAACTAGAATCTCACGATTTTTCCAGTCCTGTGACATACGAACCATGGCATCATAGATAGAAGAATCACCGTGTGGGTGGAAATTCCCCATGATATTCCCGACAGACTTGGCCGACTTACGGTAGCTCTTGTCAAAGGTATTACCATCCTTATTCATCGAATAAAGAATACGACGTTGCACCGGCTTCAACCCATCACGAATATCTGGCAAAGCACGATCTTGAATAATATACTTGGAGTAGCGACCAAAACGCTCTCCCATGATGTCCTCCAGGGACATATTTTGAATGTTACTCATATAGGATACAGAGCCCGTAAAATATCAAGTGAAAATAGAAAATTCTTGAAGTAAGCAAGCTCAGCAGAGAATTTATCTTTTTCACGCATCATTTAGGGCGTGTTCAACTCCTTTCAAAGAATGTAGAGTATGTGTAATGATAAAAGGATTAGTCCAATGTTCAGTTACCGTAAGTAACCAAACTATCCTTTCTGTAATTTAATATGTTGCTTCAGTTAATAAGGAATTTCACATAGCATTTAGGGCATGTTCAATTTCTTTCGAAGAATGTAGTGTATTTTTTATGGAAAAAGAAAAAATATAGAGTAAGTGAGTTTCATCCAATTCCTGTATCGCCATTTCCACTTGAAATGTCTACTCCACAAATCCTCGTTTATACTTGATATGACTGGCGATATTGCTATCTACATCTTTCTTATCCCAAAGTTGGAGTTCCCATGGGTAGTAAAAATTACTTTTATTTTTAAAATAGATATGAATGCCGACATAGCCATCTTTATCACGTAAATACCAGTTTTTTAGTCCGTAAATCTCTTGCCAATCATCTAATTTATCCATGACTTGAGCTATCTCTTTGGAACTTAAAATCATACGAGCACCAAAAATATCATTCAAAATGGAATTGACAGGATAGCCCTCTTGACGCTCGGAAAAACGTGTAATTTTATCTAAAATAGACTCAGAAGTTTTGACACGATAAACATAGGCAATATCTTGGACGTCCGCTTTCATCAGATAGTCATTAATTGACTCATGTAAATTCAGACGGTAGGCCAAAATCGCTTTAGTCGGAACTTTTGAAAAGGTATGCTTGAGATTGATTTTTTCCACCTTACCCGTTTCAAAATAATCTTTAGAATATTCTCGATGAATACGATTAATCTCTGTAATGAGGCGTTCTACTTTTTCAATCATGAGTCTTCTCCTCTCGCTTTTTCATTTTTCTAGTTATTCCCAAACTTCTTTACTCTCTCCTCAGCATATCTCATCATCTTCTCAGCCACTTCTTTATCGTAGTCAAAGTCCAGCTTTTGAGCAAGTCTTTGAGCTTCTCTATGGAAAAGTTGCATCGTAGCCAATAAAGACTGAGTGATTTTATCTATACTTGAAAAATCAAGCAGATTTGAGAATTGTTTCTCTTTCTCAGCAGGTAAATAGTTAAAGAGGTACTTGTAGTTCTTGCCGACGTCTACTGTTCCCTTATTACTTGCTACCAGCCAAGCTAAAATTCTCAGGAGTTCTTGTTGACAAATACCATAGAGATGGTCAGTGGCATAGATGACTTGTTTGCGACAAATCCCTTTAACCACGTAAGATGATACCCACCAAAATTCATTGCAGGAATTTTTAAAATCTGTCTCAATAGCTGGGCTTGTACAGTAACGCTGAGGATTTGGAGAATAAGTCGCAAACAAGCCCTTAGTATCCTCTAGTACCGTGAAATCCGCTTCGCTATCCACCCACTCTTGAATGTGTTCTTTTTGGCAGAGAGTCAAATCAATACGGTTGCCGTCTTCAAAGAGCATGAGATAGAGACGACGATTACCAAGACTGACTTCTTGCTCGATAATACGTTTTCCAAACTGGTCTAGCCAAGAAAGGTCACTCGTTAGATTGTCTATGTCATCTACTACATAGACAAGATCATAGTCTTGAAATTCATCTGTTTGAACCTTTTGGTCTGTACGTGAACCAGACATGACAACAGCTTTGACTTGTAAAGTTTTGGCAGTTTGTAAAATCAAATCTAGCATTTGTTCTGTACTTCTATATTTTCTGCGCATATCTTTAATTAAGTTATTTTTCATAACTATCTTGCTCCTCTTGTTTTTGGAGACTCTGTATTCTTTTCTTCTCAAGCTCTCCTACTATCAATTGGATAGTCGAACCAATTCCTAAAACGATTAAAATAAAATGAAGTAAAGTAATATCGTTTCTATGGTATGTTTTAAAGATTCTCCATAATACAAAAGTATTTACTAATGAAAAAAGGAAAAGCAAAAAAGTATTGAATCGAAGTATTATAGCAAACTTGCTCTTAAAACACCTATAATGTTTTCCAATCCTATAGAGGGTATATAGTGAGAAAACAATCATCAAAGGCGTGAAAGCAAGTACATAAAATAGGATAAACTCTGTTCCTGAGTATAGTTTACTTTCCATGGGTATATCTAATAGACAGATACCAATAGTGAGGATGTTCAATATAAATAAGGATACTGTGCGAGCACACTCTTTTCTACCTTTACTGGTCATTAAGTCATATATAATTCCCAAAATGGTCAAGAGAACGAGGAAAAAAGGTATCATTAATAACGTAATCAATCCTGCACCTCCAATAGTTTTAGCGATTATTTACATACAAAAGAAGATCGTAACCTTTACTTGAACTTTATAACTCCCCTGTCTGGTAAAGGCTGTACCCTTCGTAATAATATGAAGCATCCACACCCTTAAAGAAACAGGTCTGAGTGAGGTCATCCGTCAGGTTATTGAGGAGGAGATACTTGAGTTCTCCAGTTGATACTGCACTACGCTTCATAACATTAAAGTATTCATCCTTATCAATGGCGTTCCAATCTACCACTTTGCCAAGCTTCTCACGAAGCATACAATCTAACCAAATCCTCATAGCTCGTCCATTACCCTCACGGAAAGGATGGGCGATATTCATATCCGCATACTTATCAACCACCTCATCAAAATTGTCATGAGGAAGTTTGTCAATATACTGCAAGGATTGCTCCAAAAAATACGGGGGCAAATTGGAAGTTATCCTTTGCAATATTGACATCGCGGATCTTTCCAGCGAAATCATAGATGCCTGAAAAGAGATAATGGTGAATAGCTGACAGCCCTGCAAAGGTACCGACTTCCATTTTAAACAAAGCTCCTGTCTGAAAAAGCAGGGCGGCTTGTTTTTTTGTTAGTTTTTCTTCTGCATCTGCCAACTGGGCTGAGTTTGTAATGCCAAGTTTATTTTCCCATACCATCTTTGTTCCCATTTCTATTCTTTTTAAAACTTCAACACTTCTCCTTATGCTCCAAACCTTTCTCTCTCTTGAGGGGCTTCTTTAGAAGAAAGCTACTTTTCCTCACCTACTGCTTCTTGCTTGCTTTTCTGTGGTGTTAATTTTTTATGGCAACTACGGATAGCGTTGAGATGGTCACGGAGATCGGCATACTGATTTTTATCTGGATAAGCATAGGCGTTGATTGCAGTAAAATCTACAAGAAAGTCATAGATTTCTTGCAGTTTCGCACGAACTTCCTTTTTTTGGCTAGGTGCCTTGCCTTTTTGCTCAGCCAAGCGCTCCTTATAGGCTTTTTCAAACTGAGCCTGCGCCTTTGTCAAGGTTTCTACATGAGTTATCAAATGTAGGGTTGAAAGGGCAGTTTGGTAGTCAGTATCTTTTAGCTCCTTGAGCAAATGGTTAATAGCTTCTGTCTCTTTCTCGTAGCTCGTACTCGTTAGCCCAGCATAATTTTTGAAAAGTTTGCTGAGTTTGTCGTAAGCTTCCTTGCTACTTGCCTCTTTCACACGAGAGAAGGCCTTGACCAAACTGGTCAAGGTAGAAAGCGCATCATCACGCTCACGATCAGACGCTTCTAGACTAGCCACCTTTTGACTGACCTTGTAACGGTGCGAACCAGCTTGCAAGGTCTCAAGAAGTTTTTCCATATCCCCAAGCTTCGTTGCATAAACCTGCTCAGACTTATTGGCTTTTGTAAAAGCCCCCAACTCGTCCTTGCTCTCAGACAGAAGTTGGAAGAATTCGTTGTTTTCTAAATTGCGTACAGTTAAACTCGTGATTCAATATTCTTTTTTCATAAAACTCCTCTTTCAATGATGTGTTTTTAAGTTTTTGATCTAAAATAATCCAGAACATATCTAAATATTCGTATTTTACTCCAATAAAAGATATTCTTCAGGTGAGATTTCTTGTTTTGGGAATAATGAAATGATTTCTTGTGGGAGATTATATTAATCCGTTTCTCTAATGCCAAATAACTGCATTAATTCCTTTGATATTTTTCTAGCAACACTTTCGCTAGATCCCCTATCAGAAGAGAAAATTTCTAATAGTTTTTTGGAGTTCTGTTCTTGATTCTTTTCAAATATATCAAAATAGTTTCTAGCACCTTTTATATCTTTTAACAATAGTTTTTCTAAAAAATACATCATTGCACTGTAACCAATTGCTTTCTTTATCAATAACTTATCAACATTCCAAATATCGTAGTATACAATTTCAAATGCACCAAAAAAATTGATTATATCTTTTGCAACTTCTGCTGGTTGATTTTTTATGAATGAGTTTCTAAATACCTTTTTCCTATTTATAGATAAAGCATTTGGACCATATTGTTCAATTGTTAAATTGTCCATTGGACTATTCGAAGTAATAAACTGAGAAATTTTTTTCGCAACAGTCCCCTGTGATATAAATTGATCATTTCTCTCCTTCTTACCTAACATCTTAATCTTTCCATAAAATGGAGAAACATCATTCTCGTTAAGAAGTTTTACTACCCGAGCTGTGAAAGACTCTACAGTATAAATATCTGATCGCTCACTATAAATGATTCCAAAAAGATGGCTAATGGTTGAACTATCCACTTGTCTTTGATTTGCGTTAATTGCTACAAATATTTCAGCCGCAGTAGCTTGATCAGCATCCTGGTATATGATTAAAGGAAGTTCAAAATCTTTATCTCCTTCCTTTGACATATACCTGCTAATTCCTTCAAGTCTATGCTGTCCATCAATAACAGTAAATGGTTTTGAATCAAAATCAGAGTCAAAGCTAATTTTCAACTCATTTTCTTGATCATCAATAAAATCAGAATTCAAGGATACAATAATCGGCGTTGGAAAGATTGCATCTTTTCTGTAGCAAAAATCCTTAATAGAATTAGCTCTATTATCATTTAAATATCTCTGTACACCATCTTCAAAATCAGATAATCTCTTAACTTCTGAAATTTTTAAGATATCAGAAGCTCTTCCAGTGGTAAGTATGAAATTATATGCTCCGTCACCTTGATTTACTTCCATTCCCTTAGGGAAGTTAACCGTATCTCTCATCTATTCTCTTCCTCTCCTTTCTCGTAATAAACTAAAATCTTCATTATTTATTTCTAGCTCTTTAGAATCCTTCTTTTCCATTTTATTTCTCTCTTCATCAGCTTTTTGTTGCAATTCTTTAATATTACTGCCATCATCTTCTCTCATTGATCCTTCAGAGTATCCATATAGAAGCTGAATCAGAATAAATAATAGAATTTCAAAAAAATTCCAATATTATTTAATGGTGAATTACCACTAATTTGTCCGTAGTAGAAAGCAGATAAAAGCATTAGAACGAAAGAAAAGATAATAATTAAGAGATTAGAATAAAAAGGTAATAATTTTATTCTCTGTTCAATATTATCTTGATTTTTCTTTGAAAATAGACCTCTAAATCTAACCCTATAAGATAATACAATATTGGATGCTATACTTATTATTGTACTGAATAGGATACCTTGTTGTAGTTTTTCAACAATACTAACACCCCAATCTTTCTGATTGGTATTTAAAGAAACTATGGGGATTGTGAAAAGTATAATTGGAATAATTGCTGTTAGAAAAACATTCAACAATACTTTTTCCCAATCAATTTTTTTAAAAAAACTCTTTAATTTCTTTATCATTTTTTTCATCTCAAAACACCATCTCCCCACTCTCTTCCAGCGTAAACTTGACATTATCCTCAATCCATTTACGGCGTGGTTCGACCTTATCTCCCATGAGGACATTGACGCGGCGTTCGGCGCGGGCTAGGTCTTCAATGGTGACACGGATAAGGGTACGAGTTTCTGGGTTCATGGTTGTTTCCCAGAGCTGGTCCGCGTTCATCTCACCAAGACCTTTATATCGTTGAAGTGTAGCGCCTTTGCCGAATTGTTTGCGGAGTTCTTCTAGCTCTCCGTCCGTCCAAGCATAGGCAACTTCTTCTTTCTTGCCTTTACCTTTGGACATCTTGTAAAGAGGCGGAAGTGCGATATAGACATGTCCTGCCTCGACTAGCGGACGCATGTAGCGGTAGAAAAATGTCAAGAGCAAGGTCTGGATATGGGCACCGTCGGTATCCGCATCGGTCATGATAATAATCTTGTCATAGTTGGCATCTTCAAGGGAGAAGTCTGCTCCTACACCCGCACCGATAGTATATATCATGGTATTGATTTCTTCATTTTTGAGAATATCCGCCATCTTGGCCTTGGCTGTATTGATAACCTTACCACGAAGGGGCAAAATTGCCTGGAACTTGCGGTCACGGCCTTGTTTGGCCGAACCGCCGGCAGAGTCCCCTTCGACTAGATAGAGTTCATTCTTAGCAGGATTTTTAGATTGGGCTGGGGTCAATTTCCCAGACAATAAGCCCTTGTCTTTCTTGTTCTTCTTACCATTTCGGCTCTCATCACGCGCCTTACGTGCTGCTTCACGAGCATCACGGGACTTGATGGCTTTGCGAATAAGATTTGAAGCTAGTTCCCCATTTTCCATAAGGAAGAAAGTCAACTTATCAGCTACAATTCCATCCACAACCGGACGAGCTAGAGGACTTCCAAGTTTATCCTTAGTCTGACCTTCAAACTGAAGGTGTTCTTCAGGAACAAGAATAGAAAGAACAGCTGCTAGTCCCTCACGATAGTCTGAACCTTCTAGGTTCTTATCTTTTTCCTTGAGAAGACCTGTCTTACGCGCGTAGTCATTCATGACCTTAGTAATGGCAGACTTAAGTCCAGTCTCATGTGTTCCACCGTCCTTGGTACGAACGTTATTGACAAAGGATAGGATGTTATCTGAAAATCCATCATTGTATTGAAGAGCTACTTCTACTTGGAAGCCATTGTCTTCCCCTTCAAAGTAAAGAACTGGCGTCAAGGTTTCCTTGTCTTCGTTCAAATAAGAAACAAAGTCTTGTACCCCATTCTCATAGTGGAATTCAATCGCTTCGTCTGTTCGTTTATCAGTCAGAGACAAGGTCACATTTTTCAAGAGAAAGGCTGATTCATTAAGACGCTCTGAAATGGTATTGTACTTGAAATCTGTCGTAGAAAAGATAGTCGCGTCAGGCATAAAAGTAACCTTGGTACCTGTCTTAGACTTGGGTGCTGTACCAATTTTCTTCAAGGTTGTGACAGGTTTTCCACCATTTTCAAAACGTTGCTTGTAAACTGCGCCATCACGGGTGATTTCAACTTCCAGCCAACTTGAAAGAGCGTTAACAACGGAAGAACCCACCCCGTGGAGACCACCAGATGTCTTGTAGCCACCCTGACCGAATTTTCCTCCGGCATGAAGAATGGTAAAGATAACTTCAACAGTTGGAATTCCCATAGCGTGCATACCAGTCGGCATCCCACGACCATGGTCTTGAACCGTTAAACTCCCATCTTTATTGATGGTCACATCAATACGGTCACCAAATCCAGACAAGGCCTCATCGACAGCATTATCGACGATTTCCCAAACTAGGTGGTGGAGCCCAGCGCCATCGGTCGATCCGATATACATCCCTGGACGTTTTCGAACCGCATCCAACCCTTCTAGCACCTGAATGGCATCATCATTATAATTGTTAATATTGATTTCCTTTTTTGACACAAGGAACCTCCTATTCGTTCATCTTTACTATTCTACAGGTTTTCCAAGGATTTTGCAAAATTTTTCTTTCTCCGATGTAACAATTTCAGCAGAGATTCTCTGCCTTTCTTCTCCATTTCATGATATAATAGGAGTATGATTACAATAGTTTTATTAATCCTAGCCTATCTGCTGGGTTCGATTCCGTCTGGTCTCTGGATTGGACAAGTATTCTTTCAAATCAATCTGCGCGAGCATGGTTCTGGTAACACTGGAACGACTAATACCTTCCGCATTTTAGGTAAGAAAGCTGGTATGGCAACCTTTGTGATTGATTTTTTCAAAGGAACCCTAGCAACGCTTCTTCCAATTATTTTTCATCTGCAAGGCGTTTCGCCTCTCATCTTTGGACTTTTGGCTGTTATTGGCCATACCTTTCCTATCTTTGCAGGATTTAAGGGTGGCAAGGCTGTCGCAACTAGCGCTGGAGTGATTTTCGGATTTGCTCCTGTCTTCTGCCTCTACCTTGCGGTTGTTTTCTTTGGAACCCTCTATCTAGGTAGTATGATTTCACTGTCTAGTGTCACAGCATCTATCGCGGCTGTCATCGGAGTTCTACTCTTTCCACTTTTTGGTTTTATCCTGAGCAATTATGATCCTCTATTCATCGCTATTATCCTAGCACTGGCTAGTTTGATTATCATTCGGCATAAGGATAATATCACACGTATCCAGAATAAGACTGAAAATCTTGTTCCTTGGGGATTAAACTTAACCCATCAAAATTCTAAAAAATAAACGCCAGTTCTGAACTGCACCCCAAAAGTTAGACAGAAAAAATCTAACTTTTGGGGTGTTTTTATTATGAAATTAACTTATGATGATAAAGTTCAGATCTATGAACTTAGAAAACAAGGATATAGCTTGGAGAAGCTTTCAAATAAATTTGGGATAAACAATTCTAATATTAGGTATATGATTAAATTGATTGATCGTTACGGAATAGAGTTCGTCAAAAAAGGAAAAAATCGTTACTATTCTCCTGATTTAAAACAAGAAATGATTAATAAAGTCTTACATGAAGGCTGGACTAAAGATAGAGTTTCTCTTGAATACGGCCTCCCAAGTCGTACGAGGGAGAGTACCTAAAATGGGACGTAAGCCAAAA
Source organism: Streptococcus pseudopneumoniae (assembly GCF_001070715.1). GTDB lineage: Bacteria > Bacillota > Bacilli > Lactobacillales > Streptococcaceae > Streptococcus > Streptococcus pseudopneumoniae_H. The sequence continues at coordinate 14,857 of NZ_JVRR01000145.1, forward strand.
AAGAGACCTGAAGAGAGGACAGAATTAGAACGTCTTCAAGCAGAAAATGAGTACCTGAGAGCGGAGAATGCTATCCTAAAAAAGTTAAGAGAACTCCGATTGAAGGAGGAAAAAGAGAAAGAAGAAAGACAGAAATTGTTCAAGAATTAATGACTGAGTTTTCGTTAGATATTCTTCTAAAAGCCATTAAACTAGCTCGTTCGACCTACTACTATCACTTGAAACAGCTAGATAAACCAGATAAGGACCAAGAGCTTAAAGCTGAAATTCAATCCATTTTTATCGAACACAAGGGAAATTATGGTTATCGTCGGGTTCATTTAGAACTAAGAAATCGTGGTTATCTGGTAAATCATAAAAGAGTTCAACGCTTGATGAAAGTACTCAATTTACAAGCTAAAATGCGACAGAAACGAAAATATTCTTCTCATAAAGGAGACGTTGGCAAGAAGGCAGAGAATCTCATTCAACGTCAATTTGAAGGCTCTAAAACAATGGAAAAGTGCTACACAGATGTGACAGAATTTGCCATTCCAGCAAGTACTCAAAAGCTTTACTTATCACCAGTTTTAGATGGCTTTAATAGCGAAATTATCGCCTATAATCTTTCAACTTCACCCAACTTAGAACAAGTAAAAACAATGTTGGAACAGGCATTCACAGAGAAGCACTACGAAAATACGATTCTCCATAGTGACCAAGGCTGGCAATATCAACACGATTCTTATCATCAGTTTCTAGAGGGGAAGGGAATTCAAGCATCCATGTCACGTAAGGGTAACAGCCCAGACAATGGTATGATGGAGTCCTTCTTTGGGATTTTGAAATCGGAAATGTTTTACGGTTATGAGAAGTCATTTCAGTCGCTTAAGCAATTGGAACAAGCTATTGTAGACTATATTGATTATTACAACAACAAGAGAATTAAGGTAAAACTAAAAGGATTTAGTCCTGTGCAGTACAGAACTAAATCCTTCGGATAAATTAATTGTCTAACTTTTTGGGGTCAGTACATTCTTGTACTGACGTTTTTTGTATGCTTATTTTGATTTGATATAGTTGATACCATCTGCTTTTGGTGCAACTGCTTTTCCAAAGAATGCTGCCAAGACAAGAATTGTCAAAACATAAGGTGCGATTTGGAGATAAACTGTTGGCACACCTTGTAGGAATGGCAATTGAGAACCGATAACAGCCAAACTTTGTGAAAGTCCAAAGAAGAGACTAGATAGCATGGCTCCGATTGGATTCCATTTTCCAAAAATCATCGCAGCAAGAGCAATAAATCCAGGTCCAACAATAGTTGTCACTGAGAAGTTAACTGAGATGGATTGAGCATAAATCGCTCCGCCAATTCCACCTAGGAAACCGGAAATAATAACCCCTAAATATCTCATCTTGTAGACATTGATTCCCAAAGTATCTGCTGCTTGAGGATGTTCACCAACAGAACGGAGACGAAGACCAAAGCGGGTCTTGAAGAGGATAAACCAAGCAAGGAATGAGAAGGCAATGGCCAGATAACCAAGCAGACTAGTTGACTTGAAGAAGATATCTCCGATAACTGGGATATTAGCTAAGACTGGGAAGTCAAAGCGTCCAAAAGTTTGACTTAGGTTGTCGGTTTGTCCTTTGTTATAAAGAACTTTAACTAAGAAAACAGCCAAGGCAGGTGCCATCAAGTTCAATACCGTACCGCTGACAACATGGTCTGCACGGAAATGCACCGTCGCAGCTGCGTGAATGATAGAAAAGATTCCCCCTACCAATCCTGCTACAAGCAAGGATAGCCATGGAGTTGCTGCTCCAAATTGTTCTGCAAATTCAAGGTTAAAGACAACTCCAGAAAAGGCACCCATAACCATAATTCCTTCAAGGCCGACGTTTACGACACCACCACGTTCAGAGAAAACACCACCAATACTTGTAAAGATGAGGGGTGCTGAGTAAATCAGCATAGAAGACACCAAGAGGGTGAGCAAGGTTGTAATAGACATCTTTACTTACCTCCTTTAACTTGTTTTTTCGGTTTGACAAAGCGTTCGATAAGGTAATGAACACTGACAAAGAAGATAATAGACGCTGTTACAATGCTGACAAGCTCAGATGGTACCTGTGCCGCATTCATACCAGGAGCTCCAACTTGGAGAACACCAAATAGGAAGGCTGCAAAGAGAATACCAATTGGTGAGTTGGCTGCAAGCAGACTAACTGCCATCCCGTTAAATCCAACAGCCAATGATGCCCCTTGAACATAGACGTTCTGGAAGGTTCCTAGTCCTTCAACAGCTCCACCAAGACCTGCCAAGGCACCTGAAATAATCATAGATAGGATAATAGTCCGTTTGGCAGAAATACCAGCATATTCTGAAGCATGTGGATTAAGACCAACCGCACGGATTTCAAAACCAAGAGTCGTTTTCTTAAGCATGAACCAAATGACTGCAACGGCAATGAGAGCAAAGAAAATACCGATATTCATCCGCGAGTTACCAGTCAACTCAGCCAACCAAGGTGTCTGGTAGGTTGCATTAGCCCCAACACGAATGGTCGAATCTGTATTTTGCATGAAGTCTTTAGGGAAGGCATGGATAAAGGCATTCCCTACATACAAGACAATGTAGTTCATCATGATGGTTACAATAACCTCTGACGTCCCTAGATAGGCTCTCAGAATACCTGGAATCGCTCCGACAATCCCACCAGCAATCAAGGCAATCACGATAGTTGCTAGAATCATCAAGGGACGTGGCATATCTGGATGCGACAGGGCAAACCAACCACTGAGAATCCAACCTGCCAAAGCCTGACCAGGAAGTCCAACGTTAAAGAAACCTGCTCGGCTGGCAACGGCAAAACCAAGACCGATTAAGACCAAAGGCCCCATAGCACGGAAGATTTCCCCAATCCCACGCAGGCTACCAAAGGCTGTGTAGAACAATTCTTCATAGCCCCAGATGGCATCATAACCGAAGATCCACATGACAATGGCTCCGAGTAAAATTCCTAGGAAGACAGAAATCAAGGGAACCGAAATTTGTTGTAATTTTTTAGACATCACTCTTCTCCTTTCCCAAGTTTCCACCAGCCATCAAGACACCAAGTTCTTGTTTATTGGTTGTTTCTGGTGATACAATACCTTGAATCTTACCATCGTGGATAACGGCAATACGGTCTGAGACGTTTAAAATCTCATCCAATTCAAAGCTGACAACAAGGACAGCCTTGCCATTATCACGCTCTTCAATCAAGCGCTTGTGGATATATTCAATGGCACCGACATCCAAACCACGAGTTGGCTGGCTGACGATAAGGAGATCAGGATCTCGATCAATTTCACGAGCAATAATTGCTTTTTGTTGATTTCCTCCTGAGAGTGCAGCTGCAGGAACAAATTCACTGGCAGCACGAACATCAAACTCTTCCATTAGCTTTTTAGCATAAGAAGTAATATTTGAATAGTTCAAAATTCCATTTTTACTATGTGGTTCTTTGTAGTAGGTTTGAAGGGCAATATTTTCAGAAATCATCATTTCTAAAATCAAACCATCACGATGACGGTCTTCTGGAACGTGCCCAACACTTAGCTCTGTAATTTGTCGTGGATGCAAGCCTACAATTGAATCTCCTTTTAGCTCAATGCTACCAGATTCAACCTTGCGAAGACCTGTAATGGCTTGAATCAGTTCAGACTGACCATTTCCATCAATCCCCGCAATACCAACAATCTCTCCCGCACGAACATCCAAGGATAGATTTTTCACAGCTGGAACACCACGGTTTTCATTGACCACCAAATCTTTGATTGACAAGACCACTTCTTTTGGTTGAGAGGCTTGTTTCTCTGTTTTAAAGGAAACAGAACGTCCCACCATCATTTCTGCCAAATCAGCATTGGTAGCTCCTACAATTTCGACTGTTTCAATTGATTTTCCACGACGGATAACTGTAACTCGGTCAGAAACTGCGCGAATCTCGTCCAACTTGTGGGTAATCAAGATAATTGATTTTCCTTCTTTAACAAGATTTTTCATAATAGCCATCAACTCCTCAATTTCTGATGGAGTCAAAACAGCCGTTGGTTCGTCAAAAATAAGAATATCAGCTCCCCGATAAAGGGTTTTTAAAATTTCTACACGTTGTTGAGCTCCAACCGAGATGTCTGCCACCTTGGCAGAAGGGTCCACAGCTAAGCCATAACGTTCAGAAAGAGCCTTGATTTCTTTGCTAGCTCCAGCGATATCTAGCACACCATTTTTAGTCAATTCACTTCCTAAAATAATGTTTTCAGCCACCGTGAAAGCCTCTACCAACATAAAGTGCTGGTGAACCATTCCGATTCCCAAGCCAGCTGCTTTAGATGGGGAGTCAAGGTTGACAACTTGACCGTTGACCGCGATTTCACCACTAGTTGGTTCAAGAAGGCCTGCTAACATGTTCATGAGCGTGGACTTACCAGCCCCATTTTCTCCTAAAAGTGCATGAATTTCACCTTTTCGTAGGTGCAGGTTGATTTTGTCGTTGGCAACAAATTCACCAAACACCTTGGTAATATCACGCATCTCAATGACATTTTCGTGTGCCATGTGCTCTTCCTTTCAGAGTCTTATTTTATTTCAATAAAACTTGCTAGTTTCTCTAGTAGCAAGCTTTACTGAGACAAAATGACTTTGTCTCAACTCTTAAAAAAGCGGCCGATGGCCGCTTCCTAAGAAATGACTTCCATCCATTATTTTGCAGGAACTTTTACGCTTCCATCAAGGATTTTAGCTTTAGCATCTTCGACAGCTTTTTTACCTTCTTCTGAAAGGTTTGTTACTGCCAAGTCAACCCCTTTATCTTTCAATGAGTAAACGATCACTTGACCGCCAGGGAATTCACCTTTTTCTGCCTTGTTAGAAATATCTTTTACAGTTGTACCAACTTGTTTCAAAGTAGATGCAAGAACAAAGTTTGATTCTTTGCCATCTTTAGAAGTGTATTTACCTTCTGCTTCTTGGTCACGGTCAACACCGATAACCCAAACTTTTTCATTTTCAGGACGGCTTTCGTTGAGTGATTTTGCTTCTGCAAAGACACCAGCACCTGTACCACCAGCTACTTGGTAAACAATATCTGCACCGGCTGCGTATTGTGCGGCTGCAATTGTTTTACCTTTCGCAGCATCACCAAATGAACCAGCATAGTCAACTTGGACTTTGATAGATGGGTCTACTGACGCAACACCAGCCTTGAATCCTGCTTCAAAACGAGAGATAACTTCTGACTCCTGCCCACCTACAAAACCAACTTGTTTTGTTTTAGTTGTTTTTGCTGCAGCTACACCTGCAAGGTAACCTGACTCATTATCAGCGAAAGTTACGCTCGCAACATTCTTTTGATCTTTAATCACATCATCAATCAAGACATAGTTCAAGTCAGAATGTTCTTTAGCTGCTTCTTCAACCGCATTGTGAAGGGCAAAACCAACACCGAAGATTAGGTTGTAACTTCCAGCCGCTTGTTGCAAGTTGTTAGCGTAGTCAGCTTGACTTGTTGATTGGAAGTAAGTGAAACCTTTATCTTTTGCAAGATTGTGTTCTTTACCCCAAGCCTGCAAACCTTCCCAAGCTGATTGGTTGAATGATTTGTCATCAACACCACCAGTATCAGTGACGATTGCTGCTTTTGTCTTCACATCAGAAGATGAATCTGCCTTACGAGAAGAGCGGTTACCACATGCAGCAAGTCCAACTGCTGCCACTGCTACTAGGCCAAGACCTAGCCATTGTTTCTTGTTCATTACTGAACCTCCTAAATAAGATGTGCAACGATGTTGCAAGTATGGATTGGTTGGCCACAAGGACCGTGCCACTCAGAGAGCGACTCAGACTAATTTAAGTCTGTAAAAGAGTATGGAAGTAATTCCCCGACCGTCATCTCGACCGTCGATTTATCTTTTGCGACTAAGGTCACTTTTAGATCTTGTTCAAAAAATTCGACCATTACTTGGCGACAAGCACCACATGGTGAAATCGGTTTTTCAGTTTGACCATAAACAATCAGCTCTGAAAATTCTCTTTGCCCTTCAGATACAGCCTTAAAAATGGCTGTTCTCTCACCGCAATTGGTCAAAGGATAGCTAGCATTTTCGATATTCACTCCCGTGTAAACACTTCCGTCTTTGGCTACTAAAACTGCTCCGATAGGAAAGTGAGAATAGGGGACATAGGCTTTCTTGCTGGTTTCAATTGCCAGTTCAATCAACTCAGTAGTCGCCATCTGCCAATTCTCCTTTTAGAATTGCTACTCCAGCTGACGTTCCGATACGGGTCGCACCTGCTTCGACAAAGGCAAGAGCAACCTCATAAGAACGAGCTCCACCAGCAGCCTTGACACCCATATCAGGCCCAACTGTTTCACGCATCAATTGAACATCTGCTATCGTAGCGCCACCAGTTGAAAAGCCAGTAGATGTTTTAACAAAATCAGCTCCTGCTTTTTGGGCTAATTGACAAGCCACAACTTTTTCTTGATCTGTCAGAAGGCAAGCTTCAATAATGACTTTCACTAACTTGTCACCACTTGCTTCTACAACAGCACGGATGTCCGATTCAACCAAGGCTAAATTACCTGATTTGAGAGCCCCAACATTGATCACCATATCAATCTCATCTGCACCATTTTGGATAGCTTCTTTTGTCTCAAAAGCTTTCACAGTTGAAGTTGTTGCCCCCAAAGGGAAACCTACTACTGTGCAGACCTTGACATCTGTGCCTTCAAGCCCTTTTTTGGCATGTTCAACCCAGGTCGGATTAACGCAAACACTGGCAAAATCATACTCCCTAGCCTCAGACAACAAACAATCAATTTGATTTTCTGTTGCATCTTGTTTTAAAAGCGTATGATCGATATATTTATTTAATTTCATATTCGGATTCTCCTGCGGTTTATGAGATAATTTCTATAATTTCTCGTAAACTTTGCACCCTATCATTTATTTTAACATATTTTTGAAAATCTGTAACTAGCTGAGGAGAAATTTTTCCATTTGTGTATACTTTTGCAACAATTTCTCCCTTTTGAACGGAATCTCCAATTTTCTTTTCAAAAACAATTCCTGTTTCATAGTCCAAGTCATCAGTCTTGACTGCACGACCAGCACCTAGTCTCATGGCATAAAGCCCAAATTCCATAGCTGGAAGAGCTGAAATGACACCCATTTCCTGAGCAGGAATTTCCACCACATGAGCTACATTTACAGGACGGTAGAGGTCTTCCAAGTCCCCACCTTGGGCTTGGACCATTTCCTCAAACTTAGCCAGTGCGTGACCATTTTCAAGATGTTGACGAACTTCTTCAACTGTCTTATTAACATTTGCCAGGCCAAGCATAATTTGAGCCAATTCACAAATAAAGTGGGTAATATCCTGACGGCCTTGACCTTGTAAAATCTCCAATGCTTCAAGAATTTCCAGACGATTTCCAATCGCTCGTCCCAAAGGCTGACTCATATCCGTAATGACTGCAACTGTTTTACGGCCTACTGCTTTCCCTAAATCCACCATGGTTTGAGCCAACTCACGCGCCTCATCAACCGTTTTCATGAAGGCACCCTCACCGACAGTTACGTCTAGCAAAATAGCATCCGCTCCTGCCGCGATTTTCTTGCTCATCACCGAACTCGCAATCAAAGGAATTGTGTCGACAGTTGCGGTCACATCACGGAGGGCGTAGAGAAGCTTATCCGCTTTAACCAGCTGGTCTGATTGCCCAATGACAGATACTCCAATATCCTGAACCTGACGAATAAAATCCTCTTGACTGCGTTCCACTTGATAGCCCTTAATGGACTCCAATTTATCAATCGTACCGCCCGTATGGCCGAGACCACGACCACTCATTTTTGCCACAGGCACACCAAAACTAGCAACAAGGGGAGCCAAAATCAAGGTTACCTTATCACCAACACCCCCAGTAGAATGCTTGTCAACCTTAACCCCATCAATAGCGGATAAATCAAACTCTTGCCCTGTATGAACCATTCTCATGGTCAAATCAGATATTTCTCGTGTCGTCATTCCTTTGAAATAGACAGCCATAGCAAAGGCAGACATCTGATAATCAGGAACAGTTCCTGACACATAGCCTTCAACTAGCCATTCAATTTCACTCGAAGTCAATTCTTGACCGTCTCGTTTTTTTTGGATTAAATCAACTGCTCTCATTCTTTCACACTTCTAAGGATATAGTATCCCTTGTCTTTTTTAAGGATTTCACAATTGCCAAAGACATCTTCCATCTTAGACTTGGCACTTGGAGCTCCTTGTTTTTTCTGGATGACGATGGTCAAATCTCCACTAGTTTCCAAAAAATCTTTGCTTTTCTCAATGATTTCATGAACCACTTGCTTGCCTGCACGGATAGGGGGATTGGAAATGACATGGTCAAATGTACCTTCAACTTGTTCATAGATGTTGGACTGGAAAATCGTCGCTTCTACTTTATTTCGTTCAGCATTTTGTCGCGCCAAACCCAAGGCACGATTATTGATATCGACCATGGTCGCCTGAACTCCATAAACCTTGACTAAGGACAAACCCAAAGGTCCATAACCACAGCCAACATCAAGGACTGTCTCTCCTTGGTTGACCTCAAGACACTTGAGCAAGAGTTGACTTCCAAAGTCAATCATTTTCTTGCTAAAAACACCCGCATCCGTCAGAAAGGTCATTTTTTCTCCCAACAATTCTACTCGCAACTCATGTATGTCGTGAGCAGCGTCAGGATTTTCTGCATAATACATCTTACTCATAACCCTATTCTATCATATTTTGGATCGAATTGTAAACCGTTTACATATCCAGAATGAGACAAAAAGATTGAAGGAAGTTGCTTTACAATAGCTCCCCTCCAATCTCTTTCAACTTTTATAAGCGAATTGTATTCCATCCAGGACTACAGCTATCATTGCCATGATAAAACAACAAATTTATTGTCTATAATCAAGCGCATTTTGATTCCTATTGCTTAACCTTCAAATGCTTAATCATCAACAAAATTCCCAACAAAATGTTTAGATAAAAGCCCAACTGATACGTTTTTGTCAGGAATTCCAAACTTGTCCAAAGTCGTATCAAATCTTCTAGTGACATGCGGAAGAAATAACCCTCTGTAGCAATCCATAGAACTAAAAAGAAATAACTACCAGCAGCAAGCCATTTCGTCCACCGTTTTTTTAGGAAGAAAGCAATCAAGAGCGAACAGATAAAGACAGCTGTTACAATGGCATGTTCCATCAAAAAAGTAAAACCGTAATAGGTTTCCACAAAACGTCTACCATTATCCGCATTGGCTCCTTTTAAAAAAGGTAGTGCAAAACTTAAAATAAAACAGAGTTCCAATATGTAACGTTTTAAGATTTTCATAGTACACCTCCTATAAGTTGTGAACTAAAAAGCCCCCTTTATAAGCTTACAAATCAGTAGAATCTATCTCCTATTTCATCAATAATACTCTTCGAAAATCTCTTCAAACCACGTCAAAGTCGCCTTACCGTAGCTATGGTTACTGACTTCGCCAGTTCTATCCACAACCTCAAAACACTGTTTTGAGCAACCTGCGACTAGCTTCCTAGTTTGCTCTTTGATTTTCATTGAGTATAAATTGTTCATCCTCTATCTACTTATATTATATACTATTGACTTACCACATTCAAGAAACCGCTTTATTTTTTTAACTTTTTATGGTATGATAGACAAAATATCTAGGGGAAAACAAATGACCAACGAATTTTTACATTTTGAAAAAATCAGCCGCCAGACTTGGCAATCTTTACATCGAAAGACAACACCTCCTTTGACAGAAGAAGAATTGGAATCTATCAAGAGTTTTAATGACCAAATCAGTCTTCAAGACGTTACAGATATCTATCTCCCCTTGGCTCATCTGATTCAGATTTACAAGCGAACTAAGGAAGATTTAGCCTTTTCAAAAGGAATTTTCCTCCAACGTGAAAGCAAAGCCCAGCCTTTTATTATTGGGGTTTCTGGGAGTGTTGCTGTTGGAAAATCAACAACCAGTCGCCTACTTCAAATCCTACTGTCCCGTACGTTTACAGATGCTACGGTTGAGTTGGTTACAACTGATGGTTTTCTCTATCCCAATCAGACATTGATTGAGCAGGGGATTTTAAATCGCAAGGGATTTCCTGAAAGCTATGATATGGAGGCTCTTCTCAACTTCTTGGACCGCATCAAAAATGGTCAAGATGTGGATATTCCTGTCTATTCTCATGAAGTTTACGACATCGTACCCGAAGAGAAACAAAGTGTCAAAGCTGCTGATTTTGTAATTGTTGAGGGAATCAATGTCTTTCAAAATCCACAAAACGATCGTCTCTACATTACTGACTTCTTTGACTTTTCCATCTATGTTGATGCTGCAGTGAATGACATCGAGAGTTGGTATCTGGACCGTTTCTTGAAGATGCTGAGCCTAGCCCAAAACGACCCTGATAGCTACTATTATCGTTTTACACAAATGCCGATTGGGGAAGTGGAATCCTTTGCCCATCAGGTCTGGACCAGTATCAATCTCACAAATCTACAAAATTATATTGAACCAACTAGAAATCGTGCAGAAGTGATTCTTCATAAAACAAAGAACCATGAAATCGATGAAATTTACTTAAAAAAGTAATTTTCCCTTGTCAAAACGTAAGTTTTCAGATATAATGGTATAGTTAGTAAATATGGAGGTAAGAACATTGGCAAACATTAAATCAGCTATCAAACGCGCTGAATTGAACGTTAAACAAAACGAAAAGAACTCAGCTCAAAAATCAGCTATGCGTACTGCTATCAAAGCTTTCGAAGCAAACCCATCTGAAGAACTTTTCCGTGCTGCTAGCTCAGCTATCGATAAAGCAGAAACTAAAGGTTTGATTCACAAAAACAAAGCAAGCCGCGACAAAGCTCGTCTTTCAGCTAAACTTGCTAAATAAGAAACAGTCCATAGAGGCTGTTTTTTTGTCTCCAAATAGGAAAGGGTAGAAAATGAAAATCGCAATTATCGGATATTCTGGTGCAGGTAAGTCAACGCTAGCAGAAAAGTTGTCTCACTACTACTCCATCCCAAAACTTCACATGGACACACTCCAATTTCAACCTGGTTGGCAAGACAGTGATCGCGAATGGATGTTGACCGAGATGAAAAACTTTCTCACAAAGCATGAATCTTGGGTTATCGATGGGAATTATTCTTGGTGCTATTACGAGGAAAGAATACAAGAAGCTGACCAAATTATCTTTCTTAATTTTTCGCCATTGACCTGTCTCTTTCGAGCCTTTAAACGATACCTCAAATACCTAGGCAAGGTCAGAGAAAGTATGGCAGCTGGTTGTCAAGAACAATTTAATTGGGAGTTTATCCGATGGATTCTCTGGGATGGGCGTAGCAAAACTCAAAAAGAAAATTACCAAAAACTTTGCCAAGAATATTCACATAAAGTCACTATCCTTCGAAATCAGAAAGAACTAGATCAATTTCTAGATAAGAAAAGGAAGTCCTCCAATTCATAAAGAAGGGCTTCCTTTTTTGGCTATAATTATTCTGCAATCAAGGTTTCTAATCCAACCTTCATCATATCGGTGAAGGTATTTTGGCGTTCTTCTGCAGTTGTATCTTCATCTGGATTGACCAAACTATCAGAAATAGTCATGATGGCAAGCGTGTCAACATGGTGTTGGGCTGCCAGATAGTAAAGGGCTGCTGCTTCCATTTCCACAGCCTTGACTCCCCATTTACCAAGCTCGATATTCTTTTCAAAGTAATTTGAGTAAAAGACATCAGATGACAAAACGTTCCCAACGTGAGTAGTCATACCAAGTTTTTTGGCGATATGGTAGGCTTTATCAAGCAAATCAAAGCTAGCAATTTGTGGAAAATCGTACTGTGGCCAGTCATTACGAACGATGTTTGAGTTGGTTGCAGCCGCCTGCGCCAAAACTAATTCACGGACGTGAACTTCTTCATTCAAAGAACCAGCAGTTCCAACACGAATCAATTTTTTCACGCCGTAATCAACAATCAACTCACGCGCATAAATCGAAATAGATGGCATTCCCATCCCAGTTCCCATAACAGATACACGGTGACCCTTGTAAGTACCAGTGTAACCAAACATGTTACGCACTTCGTTAAAACAAACAGCATCTTCAAGGAAATTCTCCGCAATAAACTTAGCACGAAGAGGATCCCCAGGAAGAAGAATTTTATCAGCAATTTCACCCTGCTGAGCAGCAATATGGATAGACATAGTTAAGATATAAAGGGCGACAGAGAACAAAGTAAAAATAGGAAACTGACGACGCATCTCAGATGCTAGACAGTTTATCTTTTTTACATAGTTCTCCGCCCGTATTCAGTTCAATGAATACAGTTAACCCATCCTTTCTTTATTCTAAAATTTATAATCAGAAAGATACCAAACCCGTCAAAAAGCAAAGGGAAAATAGGAGTTGGGTGCAGTGAGCGATGCTCGCTAGACCAACTATCTTTTTCCCACTGCTTTTAGGGTGGGTTCAATTCCTTTCTTTCTTAATTTTGATGATATTGAGAAGATTAGAACGGCTTCAATTCAAACCCGAACTCCCCTTCTCTTCTGAGTTTTTAGAAAAGTTTTCCGCTCGTGTTCAAATCAAAACACGCGCTCTACCTTTCTTTTTTATATTTCATAGCTAGGAAAAATCGGATTCAACTATGACTCCAATAGGCCTACTTCATTTTTATTTCAAACGGTTATTGATAAATTGACAATAGTTTTTAATCTTTTAAATCAAATCATTGACTAGAAGAAATGAGCATTTCCTATCTAATTACTTTATTCTTTGACTTCTGACACAGTATGCTAGCCCAAGGAAAGCGGTCTAACATTTTTGCAAATTCATAAGCTAAAACCGCTGTTACTAAGAGATACGGAAGAGAATCTATACCTAGCCCAGTGAAACCTATAACTAATCCGGTTGCAGAAATGGGCGCCCTCAAGGTCACAGATAAAAAGCAAACCGATCCCAAAAGCAAAATGCTTGGCTGGCTATCCCCACCTAGAATCATTCCAAAGAGAGCAGCTCCAGCCATCCCCAAGGCAAAAGATGGCGTAAGTGTACCACCATAGGCCCCTGCCCACAGAGTAATAAGAACGACCAATGCTTTTAGGATAAACAAGAGGAATACTGTTTTGCCATTGCTACCATTCAATACTTCCTGAGCCATCATACGTCCATTTCCAAGTAGATGTGGAAAATAACTTGCCAACCCAGCAAGAAAAAGAAAAGCTGTAGGCAATGTGAGAAGTACTCGTTTATCTTTTATCCTGTTTGAAGACACTTCTTTACTTAAGCGACCAAAAAGCCAAGCTAGTGGGGTTAAGAAAAGAAGTAATAAGGGAATAATCCACATTTCCTTTAATGACCATGCGATGGCTGGAATCTTGTAGAGAGCATGATCTGAAATAATCAAGCCTGCTGTATAGGTTGATACATAGGTAGTCAAACCGACTAAGACAACTCGTTTAATAGATAGAGCAATTCCTAGAGTTTCAAAAACAAAGAAGACACTTGTTAATGGAACCTGATAGACAGCTGCTAAACCAGCACCCGCACCACAAGCAAGGAGAAAGATTTGATCCTTCTTAGAGAGAGAACATATTTTTCCAATTGGTCCTGCAAATAGAGTTCCAATCTCTCGTGGCGCAGCTTCTTTACCAATAGGTGCTCCCCCTCCAACTGCAATAATCTGCCAAATTGAATGAAATAGCTGTTTTAAAAAATGAAGTTTGTATTGTGAAGTCTCATCCTTCATCTGTGCTTTAATGGAAAAAATCTGTGATTTTTTTTGCAAGTAATACCAGACCAAGGATGAGCTGACACCCACGATTATTAAACTTAATCCTATCCGCGACGAGGAAACTCCATCTGTCAAGAATACAGTTTGATGCTCTGATTGACCAAAAGCTATCCCCTCTATCATCTTTAAAAGATAATGTAGAAAAATACCAGATAAACCTGAAACTATTCCTTGCAAAATGACTGCTAGGAATAATTTAAGATTATAAGGGATTTTCTGAAAAATACTCCTCAATTCTTTTAACATAGTAATAATTCAGCAAAAACGGCTTTCAGTAAGCCTTTAAAATCACCTTTAACACACTCAGTCACTTCTATAACCTCTTCGTGGTTAATCTCTTCTTTGAAACAAGTAGTATAATTAGTAATACATAAAATTCCTAGAAGTTTCAAACCTGAGTAGGCTACAACAATAACTTCAGGAGCAGTTGACATTCCGACCACATCTGTTCCAAGCATCTTATAGGTACGAATTGCTACTCGTGTTCAAATTAGAACACGCGCTCTACCTTTCTGTTTATACTCTTCGAAAATCTCTTCAAACCACGTCAACGTCGCCTTGCCGTATATATGGTTACTGACTTCGTCAGTTATATCCACAACCTCAAAACAGTGTTTTGAGCTGACTTCGTCAGTTATATCTACAACCTCAAAGTAGTGCTTTGAGCAGCCTGCGGCTAGTTTCCTAGTTTGCTCTTTGATTTTCATTGAGTATTAATTTTGTTCTTTCACAGAGAGCTACCTGAGTTCCATGCAAACCCAGGTAGTTCTTCTCTTATAGACTAAATCATCTAACTGTCATTGTATCATCAGATTACAAGACATCGTCATCAGAAATCTTAGAATTTAATGTTGTTCCCCAATGAGTGATTTTTCGATGTGGTTGGGCAAGGAGAGGTCTGTTTTCATAGATTGTTTGCCATCTATTCCAGATAAGACCTGTTCTCTTTTCAATCTTAATTCGCAGATTTCTCATATTTTCTTTGATTGGGAGGTTGAGGACAAATCCTGCAGTCTGGTTGCGACCGTTTCCTTCCCAAGAACGACTACGAACAACTTGGTTTCCATCTTTATCTACTGTAACTTCTTCCCAAGTTATAGAGTAGCGGGCAATGTAAGCTCCACTATGTTGAATTGTTAATGTTTTGTCTTTTGCAGGAGTCTGACTGATTGGTTGAACTGGCTTAGAAATTTGTGTCGCCGTCTCACCATTCGTAGCTATAAAGCGGAAAACTTCTACTTCTGCAAGACTGAGGGCTTGATTGTTCTTACGTAGTTGCACACGAACACGGCGTCCCAATTTCCCATTTAATTGAACATCCAAGCTCGTTCCGTCAAGTTTAGAAACATACTGTCTAGCAACTTCTGTTCCTTTTTCATCATACAAAATCACATCAAAGTCTGACAGACGTTTAGAAAGTTCTCCATCCCCACGGTTATGAAGGCGAACAAGTCCTACCTGTTCTGTACGATCTAAATCAACTTCCCACCAAGGTTGATTTTCAAATTTTGTATGGGTAATTGATTGCTGGCTATAACTACTATTGGTATTGCCATCCAAGGCACGACTAGCATCTCCTCCAAAATCAGTAGAACTTTGCTTAGCTTGTTTTTTCCAAGCGATATTCTCAGCACGATATACTTGAACTTCTGCAAGACTGAGGGCATTATAGCCTTCTAGCTCAATCCGAACATAGCGCGCTTTTTTATGGTTAATCGCAATTTGTGCCGACACATCTTTAAGAGATGTTATGCGTTTTCTCTCAATTTCTTTACCAGAACTGTCTAAAAGAATGACATCAAAGTTTGCCAATCTATCCTGGGCAGTGTCTGTTCGGTTGTAAATATTGATTTGGCGAATGGTTTCTTCTTTAGCCAAATCTACTTGCCACCAAGGTTTAGATTGGAAGTTGGTATGAGTGACAGAATTGTGACCATAGTTACCATCAACTTTGCCATCCACAGCTCTTCTAGCATCTCCTCCGAAAGCTGTCGAACTTTGAGTAACCTGTTTTCCTAAGGCAATATTTTCCATTGGTTCAGCGCTTGGTTGACTAGAAGATTGGGGCAGAGCCTGTTTCTTAAAGAATCGCACTTTATCCAATTTCGGATCACGATAACCATGTTTATCCAAGGTAGCTCGTTTACCAATATTAAAGTTAGGAATATCATTCATTCTACTTTCAAAATAGCCACGAGAACGGTGTTTAAAGCGTGAATTACCTGTAAATGTAACAATATCACGATCGTTATGAATCAAGGGAGTCACAACATTATCATTATCAACCACATAATGCTTAATTTTTCCGCTAACAGCTAATTTACGGCTTTCCAAACCAACATCCCAGAAACCATTCTTAGCATTCCAAACAGTTCTGGAAGTAATCACTTTAGGAGCACTGAAAGTCGTCACTTTCCGTAATACATGGTTATAAAAATCAGGATATTTTTGGTAAGCTTCAACTGCTGCAATCTGAGCTAGGTAGCCTCCAAGAGAATGACCTGTCATATACAACTTGGTAATACTTGTATCCTTGGCTAATTCCCCAACAACCTTGCGGATATCATCCGCTTGAGCTGGTTTATTCCCACCTAATAAAACCAAATCTGCACTTAAGTCCTTGGCGTCATTAACTCGCGTTCCACGAATAGCTAACATGTGCACCGTTCCATCTTTGAGATAAGGAAGGTCGCTCTTGGTCTCAAATAAGAAAGCATCCAAGCCACTCTCTGTATGGTAGGCTTTTTTCATTTTCCAGAAAGGAGCCAATTCATTGTGCATGAGTTTGTATTCTTGACGGTCAAGATAGAGACTCGGGAAAGGATTCTTATGATCTAAAATTTTCTCAATATAATCATCGTCTCGATAGGCTAACTCCATAAAGAGAAGAGAATCACGGTCTGTGACATACCATTCTTTCTTATTGTCATCTTCTCCATCTGCCAAACCATCCCCATCACTGTCTGCTAGCAAGGGATGACTGTTATATCCTAGATAATCCTTACCATCTTTGTTGTAAACATAAAGTTCATCTTTGTTTTTGATGCCATCTTGGTCATCATCCCCTTCCAAATCAAGAACTTTTTCACCATAGAGAGATTCATCAATCAAATCATTTTCTAAATGCAATTCCCCCTTGGAAATCTTCACCAAATCTTCTGCGGTTAGAGAACGAGTATTTGTTGGTTTTTCTGTCACAACTTCTTCTTTAGTTTCTTGGTCAGGAGCAAGAATAGGTGAGTCTTGAACAGGCTCTGTTATCTCTACTTTTGACTCTTCCCTTTTGTTTTCAAGAACTTCACTTGCTTCCGGAAGAGGTTGAGGAGCTAGTCTTGGCTCCTCTCTAAGAGGAGTTTCTAGTTTTGGAGCATTATTTTCCGGTTCTCTCAATTCCTCCTTAGAATCTAGCACTCTTGTTGCCACTTCAGATGTTACATCTTGCTTTAGTTCATTGGCTGAAATTCCAGCTGGAGCTAGAAATGCGAAGCCGACTGCAACAGATACAACTCCGATACTTAATTTTTTTATGCCAAAGCGCATAATTCGTTGACCAATTTTCATTATTTCTTATCTTTCTTTTCGTTTATTTGTAAGCAGACTCAAACTAAATCTCATTGTGCTATATATATGATAAGACTGAGAAATTCAGAAAGTAAATTCATTCTTATCTCTTCTTATCATCCTAGTCTGCTTGGCTAGGAAGCTAATGCTAGTATCCTAGAATCTTGTCTTTCACAATGCTGGCTATCAGATCAAACATACCTATTCTTCCGCTTCTTTCATTTATAAGAACAGGAAGAAGTTCATAGTATTCCTCTGTTTCTTCTTTAATCCGGATAGGCAGTCAATCCTGAAAAGACAGAGACATCCCCCCTTTTAAATCTTTTTTCTTACAATTCTGCAAGAATCGCTTTAAGCAAGCCTTTGAAATCACCTTTGACACGTTCAGTCACTTCTACAACTTCTTCGTGGTTGAGTTCTTCTTGGAATCCAGCTGCAAAGTTAGTAATACATGAAATTCCTAGAACTTTCAAACCTGAGTGGGCTGCCACAATAACTTCAGGAACCGTAGACATACCAACTGCATCTGCTCCCAATGTCTTATAGGCACGAATTTCTGCTGGTGTTTCATAAGTTGGACCAGTTACACCGATATAGACACCTTCATCAAGCTTGATATTAAGTTTTTTAGCCACTTCATGGGCAGTAGCACGGTATTCTGGTGTGTAGGCTTTAGACATATCAGGGAAACGTGGACCAAAATCATCCAAGTTTTCACCCATCAATGGATTTTGCCCTGTCATGTTGATATGGTCTGAGATTGCCATCAAAGTACCAGGGCCATAACCAATACCACCAGCTGCATTGGTCACAATGACACCTTCACATCCAAGAACTTTCATGACACGTACTGGGAAAGTCACAACTTCCAGAGGATTGCCTTCGTAAAAATGGAAGCGACCTTGAAGAGCCAAGACCTTGCGACCTGCAAGTTCACCATATACCAATTTACCAGCGTGACCGACTACTGTAGAGCGGCCCCAGTTTGGAATCTCAGCATAGTCTACTACAACTGGATTTTCGATTTCTTCTGCCAATTCTCCAAGTCCTGACCCAAGGATTAGACCGAACTCAGGCGCTTGGATTCCCTTGTCTTTCAGGAAAGCAGCTGTTTCATTGATTTTGTCTAAAAATGTCATTGTGTGTCTCCTTTATTATTTTTTTAGCATTTGACCAATTTTGTCAAAGGTTTTAGCATTACGAATAGTAATGTGGCGATAGAAAGGCATCTTGAGCAAGTACTTGTGATAGGCAGTCTTAGAGTAGGATTCTTCAGAGAATTTCCCCCAAAAAATCCCAAGTCTTCCAAAATGTAGAACTTCATCTTCCAGTTTCAAACCGCCTACTTTCTCAATGACTTGGTCCACATCCAAACCCTCCGTGTAGAAGAGGACATCTTTTCGTGCCAAATCTTTGGTCCACCAAGCTGGGAGATTTTCCACTTCTGCTTCATAGTCTTCCTGACTCAGTAAAGAAAAGCTCTGAATAAATGGATAATGGGCTTCAAAGAAAGTCTCTAATTTTTCAATCAATTGGGCTTTTAGCCCTGTCGAAGTAAAGAAAACATTGCCACTGTTGATGTAGCTCTCAACCTTTTCCAGTCCCAAGTTTGTTAATTCTTGACGAAGCTCCGCCATGACGACCTTATTCTTGCCACCAACATTGATGCCTCTCACCAGCAAAGCATAGCGAGTCATCTTATACCAATTTATCTAAGAAACTTTCCCCAATCATGGCAGTTTCCACACCAAAGTTATCGGCAACAGTCGCTGAAATATCTGCGAAATGTCCTACTGGAATGACACCATTGCCTTTAAAGGCAGGGCTGTAGGCCAACAATGGAATATATTCACGAGTGTGGTCTGTTCCTGCATACGTTGGGTCATTTCCATGGTCCGCAGTAATCAAGAGAAGGTCATCCTCTCTCATAGCTGCGATAATTTCAGGCAAGCGTTCATCAAACTCATGCAAGCAATCACGGTAGCCATGAGCATTACGACGGTGTCCATAAAGGGCATCAAAGTCAACCAAGTTTGTGAAGGAGAATCCTTTTTCAAATTCAGCAAGTCCCATGGTCTTCAATAATGTATCAATTCCGTGGCTGTTTGACTTGTTGTGACCCATATCATGGTTAATACCAGCACCGTTAAAGATATCATTGATTTTACCAACAGCATAAGTATCGATACCAGCTTCGTTCAATTTATCCAAAACAGTTGGGGCAAATGGAGATACCGCCAAGTCACGACGGTTTGCCGTACGAGTGAAGTTACCTGGTTCACCTACATAAGGGCGAGCAATGATACGACCTAGAAGGGCAGGGCGCTCAAGGGTAATCGAACGAGCGTATTCACAGATACGGTACAATTCATCAAGAGGAATGATGTCTTCGTGGGCAGCAATTTGCAAGACTGGGTCAGCTGAAGTATAGATAATCAACTCTCCAGTTTCCATCTGACGTGGTCCAAAATCATCGATAACAGCTGTTCCTGAGTAAGGTTTGTTAGCTTCACGAATAACCTTGCGTCCTGAAAATTCTTCGATTTTTGTCAGGATTTCTTCTGGGAATCCGTTCCAGAAAGTATCGAAAGGCTCCGTAATGTTGAGTCCCATGATTTCCCAGTGACCAGTCATGGTATCCTTACCAAGAGATACTTCTTCCAATTTCGTCGCATATCCTGTTGGATTGCTTTCAGCTGCTACAGTCTTCAAAGGCGTTTCGCGAGGAATATTTCCTAGACCGATTTTAGCCATGTTTGGGACATTCAAACCAACTGTTTTTGAAATGTGTCCCAGTGTGTCAGAAGCTCCATCTGGAACCCCTGCATTGACAAAGTTATTAGCATCTGGTGCAGCACCGATTCCTACAGAATCCAGTACCACCAAATGAATACGATTAAATTTAGACATCTTATGCCCCCTTCTATTTTTCTTTTCTTGAGGTTAAAATCTGAACCCCATCTCGTCCAGCAACGATGACCTTATCCACCATTTGGTTGAATAAACCGTGCTCTACGACACCAACGACATGGTCCAATTCTTGTCCGAAAGCAATTGGATCTTCAATGACATCCAAGGCAAGGTCAATGATAAAATTCTGCATATCGGTCACAAAACGTTGGCCGTCTTTTTCACGGAAACTTGGTTTGTAGCCAGCTCGTTCAAAACGACGAAAGACTTGTTCTGCGCCATACTGAACCACTTCTACTGGCAATTTAAAAGCACCCAGTTTGTCGACCAGCTTACTTTCATCCACTACCCAAATATATTCTTTTGAGGGCGTTGCAACAACCTTCTCCATCAGGAGGGCACCACCACCGCCTTTGATTCCATTAAACCGACTATCCACTTCATCCGCCCCGTCGACTGTCACATCTACAAAGTCTACTTGGTCAATAGACTTGAGTGGGATATTAAGCCCTTCAGCTTGTTTACTAGTCACACTAGAAGTCGTTACAGCTGTAATCTGTAACCCTTCTTCCTTGATCCGACGACCAATTTCTTCGACAAAATAATAGGCAGTAGAACCCGTTCCCAGTCCGACAATCATGCCATCATTGACAAATTCAGCAGCCTTGATACCTGCCATTTTCTTCAGATTTTCCACTCAAACACCTCCATTAAAGAGCTACCTCTATTATACCATGTAAAGGCTTTTATTTCATCTAAAAGTACCTTTAGAATACTGCTTATTTATCCTTGAAATTGAATTTTTTTAATAAAAGTAGAGCTCTGACAAATCACTTTAAGTACGGATGTAAAGCAAATCAACTCTAACAAAAATAGATTTACAAGAGTAAAAAAACGAACAAATTTAGTTTCTTAGCGAGAAGAATACTAAACGTTCGTTTTTTGTGAATTAAGAATAATGATACAAATTATCAACATTTTTGTCTAACTATTTTAGACATATCTTTTCATTACTTTAGGAAGACAATTACTAATTTCCGTTGGCAAGACCACATAATGTTCTTGAGCTAGTTCTTGAGCAATAGCTGAATGAAGATGGGTCGCTACTGCCACACGCTCGTAGAGACTGGCCTGTCGGAATTGGCCCACAAATCCTGCAATCATTCCAGCCAAAGTATCTCCCATTCCCCCAGCCGCCTGATAAGGACCGCCAACCTGTAACTGGTAATAATCAGACTGGCCAGCTTGCCAAATACGAGTAGCCGGACCTTTCTCTACCAAAATTGTTCCTTGAGGGAAGGAAGTTAGGGCACTAGCCGTTGCATCTTCCTTTTGCTTTTCAATAGCAATACCAGACAGCTTTTCCCATTCTTTTTGGTGGGGAGTTAGGATAAGCTGGTTAGACGGAAATGACAAACTTGTTCTAGCAAGAATGGTCAGGGCACCACCATCTACAATCAAAATCTGATTTTGGCTTAAATTAACAAAGACTTGTTTGACTAGATCTTCTCCAAAAGCATCGTCTCGTAAACCAGGCCCCAGCAAGACAACTTCTGCCTTCTCCAATTGCTCTTTTAACAATTGCTGGTCTTGAAGAGAAAAGGCCATAGCCTCAGGTAAATGGCTGTGCAGAGCTGAAATATTTTCCCTGTCCGTTCCAACGGTCACCAATCCTGCACCGCTTTTTACAGCTGCCAAAGCAGCCATGATGATGGCACCACCATAAGGATAAGTCCCACCCAGCAACAGCAGACGACCGTAGTTTCCTTTATGACTTGTACGCGAACGTTCAATAATGACTTTTTCTAATAAGGTTTGATCAATCACTTTCATCCTTTTTTCCTCTCACTTTTATTATACAACAAAAAGGAGGCGCAAACCTCCTTATTAAAAATTTAAAATTTATATTTAGTTACTAATCCAACAAACTGGGATTTGTTCTTAAGCACATAATGTATTCTTCGATTTTTCTCTCCAGCTCATCTTTATTTTCTTTCAAGGCAGGATAAAACCCTGTAACTCCGTATCCAATCATTTTGTACAGAGCGATAAGGTGGTAACTATTTTCCGATTTTTTATTTACTATATCAGATTCATTTGCAATCTCTTCTATATTGCATAGTTTCTCAAAAGTTTATCTGTTTGCAATTTTTTGATAAGACTTCCACATTTCCTCTTCTGTTTTATCGCTTTGGTTAGGCGTTGACCAAGCCTTTTTCAGTTGTGATATCCGAATATTTTTATCATCCTTGCTGCTAAAACTTATCAGTGATAACAACACATTCTTCCCAAAAACTATACAAAAAAATCATATTTAAAAACTAATTCATAGCCTAACCGCATCTCATATTTATAGTCGGATATTTTAGAGTATCACAACAAACTATTCTATTAAATGGAACAATTACTCCTTTAACTCCTAATTTTCAATTTTCATTATCTATACCCAAAAATAATAAAACATTTTTCAATATCATCATATTCATAAGGAATACTAAATCTATTAAGCATACACTCTATTTCTGATTTTTTATCAGTAACACCTATCTTTGGCTTAATTAAACGTCCTTGACCAAGAACTTTCTCAAGTTCACTTCTAATTTTAAACCATTCAACAATTCTCATATTTATATGAAAAAAATGTTCATCAGCATCAATCGTCCAATACATGCTAGGCTCTTCTTCATCAAAAAACGTCTTATATTGTATCGGGATGTCTCTCATGTTCTCCATGAGGGAATCTATCAGTTCTTTCCATTTTGTATTGTTCATAAAAGAGGTTAGATTTCTTTCTTCAAGAACCTGTTTAATTTTTTCTTTTTCAGTTTTTTTGTTGTTATATTTCCCAATTTCAATTTCGTCTATAATGTGTTGCATAACAGATAACGCTCTATCATCTATTTCTTTATAAACATAAGATGGCGATATACATTGTTTATCTCTTTGTACATAATACCACCCGTAATGTACCCAACCAGTAACTATAAAATGGAAATCTCCCTCCCAACTTATATCGAAATAAATTCTATCTTTATCATTAGAACTACTTATTTTGATAACTCCACTTCTCGGATTTAGTTTTTCACATAAAATATCATTTATTAGTTTCATCTATCACTATTTTTACTTACACCTTCAAATTTACCAGTCTGTTTCTAATACAAACATTTTATTCTTCAAACTTTTCCTCAACATTAAAAATCACTTCACAATCGCAACCAGCACCATTTTCTCGCAAAAATTCTATAACCTTTTCAATATCCGCATTTTTATCTTTCAAAAACTCATTTGTTAAAGAAAAATCGTAATTACACTCTACCGTTTCTGATTTTTCATTTAGATAATCAAATAATTCATAAAATAATTTCTTCTCCATCGGTAAGTTCTCTTCAAATTCCTCCATTTGTTTGACTTGATATTCTTGTAACAATTTTTTCTCCTCAAATTTGTTCATGACCTTTTCTCCTTTATTAAATTGTTGTTTCAAATCGTTTATTTTTTTACCTTATACACCATATCTCTACTGTTCCAAATATACATAATTGCCGTCACTGGTCGTTTTCCCTCTTCCCGAAGCCATCCTGTATATGTAGTTGTGTTGCCATAATAGCCTTCAATAATGATTTCAAATTCTGAGTCTGTATATTCATCTATAAATTGTTGTAAACCAATAGACTTTCCATTAAACCGTCCTTCACCCACGATTTTGTTAAATATCAATACATCGCACAGGTCGATATCACATTTTTTAAAACATATTTCACCAGGGTATGAT
>NZ_JVRR01000005.1 GCF_001070715.1 Streptococcus pseudopneumoniae
ATTCTAAAAGACCCAACTACTGTTTCCAAAGAAGTCAAACGAAACAGACAAGTTAGAGAATCTACATGCCATAACCTTCCTTGCCCTCTACTCGACAAAGCTCCCTTTGTCTGTAATGGCTGCCCTAAAAGAAGACAGAATTGTGGTTATAAGAAGATTTTATACCTCACTAAGCAAGCTCAAAAACAATACGAACAAACTCTTGTCGAAGCACGTGAAGGAACTCCCCTCAATTCCAAAACCTTCTGGGACATGGACAAAGTCATTTCTGATGGGGTTAAAAAGGGACAACACATCTATCATATTCT
>NZ_JVRR01000006.1 GCF_001070715.1 Streptococcus pseudopneumoniae
CAGTGCTTTGAGCTGACTTCGTCAGTTCTATCTGCAACCTCAAAACAGTGCTTTGAGCAACCTGCGGCTAGTTTCCTAGTTTACTCTTTGATTTTCATTGAGTATCAGATTTAAGAAATTAACTTCCTCGTCTCCAGAAAATCGCTAAGACAATCATGGAACCTAGTACTGCCGGAATAATGGCAGTTCCTGCTATTATCGGTCCCCAAGTCCCAAAAAGCAAGTGGCCTATAAAAGCACCAATCCAACCGAGGAACATTTTCCCAAAACATCCCATGCGTTCTCCACGATTGGTCAGAGTACCTGCTAAAAATCCCACTAGGAGACCAACGAACATACTTCCTAACATATTATCTCCTTAATTTGCCCAATCTCCGTTACGGAAGAGTGGTACACGTGTCCCATCCTCACGGATACCATCGATATCCATTTGGTTAGAACCAATCATAAAGTCTACGTGAACATCTGAACGGTTAAGCCCCGCAGCTTCAAGCTCCTCTTCGCTCATCTCCGCTCCACCAACTACGCTAGTCGCATAGGCTGCACCGATAGCCAAGTGATTTGACGCATTCTCATCGAAAAGGGTATTAAAGAAGGTAATGCCTGACTGAGAAATTGGGCTTGGATCTGGTACCAAGGCACATTCACCCAAGGCACGCGCACCCGCATTTTCAAAGACAAGGTCTTTCATGACCTGATCGCCCTTCTCAGCAGTGATATCTACGATTTGTCCATCCTTAAAGGTTACCTTAATACCTTCGATGATATTTCCATTATAGCTAAGCGGTTTTGTAGAAGTGACATAACCATCTGCGCTACGGAAGTCAGGCGCTGTGAAGACTTCCTCTGTCGGCATATTTGGCAAGAATCCTTCGCCCTGTGCATTGATAGCACCAGCTGATTCCCAAACGTGGTTCTTCGGCAAGCCAAGGGTCAAATCGGTCCCTGGCGCTGTGTAGTGAAGGGCTGAAAATTGCTCTTTATTAAGCATATCTGCCTTGCTCTTGAGGATAGCTGCATGCTCTTCCCAAGCCTTAACAGGATCTGCTTCGTAGACACGGCAAGTTTTGAAAATTTGGTCCCAAAGGAGATCGACTGCTTCTTCGTCGCTCGCAGCATTTGGAAAGACTTTCTTAGCCCACTCAAGTCCAGCAGCGGCTGCTACAGTCCAGCTAACCTTGTTGGATTGAGTTGCGATACGCATTGGCTTCATGGCAAGCCCCATAGCTTTAGCAGAAGCTGAAAGCTTGTCAGCGTCCACTCCGTTCAAGGCACCTGGATCAGATGAGCGGACACCGAGACGGCTAGCTTTGTTCTCCAAAAGATAGTTCATCTCAGCAATCTTGTATTCTGGCACATTGTCCAGACGCTCCATCGGCGCATGGAGGAATTTCTCACGGTTAATCACATCATCTGTCCACTGAACAATAACCTCATGCGCACCCAAAGCATAAGCTTCTTTGACGATTAAGTGAGCCAACTCACGTTGCTCCACATCGATAGAGAGAGCCAAAGTGTGACCAGGTTGCACGTTGATTCCATTCGCAACCAACAATTTCGCATATTTTTCTAGATTTTCTTTAAAATTTGGTAAAACCATGTTGTTTCTCTTTTCTATTTTTATTTTTCTTTCAAAGCAGAGAATACCCCTGCTAAAGCAATAGTACCTGACAAGAGTGCTGTTGATAGAAGAATTGTACGATCAGCAAGTTCTAATTGATATTCAAATACCTTCTCAGCCGGCTTATCTTCCGCGAATATTCTTAGTTTCATGAAATGTCCTTTCTTATTCTTCATGCTCTCCTAGGTAGAGGAGTCGTGCCTCTGGACTATTTGTGAGGATATCTATATAGGTTTCATAGTCATCAGGTAGAGGCTTTCCTAAAGAGATATCTTGTTCTGGATTTATATTTTTTCCATAAAGAAAGCAAAGATAGAGACGTTCGTTGAGTGTTGGAAATACTTCAATAGACATAAATTCAGCCTGACCTACCCGATCCCAATCCTGTTCTTTGATATCTGATATGATATAGGATTGGAAGAGTCCCATAAGTGGATTATCTTCTGGTAGTCCACTATCTTTATCCGCCAGAACCAAAGAACAACATCTACCAAAACCAGAAAGTTGGCGCTCCCGTCCCTTTACCGAAACAGTAATAGGATGTCCTCCAATATGGCTATAAATCCATTCTTTAGGCAGTTCATAATCTAACAGGGGGGTAACTTCTTTGACAATCGCTACAGGACTATAGCGTAGAAACTGGCGAGTAACAGCCTTACAAAAGAGGATATCTTCCTCTTTCAAGGTCACACCCTTCCAGTTATTTTCCTCATTAAAATGGTTGAAAAATACCAGATAGGGATCACGCACCATTTGTGCTAAGATATAAACGCCATTTCGTAAACATATAGAAATAACTTTCCCTGGTTTCCAGGGTGTTGCTCTTTTTTTCTTTTCCATCATGATACAACCTCAAACCTACACAAGACATTTCAAACTATTAAAACAACTCATCAAACAAGCTCAACTGATTATCCTCTGGCATATTTCCAAGAATACCCATTTCATCCATCTTTTCAACCAAGGTTGATGAGAGTCCGCCACGTTTGCGTAGTTCTGTTTTAGAAAGGAATTCTCCCTCTTCACGCGCTCGCACCAACTGCTTGGCAACGTTCTCTCCCAGACCATCCATAGCAACAAATGGCGGAATGAGCATATCTCCATCAATGAGGAATTCTATCGCCTGACTACGGTAGAGATCTAACTTCCCAAACTTGAAACCACGTTCCCACATTTCATTGACAATCTCAAGAGTTGTATAGAGATCGATTTCCACATTAGAGGCTTCATTATTCTTCCGTTTTTCAGAGATTTCTTCCATTCTGCGTTTGATGGCATCCAAGCCCGCACCCATGGTCTTGATATCAAAAGCCTTAGCACGAATGGAGAAGTAAGCACAGTAGTAATAAATGGGATGGTGAACCTTGAAGTAAGCTACACGCAAGGCCATCATAACGTAGGCTGCCGCATGGGCTTTAGGGAACATGTACTTAATTTTCCCACAGGACTCGATATACCACTCTGGCACCTTATTGGCCTTCATGGCTTCAATGTAGCCATTTCGCTCCTCTTCGGAAATCTTGAGCCACAAGCCCTTACGTACACGCTCCATGATGGTAAAGGCCATCTTAGGTTCCAGACCGGCATGCATGAGGTAAACCATGATGTCGTCCCGACAACCGATAACGGTCGACAGGTCCGCAATTCCTTGCTTGATTAAATCCTGAGCATTTCCCAACCAGACATCTGTACCATGGGACAGACCTGAGAGCTGAAGCAATTCCGCAAAAGTCGTCGGATGCGTCTCGTCTACCATCCCACGTACAAAGTTGGTCCCAAACTCTGGAATCCCCAGCATACCCGTCGGAGTTCCGATTTGCTCAGGAGTCACACCTAGCACATCAGTCCCTGAAAAGAGGGCCATCACGCCTTCGTCATCCATAGGGATTTCATTAGGGTCAATCCCAGACAAGTCCTGCAATTTCCGAATCATGGTCGGATCATCATGTCCCAGTACATCAAGTTTGAGGACGTTCTCGTCGATATCATGGAAGTTAAAGTGAGTCGTTTGCCATTCAGCCGTCACATCATCTGCTGGATACTGGACGGGCGTAAAGTCGTAGACATCCATATAGTTAGGAATAACAACGATTCCCCCCGGGTGTTGGCCTGTTGTCCGTTTGACACCAGCAGCACCTTGAGCGAGACGTTCCACTTCTGCATCACGATAAAACTTGCCATAATCTCGCTCGTAACCCTTGACAAATCCATAGGCAGTCTTGGCAGCCACCGTACCAACCGTTCCTGCACGGAAGGCATATTCCTCACCAAAGATATCACGCACATCCAAGTGGGCGCTAGGCTGATCCTCTCCCGAAAAGTTCAAGTCAATATCGGGAACCTTGTCTCCATCAAAACCAAGGAAGGTCTCGAAAGGAATATCCTGTCCGTTTTTGCTGAGTTTATGACCACATTTAGGACAGTTCTTATTGGGCATATCAAAACCTGATCCGTAAGAACCGTCTGTGATAAACTCACTGTACTGACACTGACCACAGACATAGTGAGGAGATAGAGGATTGACCTCTGTAATCCCAATCATGGTCGCAACGAAACTGGAACCGACAGATCCACGAGAACCCACCAAATAACCCCGTTCATTGGAACGTTGCACCAGCATCTGCGATGCCAGATAAATCACAGCAAATCCATTCCCCAGAATAGAGGTTAGTTCTTTTTCAATCCGCAAATCAACAATATCTGGCAGCGGATTTCCATAAATCTCAAAAGCTTTCTTATAGGTTAATTCAGCAACCGTTTCTTCCGCCTTGTCGATGAAAGGCGTGTACAAGTCACCCTTAACAACCTCAACAGGTTCAAAGATTTCTGCCAAGGCATTGGTGTTTTCAATAACCAATTTGCGAGCTAATTCCTCTCCCAAGAAGGCAAATTCATCCAACATCTCATTAGTCGTTCTAAAATGAGCCTTTGGAAGAGGAGCTGGTTGGGCATGTTCCCCGTGACCGATAGTTCGGTTAATCATCGCACCCTGTCCCAAACTACGGACGATAATTTCACGATAAATCTCTTCTTCCGGTTCGATATAGTGAACATTTCCCGTAGCAAGAACAGGCTTGCCAAGGCGGTCTCCCACCTCTATCAAACTTTTGATAATGGTCTGGAGTTCCTCCATATCCTTGACCTGCTCCTTGGCAATCAAGGGAGCATAGATAGCTGGTGGCATGACCTCAATAAAGTCATAATACTTGGCCACCTCAACCGCCGCATCCACACCTTGGGAAACGACTGCATCAAAAACTTCACCTTCAGAGCAAGCTGAGCCTAAAATCAAACCCTCCCGATGGGCATCTAAAACTGTTCTCGGAATCCGTGGCACCCCTTCAAAGTACTTAGTATTAGACAAGGAAACCAGTTTAAATATGTTTTTTAGACCTACCTGATCCTTGACATAAATGGTCGCATGCTTGATCCGAGCTTTTTTATAAGAGTCTGGACTAATCAAATCAATGTTTAGTCTATCCAAGTCGGACACACCATGTTTTTCTGCCACCTCTTTGATAAAGATGAAAAGCAGACGACCAGTAGCTTCCGCATCGTAGTTGGCCATGTGGTGGTGTTCAAGTGCTACACCAAAACGCTTAGTCAAAGGTCCCAAACCATGACGTTTGTACTCAGGATAGAGGTTTCGAGCAAACTCAAGCGTATCAATCACTGGCTGACTAATCTTTGGCAGACCATGACGCTCATAATTGGCATTCATAAAGCCAACGTCAAAGGTCGCATTGTGGGCAACTAGGACCGTATCCTTGCAAAATTCTTGGAATTCTTGCAAAACTTGTTCTAGTGGTTTGGCATTTCTGACATGGTCATCTGTAATCCCAGTCAACTCAGTAGTAAAAGCTGACAAGGGATATCCAGGATTGATAAATTCATCAAATTCGGCAATGACATTCCCCTTGTACATCTTAGAGGCTGCAACCTGAATCAAGTCATTATAGATGGCTGATAGACCCGTTGTTTCCACGTCAAAGACCACATAGGTCGCTTCTGACAAGTCCATCTCCACTTCGTTATAGACGATAGGGACACGGTCCTCCACGATATTGGCTTCCATACCATAGATCAGCTGGATTCCCGCTTTCTTAGCCGCCTTATAGCCATGTGGGAAGGACTGGACATTTCCATGATCCGTGATGGCAACCGCCTTGTGTCCCCACTTAGCAGCTGTCGCAACGATTTCTTCTACCTCTGGCAAAGCATCCATAGTCGACATGTTAGTATGAGCATGAAACTCAACCCGACGCTCACCTTCTGGCATCAAATCCTTCCGCTCATAGTGAACAACTTCCTGCACATCCTGCACATTCATAGTCAAATCGCGTGTGAAATTATTCATCTCCACATTCCCACGCACTCGGAGCCAAGAATTTTTCTTAATTAGATCAAACTTCTGGGCCTCTTCCTCGTTCTTAACCCACTTTTGCATCGAAAAACTGGAAGTGTAGTCCGTCATTTTAAAGTTGATCAAAACACGCCCTGTTCTGGTCACTTTTTGCTCCACATCAAAAACAACCCCTTCAAAGACCAGACGATTTTCCTCCGTCGTCACTTCGATCATAGGAGTAATCTCCGCCTTATCTAGCTTGGGTTTAGCTGCAGCTTTTTTGACTTGAAAATCAAAGGCTGGTTTCTCTTCCACTGGAGGAGGTGCCATCTGTTCCAGTTGCTCCATAGCACGGAGCGCTTCCTCATTGGCGGCTTGAACAATCTGCTCATTTTCAGTGTGAAAGGCCTCTTCCTGCTCTTGGGTCAACACATCATTCTTCTCTACTTGACAGTTAAAAGTTGGAAAGCCAAATTTTTCAAGTTGTTTGGCTAAATTAGGAAGGTGATTTTTCTTAAAATGTTCCTTATCAATCGCCTCTGAGCCCTCAATAAATAGCTGATTGCCCTCCGCACGAACTCGCAAATTCTGATAAAGGGACCTAAAACCTTGACTAGCACATGGCCCCTCAGAAAAAGCCTCCCTATAGTAGGCCTGCAAAAGCTGGTTTGAAAATTCTTGAGAGCGAGCCTTGATTTCAAAAACAGCTTTATTGCCTGTCTTAGAAAATTCTTCCCTCAAACCTTTCTTTAATTCTAAAAAGATTTCAATCGGTAAAATATTAGAAAATACGAAATGAAACTCCCATACCTTACTAATTTTATGAACCACAACTCGCTCAATATCGGCCTGTGATAAAGCAGGAGCCTGTCTCATTTCAGCAGGCATCCCCAATTGATTCATCAAAATTTCAAAACTGTTTGACATTCATTTTCCTCACATTATTCTCCTACTATTCTACCATATTTAGAGGTATTTTCTAAAGACAAAAGGAAGCCACTAAGTGACTTCCTTCTAGAGTGAGGACGGATTAGTCTTCACCTTTGTTTTTCTTAATGATTTCTTCTTGTACTGACTTAGGTACATCTTCGTAGTGGTCAAATACCATCATGAATGTACCACGTCCTTGAGACGCAGAGCGAAGAACTGTTGCGTAACCGAACATTTCAGCAAGTGGAACGTAAGCACGAACGATTTGGCTGTTACCGTGTGCTTCCATACCATCTACACGTCCACGACGAGCAGTTACGTGACCCATAACATCACCAAGGTTTTCTTCTGGAACAGTGATTGTTACAAGCATCATTGGTTCAAGGATAGCTGGTTGTGCTGATTTGGCAGCCTCTTTAAGAGCAAGTGAAGCCGCGATCTTGAAGGCAGTTTCAGATGAGTCGACATCGTGGTATGAACCATCGTAAAGCTTAGCTTTAACGTCAACCATTGGGTAACCTGCAAGAACACCATTAGCCATAGATTCTACCAAACCTTTTTCAACCGCTGGGATAAATTCACGAGGAACCACACCACCGACGATTGCGTTTTCGAATTCAAATCCTTTACCTTCTTCGTTTGGAGTAAATTCAATCCATACATCACCGAATTGACCTTTACCACCAGACTGACGTTTGAAGAATCCACGTGCTTGAGTAGAAGCGCGGAATGTTTCACGGTAAGATACTTGAGGAGCACCTACGTTTGCTTCAACTTTGAACTCACGACGCATACGGTCAACAAGGACGTCAAGGTGAAGCTCACCCATACCTGAGATAACTGTTTCACCAGTTTCAACGTTTGTTTCAACGCGGAATGTTGGATCTTCTTCAGCCAATTTTTGAAGGGCGATACCCATCTTGTCTTGGTCAGCTTTAGATTTTGGCTCAACCATCAATTGGATAACTGGTTCTGGAACGTTGATTGACTCAAGGATGATTTTAGCTTTTTCATCTGTCAATGAATCACCAGTTGTAGTATCTTTCAAACCAACGGCAGCAGCGATATCACCTGAGTAAACAGTGTCGATTTCTTGACGGCTGTTAGCGTGCATTTGAAGGATACGTCCGATACGTTCACGTTTACCTTTAGAAGTGTTCAATACGTATGAACCTGATTGAAGCACACCTGAGTAAACACGGAAGAATGTCAAACGACCTACGAATGGGTCAGTCATGATCTTGAAGGCAAGAGCTGCAAATGGCTCTTCGTCAGATGCTGGACGAGTTTCTTCAGCGTCTGTATCTGGGTTAATACCTTTGATTGCTGGGATGTCAAGTGGGCTTGGAAGGTAGTCGATAACCGCATCAAGCATCAATTGAACACCTTTGTTTTTGAAGGCTGAACCACACAATACTGGGAAGAATTCAACGTTGATAGTCGCTTTACGGATACCAGCTTTCAATTCTTCGTTAGTGATTTCTTCACCTTCGAGGTATTTCATCATCAATTCTTCGTCAGTTTCAGCAACTGCTTCGATCAATTTTTCACGGTATTCTTGAGCTTGGTCAAGGTATTCAGCTGGGATGTCTTCTTCAAGGATATCTGTACCAAGGTCGTTAGTATAGATTTCAGCTTTCATCTTGATCAAGTCGATGATACCACGGAAGTCATCTTCAGAACCGATTGGCAATTGGATTGGGTGGGCATTTGCTTGAAGACGATCGTGAAGTGTGCTTACAGAGTAAAGGAAGTCAGCACCGATTTTGTCCATTTTGTTGGCAAATACGATACGTGGAACTCCATACTCAGTTGCTTGACGCCAAACTGTTTCAGTTTGAGGTTCAACACCTGATTGTGAGTCAAGAACGGTAACCGCACCATCCAATACACGAAGAGAACGTTGTACTTCGATTGTGAAGTCCACGTGTCCTGGTGTGTCGATGATGTTTACGCGGTGGTTGTTCCATTGAGCTGTTGTCGCAGCAGATGTGATAGTGATACCACGCTCTTGCTCTTGCTCCATCCAGTCCATTTGTGACGCACCTTCGTGAGTTTCACCGATTTTGTGGATTTTACCAGTGTAGTAAAGAATACGCTCAGTAGTTGTTGTTTTACCGGCATCGACGTGAGCCATGATACCGATATTACGAGTTTTTTCAAGTGAAAATTCGCGTGCCATGAGGTTTGTTTCTCCTATTTATTTTTAATTTCTATTCTATTATAACACGATTTTAATAAAAACGGATAGGCAGGACCTACCCGTTCTCAATGTTTTCATGCTATTGTTGGATTCAACTTACGAGCTGGTAAGTTGAGTTATAGCTAATACTAATCGATTTAGCTAATTTGAACCCGGGCTAAAAGCCCAAGTTAGTTGAGTTGAGCTCAAGCTAAAAGTCTAGAGAAAAAGATGAATCTCATTGGTTGCAATCGCAACCTGCTTTGATTCCCTATTTTCTCTGGGACTTTCTTAACGCTTTCGCATCCTATATTACCAACGGAAGTGTGCGAATGCACGGTTAGCTTCAGCCATACGGTGAGTGTCTTCACGTTTCTTAACAGCTGCACCAGTGTTGTTAGCAGCATCCAAGATTTCTTTTGCAAGACGGTCTTGCATTGTGTGTTCACCACGAAGACGAGCGATTGTTACCAACCAACGAAGTCCAAGTGTTGTACGACGTTCTGGACGAACTTCAACTGGGACTTGGTAGTTAGAACCACCAACACGACGTGCACGTACTTCAAGTACAGGCATGATGTTTTCCATAGCTGTTTCAAATACTTCAAGTGCATCGTTGCCAGTAGCTTCTTTGATTTGCTCAAAAGCACCGTAAACGATTGAAGCAGCTGTACCACGTTTACCGTCAAGCATAACGCGGTTGATAAGACGAGTAACTAGTTGTGAATTGTAAAGCGGATCTGGCAATACGTCACGTTTTGGAGCTCTATTTTTACGACTCATTTCTCTTTATCCCCTTTCCTTATGCTTTTGGACGTTTAGTACCGTATTTAGAACGGCCTTGTTTACGATCGTTAACACCTGCAGTATCAAGTGCACCACGGACGATATGATAACGTACCCCTGGAAGGTCTTTTACACGTCCACCACGAAGAAGAACCACGCTGTGTTCTTGCAAGTTGTGTCCGATACCTGGGATGTAGGCAGTAACTTCGATAAGGTTGCTCAAACGTACACGAGCGAATTTACGAAGGGCTGAGTTAGGTTTTTTAGGTGTCATTGTTCCAACACGAGTTGCAACACCACGTTTTTGTGGTGAAGAAACGTTTGTTTGAACTTTTTTATGACTGTTGTAACCAACGTTCAAAGCTGGTGATTTAGATTTTTCTACTTTTGATTTACGCGGTTTGCGAACCAATTGGTTAATTGTAGGCATCTACATACTCCTGTGTTTTTTTATTTTTGGTGATGATACACTTGGTGACAGCTATCATCTGTGTGTACTTTTGCAACATTTGTCAGCACGTCCCTGTACACTCTTGAGAGACCAAAAGTAAAAAGTACCGTCTATTATTGTAACAAAATTTTCCATTGGTTGTCAAGATATTTTTCTTTTTTATTGTTAATTTTAGCTCTTTGATAACTTCTCACGTAACTTCCGCTTGCCTAATCAAAGTGGAAATTAGTCTA
>NZ_JVRR01000007.1 GCF_001070715.1 Streptococcus pseudopneumoniae
ACCTGCGGCTAGTTTCCTAGTTTGCTCTTTGATTTTCATTGAGTATAAAAAGCCTCTTCCCAAAGGAAAGAGGACTAAATCTTATTGATGAACTGCTTGAGCTGCTGTGATAAGGGTCAACTTGTAGACATCATCTGCATTACATCCACGAGAGAGGTCGTTAACTGGCTTGTTCAAACCTTGCAAAACAGGTCCTACAGCTGCAAAACCACCAAGACGTTCAGCCATCTTGTAGCCGATATTTCCTGCCTCGATACCTGGGAAGATGAAGACATTTGCTTGACCAGCTACCGTACTTCCAGGAGCTTTCAGAGCTGCAGTTTCAGGAACAAAGGCTGCATCAAATTGCAACTCACCATCGATTTCAAGGTCAGGACGCAAGTCGTGAGCAATTTTAGTTGCTTCAACGACCTTATCAACGCTTTCACCAAACCCTGAACCTTTAGTAGAATAGCTCAGCATGGCAATTTTAGGCTCGATGCCAAACATCTTAGCTGTGATTGCTGAGTTGATGGCAATTTCAGCCAAGGCTTCCGCATCAGGATTGATATTGATAGCACAGTCTCCAAATAGGTAACGTTCCGTACCACGAACCATGAGGAAGGCACCTGAAGTACGAGTCACATTTGGACGAGTTTTGATGATTTGTAGGGCTGGGCGAACTGTTGAAGCTGTTGAGTGAATCGCTCCTGACACCATTCCATCAACCAAGCCCAAGTAAACCAACATAACACCAAAATAGTTGACATCTTCAACCAAAACCTTGCGTGCATCTTCTTCAGACATTTTTCCCTTGCGACGCTCTACCAAGGCAGCAACCATTTCTTCAAATTGAGGATAATGTTGAGGGTCAATGACTTCATAACCATCCATGATCCCTTCAATTTCAAGATAAATTTTAATTTTTTCAGGATTTCCAAGCAAAACAGGAATCACTTCTGTTTCTTTTACCAAGCGTTTAGTTGCTTGAAGAATACGAGGCTCTTCCCCTTCAGGGAGAACGATACGAGCATTTTTACCAACCAGGTTGGCTTTGAGACTTTCAAAAACTTCCATGAGTTTTCTCCTTTAAGATAATAATTATACTCTGAAACAGTTTTTATAGAGTATTAGTTGATAACTGAGTAATAAGGTTACTGAAATCATCCGGCAAGGGACTTTCTAACTGCAAGTCTTGCTCTAAAAATGGATGATAAAAGGATAGGTAATGGCAATGTAGGGCCTGACGTTGAATGCCATCGTCCAGACTACCACCATACAAGTCATCTCCCAACAAAGGAAAACCAATATGAGAAAAATGGACTCGGATTTGGTGGGTTCGACCAGTATGCAAGCGAATGTCGACCAAGTGAATATTTCCATAGGAGGCGACAATCTTATATGATGTATGGGCATACTTTCCACCTTTAGCCACTCTTCTGATGATAATAGAGTCTTCATCACGCGCAATCGGAGCAATAATTTCCCCCTCTGCTTCCAAGTGTCCATCACCTTTAACCAAAGCAAAGTAGCGTTTTTCAATAGACTTTTTCTGCAACTGCTTGTCTAATCGTGCATGGGCATAGCCGTGCTTGGCAAAGAGCATCAAGCCAGAAGTATCCCTATCAAGCCTGGTCACAATGTGAACCTGCTGATTTTCATAATTTTGCTTGACGTAGTAACCCTTGATAAAATTGGCAATGGTATTGGAGTGATTGACACTAGGAATAGAAGCCACTCCATAGGGTTTATTCAAGACTAGAAAATGGTCATCCTCATAGAGAATATCCAGTGGGCGCTCAATAGCTTCCAGAGTTTCAAAGCCTTCCTCAGCAGGAATATCAATGGTAACGCGGTCTCCAAGATCCAATAGATACGTTGCATTTTGCGGTTGGTCATTGACCAGAATAGCCCCACCTCGAAACTTAATCTTGGCCAGAAGCCCCTTAGAAACCTCGTGCTTTTTTAAGAAGGTCTTAACCTTGACATGCTCATCTGCGATAAATTCAAACCTCATTCGTCCACCTCGCCGATAAAGGCATCCTTAACGCGGTTCCAGAAACTGGTATGGCTAGGAGTCGCGACAAAGTGAATCTTATGATGATCAATTTGATACTCGATTCGCTCGATACTACGAAAAGAATAGACACTATTGTCAACCGAAATGGTGTGGTAATCATTTCTTGTTGGAATGAGTTCAATCTTATCCTTCTTAGGCACAATAATGGAAGAGCCCAGCGTTCGATAGACACGATTATTAAGGCTGGCAATCTCCGTTAATTGCAAAGCTTCAATGGTAGGGTGTAAAACAGCACCGCCAAGAGACTTGTTATAAGCAGTACTACCAGTCGGTGTCGAAACTGTTAGCCCGTCTCCACGAAAACGTTCAAAGGGAACACCATTGATGACAATATCTGCCACCATGGTTCGATCAGACCTGCGGATGCTGGCTTCATTGAGGGCACGAAAAATCTTGACCTCTCCATTTCCAAGAAAAACCTTCACATTTAGAACAGGGTAAGAAACCCTTGCTCCGGTATCTAGCTGCAAATTGGTCATTAACTTATCCAACTCAAAATCACGATAATCGGTATAAAAGCCCAGATGTCCTGTATGAAGACCGATAAAGCGTACCTTATCAAGTTGGTCTTCATACTTATGAAAGGCCGACAAGAGCATGCCATCTCCACCAATGGAAATGACAATGTCCGGACTGCTATCATTGAGTATAAACTGATTTCTCTTCAAACGATCTCGCAATTCATACAAAACCCTTTGACTCTGCGGTTTTCTATTAGCTATCAGATCAATTCGTTTACCTGTATTCTTCATCTGTATCGTCACTGTTTCCTACACCGTCATTTAATTTTCTACTCAAAGGATCAAAAAGAGCCTGGGCTTCCTGGATATCATCTCGAATTTTACCCATTTCTTCATCCAACTGATGGGCAATCTTGGCTGTAATTTCCAGTCTCTTTTTAATTTCCTCTGGGAAATCCCCTTGGTACTTGTAGTTGAGAGAATGTTCTATCGTTGCCCAGAAATTCATGGCCAAGGTACGAATCTGAATTTCCGCCAAAATGGTCTTGGCTCCATTGATGGTATCAACCGTATATTCTACTACCACATGATAGGAACGGTAGCCTGAAGCCTTTCGATGAGTAATGTAATCTCGCTCCTGTATGATCCGCATATCCTGACGCTTGCGCAAAATCTCCACTACTTCCTTAACGTCATCTACAAACTGGACCATCACACGCAAACCAGCAATATCCTGTAAATCGTGTTCCAAGGTCGCATAAGTAATGCCTCGACGGGCCATTTTTTCTTTTATACTCTCAATTGGCTTGACTCGACCAGTCACAAACTCAATGGGAGAATGCTTATTTTGCTTACGATATTGCTTCCGAATACCACGTAGTTTAATCTTTAACTCACCAACAGCTTGAATGTAAGGATCTAGAAATTCTTCCCATTCTAAGGTCATATATTCTCCCTTGTTCTCATATTATCCTTCAAAAATATCTTTGATTTTTTCTCCAGATTTATATACAATAAATACAAAGCTATTATATCATAAATCCGCTTTCAACGATAAAGAAAAGGTAAGAAAAATGAAACATTTAGAAATTGAATTGAAAACACTCTTGAAAAAAGATGAATATGATCGTCTAAAAGACGAGTTCACAGGTATCACTCCTGTTCTTCAAAAAAATTACTACATCGACACACCTGATTTTGAACTACGAGAAAAAAAGGTCGCTATGCGCATTCGAACCTTTGAAGACTGGGCAGAATTGACACTCAAAGTCCCGCAAAGTGTTGGAAACATGGAATACAATCAAAAATTGCAACTAAAAGATGCTGAAAACTATCTAACCAAGGAAGAACTTCCTCAAGGGCTGGTTCTTGATGAATTAGCTAAACATGGTATCCAGAGCAAGAACTGGCAAGTGCTCGGTTGTCTAACAACGCTTCGCTATGAAATGCAAACGGCTATTGGTCTCATGGCGCTGGATGA
Organism: Streptococcus pseudopneumoniae; assembly: GCF_001070715.1. Lineage (GTDB taxonomy): Bacteria > Bacillota > Bacilli > Lactobacillales > Streptococcaceae > Streptococcus > Streptococcus pseudopneumoniae_H. The sequence continues at coordinate 4,001 of NZ_JVRR01000007.1, forward strand.
GAGCCAGTACTTTGATATTACAGATTACGAATTAGAGCTTGAAGTTGAAAATCATGAGCAAGGCAAACAGGATTTCCAACAATTTTTAGAGGAAAATCAGATTTCTTATCAAAAAGCTCCTTCAAAATTGGTTCGATTTGTCAAAAGCATGAAAAATAGCTGAAATAATCTCCATTTTTTGGTAAAATAGAAAAGATAAAAATACACAAGTCCCAGTTCATATATGTAAGATAAATATAACTAGGATTTATAAAGTTTACAGAGGACGGTCTATAATGTCAGATAGAAAAAACATGAAACTTTTCGCACTCAACTCTAACCAAGAGATTGCACAGAAAATTGCTCAAGCTGTTGGTGTCCCACTTGGAAAACTATCATCACGTCAATTTTCAGACGGAGAAATCCAAGTAAATATCGAAGAAAGTGTCCGTGGTTATGATGTTTACATCATCCAATCAACCAGTTTCCCTGTTAACAACCACCTAATGGAATTGTTAATCATGGTAGATGCTTGTGTTCGCGCAAGTGCCCACAGTATCAACGTTGTCCTTCCATATTTTGGCTATGCACGTCAAGACCGCATTGCTTCACCACGTGAGCCACTTACAGCAAAACTAGTTGCTAATATGCTAGTTAAGGCTGGTGTTGACCGTGTCCTTACCCTTGATTTGCATGCTGTTCAGGTGCAAGGCTTCTTTGATATTCCTGTTGACAACCTCTATACAGTTCCTCTATTTGCAAAACATTACTGCGATAAGGGGCTCCTTGGTTCAGATGTTGTTGTCGTTAGCCCTAAAAATTCAGGTGTCAAACGTGCTCGTAGCTTGGCTGAGTATCTTGATGCTCCTATCGCCATTATCGATTACCCTCAAGACGATGCAACTCGTAACGAAGGTTATATTATTGGTGATGTCGAAGGTAAAAAAGCTATTTTAATTGACGATATTCTTAATACAGGACGTACCTTCTCTGAAGCTGCTAAAATCGTTGAACGTGAAGGAGCTACAGAAATTTATGCTGTTTCTAGCCACGGTCTCTTCGTTGAAAGAGCTGCTGAACTTCTTGACAATACTAAGATTAAAGAAATTCTTGTGACTGATTCAGTAGCAACAAAAGAAAAAACTCCTAAAAACGTATGCTACATCACTGCTAGTGAGTTAATTGGTGATGCCATCGTCCGTATCCACGAAAGAAAACCAGTCAGCCCACTCTTTGCCTACAACAAAAAGAAATAAGGTGATTCTTTGATTTATTTGGACAATGCTGCGACGACTCCCATGTCAGCAGTTGCTATTTCAGCTATGACCAAGGTTATGCAAGAAATCCATGGCAATCCATCTAGTATTCATGGTCATGGTCGTCAAGCTGGCAAACTCTTGAGAGAAGCCCGTCAGGAACTAGCTCAATTACTAGGGACAAAACCTCAACATATCTTTTTCACTTCTGGTGGGACTGAAGGCAACAATACTGCCATCATTGGCTACTGCCTTCGTCACCAAGAACAAGGAAAACATATCATCACAACTGCTATTGAGCACCATGCTGTCCTTGAAACCATTGATTACTTGGTTCAACACTTTGGGTTTGAAGTAACCATTATCCAACCAGAAAATCAAGAGATCACGGCCCAGCAAATCCAAGAATCCTTACGTGATGATACGATTTTGGTTTCTACCATGTTTGCTAATAATGAGACAGGAAACCTACTTCCCATTGCTGAAATTGGCCAAATACTCAAGCAACACCCAGCCGCCTATCATGTCGATGCAGTTCAGGCTATTGGTAAAATCCCTATACACCCAGAAGAATTGGGCATTGATTTTCTCACTGCTTCTGCCCATAAATTCCATGGTCCTAAGGGAATCGGCTTTCTCTACGCATCTAGCATGAACTTTGATTCCTATCTACATGGCGGAGACCAAGAACAGAAAAAACGTGCAGGGACTGAAAATTTGGCTGCCATAGTGGCTATGGTTGCAGCTCTAAAAGAAGACCTAGAAAAACAAGAAGAACATTTTCAACATGTACAAAATCTAGAAACTGCCTTTCTGGCAGAGCTAGAAGGATTTCAGTATTACCTGAATAGAGGAGACCATCATCTCCCTTATGTCCTCAATATTGGATTTCCTGGCCAGAAAAATGACCTCTTACTCCTTCGTCTAGATTTAGCTGGAATTTCAATCTCTACTGGCTCAGCCTGCACTGCGGGCATTGTACAATCCAGCCATGTTCTTGAAGCTATGTACGGAGCAAATTCAGAACGCTTGAAGGAATCCGTTCGTATCAGTTTGTCGCCAGAAAATACTGTTGAAGACCTACATACCCTCGCAAAAACCTTAAAAGAAATTATCGGAGGTTAGCCTTATGGCATTTGAAAAAATCATTCAGTTAAAAAATTGTCGTTACGACTACACTCTTAGCCCTTCTGTTAAAAAATTCACCCTCAAAGATAACACCTTTTTTGAGACTAAGGTTGGTAACTATGAACTGACTCGCCTTTTGGAAAAAGTGCCAAACAGCGGTGAAGGCTTCCAACTCAAAATCATCATTAACAAGGAACTTACAGGGGCTAAAATCAATATCACTGACAAGTTTGGGCTTCGTCTAGTTGATATTTTCAAATCAGAAGACCACCACATTCATCAGGAAAAATTCTACTTCCTCATGGATAGCTTGGTAGAACGTGGTGTCTTTACAAAATCAGAAAGATAGAGCCAAAATGTTTGAACTGACCTATAAGGACAGCTATCATGTAGAGCGCACTCTCAAGTATGAGGATTACGAGGCTCTCATGCTGGCTCTATCAGGATGTGTGACTCTGCCAGATACACTTTATGTAACTTCTTTGACCTTTCAAGGGCAGGAAGTTTACCAAGGACTGGTCGGAGACCTCTACCGTTTTCTATCACATGCAGATTTTTTACATCAAAACTAAGATTTTTCTTAGTTTTTTCTTGTTTTTGTTGATTTTTTCACAATGTTTCTATAAAATAGAAGAATAGAAAGGTTGTGATTTTGTGAAAGATAAACAGTCTGCTATTCCAAAAGCTACAGCGAAAAGACTCTCTCTCTACTATCGAATTTTTAAGAGATTTCATGCAGAAAAGATTGAACGTGCCAACTCTAAGCAAATTGCAGAGGCTATCGGTATTGACTCAGCGACCGTACGTCGTGATTTTTCCTATTTTGGTGAACTAGGTCGTCGTGGTTTTGGCTATGATGTCAAAAAACTGATGACGTTTTTTGCCGATTTACTCAATGATAACTCCATTACCAATGTCATGCTGGTTGGTATTGGAAATATGGGCCATGCCCTTCTCCACTACCGCTTCCACGAACGTAACAAGATGAAGATTATCATGGCCTTTGACCTTGATGACCATCCTGAAGTTGGTAGCCAAACTCCTGATGGGATTCCCATTTACGGAATTTCTCAAATCAAGGATAAAATCAAGGATGCCGATGTCAAGACTGCTATCCTGACCGTTCCCAGCGTTAAATCACAAGAGGTCGCTAATCTCTTGGTGGATGCTGGCGTGAAAGGAATTCTCAGTTTTTCACCAGTCCATCTGCATTTACCAAAAGACGTGGTCGTTCAGTATGTCGATTTGACAAGTGAACTCCAAACCCTCCTCTATTTCATGCGAAAAGAGGATTAGAAAGCGAAAATCATTTTATGAAAAAACCAGTTATAGGGATTACAGGAAACGAAAAAACTCATCCAGATGATGACATCATGATGAGCTACGCAGCAAAAGGCTTTGTTGAAGGCGTTAAAGACGCTGGAGGGATTCCCATCATCCTACCGATTGGTAATCAAGAAATGGCCTGCCACTATATCAGTATGATTGACAAGCTCATCTTGACAGGTGGGCAAAATGTTGATCCAAAATTCTATGGTGAACCAAAAACCATCGATAGCGATGACTACCACCTTCAAAGGGATATCTTTGAACTGGCCCTCATCAAGGAAGCTATTAAACAGAAAAAGCCAATTTTTTCTGTCTGCCGTGGAACTCAACTCTTTAACGTTGCCATGGGTGGAACTTTGTACCAAGATATCGAAGACCATTGGCAGGATTGTTCTGCTGAGTACACAACTCAACGTTTGATGACAGAGCCTGATACAGTTCTTCGAGAAATCTATGGAGAAATTTCCCATATCAACTCCTTCCACCATCAGAGCATTAAGGATTTAGCACCAAATTTAAAGATTGCGGCTCATGATCCTAAAGATGGTATCATTGAAGCTGTCATGAGTACGGATGATGTCGCCTTTCTCGGTGTCCAATGGCACCCAGAATTTCTATTTGAAAATCGCCTCAAAGATAAAAATCTCTTTGACTATGTCGTTAATGAACTTTAGATTAAATCCGTCTTTTCACGATAACTAAAGTAATTAGAATGAGAGACAATCAAATGGTCCAAGAGGACAATCCCCATCAGTTCGCAGGCTTCTTTTACAAGTTTAGTCACATGATCATCATTTCGGCTAGGGGCTACCGCTCCTGAAGGATGATTGTGAACCAAGATGAGAGAGGTCGCCATATGCTTGATGGCATAGTGAAGAATCTCTCGCGGTTCAGCGATACTACGAGTTGCAGAACCGATAAAAATGGTCTGTTGATGGATGATTTGATTTTGAGTATTGAGATAGAGCGCCACCAGGTGCTCTTGTTTTTTATGGCCCAATTCCTGCTGCATCTTCTTGGCCAACTTTTGACTGCTGAGAATACTTTCCATCTCAATAGTCTCGTGTTTGTGAATACGATGCCCCAGTTCAATCATGGCTTGCAACTCTATTGCCTTAACTCGCCCGATACCAGACAGACTCTGCAATTCCTGCAGGGTCATTTTTTTCAAATCCGTTAGGCTTGAAAGATTGCTCAAGACTTTCTGGGCTATTTCAAAAACGCTAGCTTGACGTGTTCCTGTCCTGAGTAAAATAGCTAGCAACTCTTGGTTACTGAGCGCTTCCACTCCTTCTTGGGCCAATCTCTCTCTTGGCAATAATGAATCTTCTTGGAATGAAATACTATACATAAAAATCCTCCTCACTTTATTATTCGTGAAAAGGATGGAAAATTAGATTTTTTTCTCAATTGGGGCTACACTAGCCAAAAGTTTTTTCAAACCTACTTCTGGGAAATTGATTTTTAATTCCTGAGTAGCTCCATTACCTGAAACTTCCAGAACAGTTCCCTCTCCCCACTTCTTGTGGAGGGCAATGTCACCAATGGACCAATTTGTCTCGCTAGAAGCTGATTTTGTGCCAGCTGTAAATTGACCAAATGGGAGACCGCTTGACTGGATAGTTTTTGGAGCAGCACTGCGTTTACGGTCTTGGAGGGCCTGCTCCAAACTCATTCCTTGACCAAAGGTAAGGCCACCACTGCTATAAGATGCCTTAAAGCTTGTATTTGCTGGACGGGCCAGACCTTGATACTCAAGTAAGTCTGAGCTGATTTCGTTAATAAAACGAGTCGGACGGTTGTAGTTGGTACGACCAAAAAGCAGGCGTGAGTTGGCATTGGTCAGATAGAGAATTTTCTCTGCACGCGTAATTCCTACATAGGCCAGACGGCGTTCTTCTTCCAATTCATCTTGATCTTCAGCTGCACGGCTAAGCGGAAAGACATTTTCTTCCATCCCAATCAAAAATACAACTGGAAACTCGAGACCTTTGGCAGCATGCAGGGTCATCAAGGTCACTTCTGATGTCTCCTGACTACCTGAATCTGTGTCGGCAATCAAAGCCAAGTCATTTAAGAAACGACTCAGTTTGTCCAGACCAGTTTCCTCTTCTGCCACATCAGAGGTGTCATCAAAGTTTTTCGTCACAGAGAGGAACTCCTCGATGTTTTCTACCCGAGCCTTACTTTCCAGAGTTGCTTGGGCATTAAGAATATCAACGTAACCTGTTTTTTCTAGAACCGCCTCAACCAACTCAGTAATGCTTAAGTGGTCCAGTTGCTCTCGTAAATCTAGAATCATATTGGCAAAATCCCAGATAGACTGGGCTGCTTTTCCTTTGATGCCAGACAACATGATGTTTGCTGAAGCATCTAACATAGACATATTTTGCATATTTGCAAAATCACGAATTTTCTCAACAGTGCCTGGCCCAATTCCACGTTTAGGCTCGTTGATAATACGCTCAAAACTGATATTGTCACTCAAATTGGCAATGAGGTTGAGGTAAGCGATAATGTCACGAATTTCCTTACGGCTGTAGAACTTTGTTCCACCAACCATTGTATAAGGAATATTTGACTTGAGCAGGGCTTCCTCAATAGTACGGGACTGCGCATTAGTACGATAAAGAACTGCAAAATCCTTGTGAAGGAAGTTTTGACTCCGACCAAGTTCATCGATAGTTCTGGCTACAAATACAGCCTCATCTAGCTCATCATTGGCACGATAGTAAACGATTTGCTCCCCATCAGCATTTTGAGTCCAGAGATTCTTAGGACGGCGATTTTTATTGTTTTTAATGACCTCGTTGGCCGCTTGGAGAATGGTTTTGGTGGAACGGTAATTCTCCTCCAACAAAACAACCTTGGCTTGGGGATAATCCTTTTCGAAGTCCAAGATATTCTGCATATCAGCACCACGCCAACCGTAGATAGACTGGTCCGCATCCCCAACCACACAGATGTTTTTAAAGCGCGAAGCCAAAAGTTTGACCAATTGGTACTGAGCGTGGTTGGTATCTTGGTACTCATCAACATGGATGTACTGAAATTTCTGCTGGTAGTAGGTCAAGACATCAGGATTTTGATCAAAGAGACGCAAGGTCAGCATAATCAAATCATCAAAGTCAACCGACTCCGACTGACGCAATTCTTTTTGGTAAGCAGTGTAACACTGAGCCACGATTTGCGTATACATATCGCCAGCTTGGGCAGCATAGGCAACATCATCAATCAGATCATTCTTAGCATTGGAAATAGTTCCTAAAATGCTCCGTTCATTCCATTTTTTAGGATCCAAGTTCAACTGCTTGAGAATGCGTTTCATGAGCGTTCGCTGTTCACCAGGATCCACAATAGTAAAATTACGGTTGTAGCCAATATGGTCCGCATCACGACGCAAAATACGCACACACATGGAGTGGAAGGTCGCAATCAGACAGTCCTGAGTGGCTGGATTGAGGTTATAAGCACGCTCTTTCATCTCACGCGCAGCCTTATTAGTAAAGGTAATGGCCAAGATATTCCAAGGATTGACCAGCTTTTCATCGATTAAATAAGCGATACGGTGGGTCAAAACTCGGGTCTTCCCAGAACCAGCCCCTGCCATGATCAACAAGGGACCTTCTGTCGTTTGCACCGCCTCAGCCTGACGGTCATTCATTCCATTTAATAATGCGTTCATCTTCTCTTCCTTACTCTTGAAGTCAATATTTCTATTATATCAGAATTCAAGGAAAATATCTTTACCTAGACTGGTTACGTGTAGAAGGTAACTCCTTATATCTAGACAAAAAATGAGCTTGGATATTATTTCCAAACTCATTTTTTACTCAATGAAAATCGAAGTGCAAACTAGGAAGCTAGCCGCAGGCTGTACTTGAGTACGGCAAGGTGAAG
>NZ_JVRR01000008.1 GCF_001070715.1 Streptococcus pseudopneumoniae
CCTGCGGCTAGTTTCCTAGTTTGCTCTTTGATTTTCATTGAGTATAAAATTCATTTTAACAAAAAAGCGACATTTCTCCAATGACAGAAATGTCACTCCTATAAAGCATTTAACAATACCTTTCTAAGTCTTCGCTCCATTCATTATCTAAACTAACGATTAACTTCTCATTGCCAAACATTCTTGCCATCATTTTTGCTTCTTCATACTTTTGTTTTGCCGTATCATAATCAGTCTGAATATAATATTTCCATTCGACCATAAGTACAATCGGTTGCTTTTGAAAATCTCGTGTTTTCTGCCCTATTTTATTTAAGGTCTCAACTGCTCTTTTAAAATAATGAAACAACCCCATAATTTCTATACAAGCTAAAGAAGCTAACAAGGAATCTCTAAGCAAGTCCAAACAATCGAACTCTATCTTATCAACCTGAGAACTTAGTTTGTCATGAAAACAAAGAATGGTTTCATGCTCAGATTCTTTTATCTCACCCATATTTAAACCATCCATTAACTGACAGTTGAAATACAGTCTCAGTTTCAACAAGTCCTCGGCTTTATATACATCTCTGGATAGTAAATCTTGAAGACTGTCCTCAATCACACTGCTTCCATATAAGGAATTACTAGTCATTCTCACTGCATCTATAGCTTGAAGACAATCCACTAGCACTTTCTCATCACGTGGCAAATCATCATAAAAATTCTCAAAAATCTCATCGAAATATTCTTCCTTTTGTTCCTGCAACTCCTTGTCTCCGTAGTCAGGATGATGTAAAAGAAAGTACTTTAATTCTTGGTAACGCTTCGGTAATTCCTTATAATCTGGCATCAAGACGTAGGACGGAATTTCTAGTCTATCTGCAATATATTCTAGTGTTTTTATCGTCGGGCGAAATTCTCCTTTTTCGATTCTCACCAACTGACGCACTGATAATTCAGACTCATCCCCGCAAAAAACTGGACGACTAAGTCCTTTTTCTTCTCTTAAAAGTCGTACTTTATCCCCTAACTCATTTATCTTGTTCATTTGCCCCTCGCACGATTATAAAAGATTTGATTTTCAAATAAATATATGCGATGATTATACCATTTTTCAAATAGAATTACAAAAAAGAGACAGGAAATTCCTGCCTCTAGGCTGATAACAATTATTTACGGCGTCCTGGTCTTTCTTTGTAACCATAGTAAGAATCTTCGATGATTTCTTGCATGTGGTCAACCATTGGAAGGCGTGGGTTAGCTGGTGAACATTGATCTTCGTAAGCAAGGAAGGCCAATTCGCGTGAATGTTCTTTCCATTCTTTTTCATCGATTCCTTGTGCTTTGAAGTTCATTTGGATACCTACGCGCTCACCAAGTTCGTAGACAGCTTTTGCGTAAGATTCCACACCTTCTTCTGGAGTAGAAGCTGGAAGGCCAAGCATGCGTGCGATATCTTGGTATTTTTCATCTGCACGGTAGTAGTTGTACTTAGGCCATGTTGCTGTCTTAGCTGGACGTGTACCGTTGTAGCGGATGACGTATGGAAGCAAGATTGCATTTGTACGACCGTGGATTGTGTGGAATTGCGCACCAATCTTATGGGCCATTGAGTGAGAAATACCTAGGAAGGCATTAGCAAAGGCCATACCAGCGATTGTTGAAGCGTTATGCATTTTCTCACGTGAGTGGAAGTCTGCATTTTTAACTGAGCTTTCAAGATTTTCGAATACAAGCTTGATGGCTTGAAGTGCAAGACCGTCAGTGTAGTCGCTAGCCATTTGTGATACGTAGGCTTCAGTCGCGTGGGTCAATACGTCCATACCAGTGTCCGCAGCAACAAATCCAGGAACTGTCAATACTAAAGCAGGGTCTACAATTGCCACAGTTGGTGTCAATGAGTAGTCAGCGATTGGGTATTTACGGTTATTTGCTTTATCAGAGATAACGGCAAATGGCGTCACCTCAGATCCTGTACCAGATGTAGTTGGGATCGCGATGAATTTAGTCTTCTTACCAAGCAATGGGAATTTGAAGGCACGTTTACGGATATCCATGAATTTTTGTACAAGGTCACGGAAGTCCACTTCTGGTTGTTCGTAGAAGAGCCACATTACTTTAGCAGCATCCATTGGAGATCCACCACCGAGAGCGATGATTGTATCTGGTTTGAAGGCACGCATAATCTCAGTACCACGATTTACAGTTGTGATATCTGGATCTGGTTCTACATCAGCAAAGATTTGGTAAACAACCTTATTGCGACGAAGGTCAAGTTGCTCGATGATACGATCAAGGAAACCAAGCTCTACCATGGCATGGTCAGTAACGATCATGACACGTTCAACGTCACGACACTTTTGAAGGTATTGAATTGAATCACGTTCAAAGTATGTTTTTGAAGGAAGTTTCATCCATTGCATGTTATTTCTCCGTCTTCCGACTTTTTTGATATTCAAGAGGTTAATGGCACTAACGTTATCCCCAACTGAGTTGCGTCCGTAAGAACCACATCCAAGTGTCAATGATGGCAAGAAGGCATTGTAAACATCCCCGATACCACCGAAAGTAGAAGGCGAGTTACAGATAACACGAATAGCTTTAACAGCTTTACCAAATTCTTTAGTCAATTCTTCGTCAGCTGTGTGGATAGCTGCTGAGTGTCCAAGACCGTTAAATTCAACCATTTGACGAGCCTTAGTAATACCATCTTCACGGCTTTCAGATTTCAAAACTGCGATAACTGGTGACAATTTTTCACGAGTCAATGGCTCATTTTCACCAACTTCTTTACATTCAGCAGCAAGAATGTTTGTTCCTTCTGGAACTGTAAATCCTGCTTGTTCTGCAATCCAAGTTGCTGGTTTACCAACGATGTCAGCGTTCAATTTCGCACCAGCACAATTTTTGCTGTTTGCTTTCACGCCAAAGCAGAATTCTTCAAGAAGTGCTTTTTCTTTTTTGTTTACAAAATAAGTGTGATATGATTTGAACTCTGCTACAAATTCATCGTAAATTTCTTTATCAATGATAACCGCTTGCTCTGAGGCACAGACCATACCGTTATCAAATGATTTAGACATGACGATATCGTGTGCTGCTTGACGAATATTTGCTGATTTTTCAACATAAGCTGGAACGTTTCCGGCACCTACCCCAAGAGCTGGTTTACCACATGAGTAAGCAGCCTTAACCATGGCATTCCCACCTGTTGCAAGGATTGTTGCAATACCTTCGTGGTTCATAAGGGCACTAGTTGCTTCCATAGATGGTTCAGTGATCCATTGTACACAGTTTTCAGGAGCACCAGCTGCGATAGCTGCATCGCGGACGATACGCGCTGCATGAGCAGATGATTCTTGTGCTGATGGGTGGAAGGCAAAGACGATTGGGTTACGTGTCTTCAATGAAATCAATGATTTGAAGATTGCTGTTGATGTTGGGTTTGTTGTAGGAGTAATACCACAGACAACACCGACCGGTTCAGCAATAAGAGTCAATCCTGTTACATCGTCTTCTTCGATAACGCCAACTGTCTTAGTGTGGCGCATGTTGTTTACTACGTGTTCACAAGCAAACAAGTTCTTAGTTGCTTTATCTTCAAATACACCACGTCCTGTTTCTTCAAAGGCATGTAAAGCCAATTCTCCGTGGGCATCCAAAGCTGCTACTGATGCTTTGGCAACGATGTAGTCAACCTGCTCTTGATCCAACTTACGCATTTCTTCAAGAGCAACTAGAGCTTTTTGCACCAATCCATCGACATGCTTTTCAGCAGCGAGTTTCTTTTCCTCTGGTGTCACAGTTTTTTTATCAGCCATATTTTCCTCCATAGCTTTCAAGGATTGTTATCCTTTGTTAATTTTTTCACAAGTTTATTATAACGTATTATTTCAACTTTGTAAACAGTTTCATAAACATTTCACAAAGAATTTTTAGCACCTTGTGAAATGTTTGTTATTTTCTTTTCTTAGCAAGCTTTTTCTTTAAAGTTTGTGAAATTTATTTCAAATATTTTTTTATTTCACAAACTTGCTTGGAAGAGGAGCTTGGAAAGAAAGGGATTTACAGGTAAGCGCTTACTTAAACATTCTAACAATACCTCCTTTGATAAGGAGGCTTTATTTTTGTTGAAAAACGCCTTGTTTAAAAGTTCCTTCATAAACGACTTCTTGTTCTGTTGTTAGTTTTCCTTTTCCTTCAGCCTGACCATTTACAAAATCACCTTCGTAGGTCCAGCCTTCTTTGGATTGAAAGGTACCTTTTCCGTTGAAGGCTCCATTGTTGAAGCCACCTGTATATTGGTCTCCATTTTGGAAAGTAATGGTACCTTGCCCATTCATTTTACCACGTACAAGACTGCCGTCGTAAACAATCGTTCCATTATCAAGCTTTAGAACACCTTTCCCGGGAATATTTAGAAAAAAGACGAGTACAGCACAAAAAACAATGGTAACTACTGCTAAAATCTCTAAACGTGGACGAGTCAGATAGACACGATACTTGTCGTAAAAATTCTTAAGATTTTCCATCTTCACTCTCCTTTTCTAAACGTTCTAGCCAAGTTTGACAACCCTCTTGAACACGTCGATAGGTTTCCTCAAAATCTCCTGTATACCAAGGGTCTGGAACACTTTCTGATGCGAATGAGTAAATCTTATCTTGACAGTCTGCTGGACACATCTGACGTAAGTCAGAAACATTTGAAGCGTCCATGCCGATAATATAATCAAAGGCTTCAAAATCTTCCTTACTAATCTGAAGCGATGTTTTGCCTTTGTCATAAGGAATATCATACTCTTGAAAAACCCCCTGAGTTCCCTTATGAATCGGATTGCCATGTTCCCAAGAGGAAGTAGCTCGACTTTGGATTTCATAATTATCTGTCATTGATTTCATCACAAACTCGGCCATAGGGCTACGGCAAATATTCCCCAGACAGACAAAGACTAATTTTTTCATCCCATTTCCTTTCTTTTATAGAAAAACGGGAGTTCGTAATCCCGTCTTATTTTTCAATTGCGCCTTCTAATGAAGCTGTTTCTTTCAGCGGTAATACTGTCTTGATAGCAGCTAGTTCAAAAGTCAAGTAAACCCCATCTACGTCAAGAACTATTGTTCCCTTCTCCGTATCTACTTCATCGACTGTTCCATAAAGTCCACCGATTGTAATCACTTCATAGCCTTTTTGTAGTTTATTTAAGCTTTCCATACGTTTTTGTGCTTGTTTCTTTTGAGAGCGTTGCGTAAAGAACATCAAGCCCACCATAGCCACAAGAATGATTAAAAATGTATATTGTGATTCCATTATATTCTCCTTTGTCTTTTACATAGGACTACTATATCAAATTTCAGCTACTTTTACAAGATTGTACCTTGCTTTTCTAGTAAGAAAAAACCAGAGCTTGCGCCCTGATTTTTAGAATTATTTCAAGTTTTGAACGACTTTTACAAGATTTTCGACAGTAAAGCCATACTCTGCTAAGACTTTTGGTGCTGGGGCAGAGGCTCCGAAGGTATCAATACCGAGAACAGCACCATCTAGACCAACATATTTGTACCAGTTTTGAGTTGCACCCATTTCGACTGCAACACGACGGCGAACTGCATTTGGAAGAATTTCTTCCTTGTATGCTGCATCTTGTTTATCAAAAACATCTGTAGATGGCATGCTGACTACACGGACTTTTTCGCCTTGACTAGCCAATTCTTTAGCAGCTGTGACAGCAAGATTGACCTCTGAACCTGTCGCAATCAAGATAGTATCAAAATCTGCTGCATTTTCATAGACAACATAAGCACCTTTAGCAACCTTGTCGAAGTCTGTTCCTTCTTCAACAGTCAAGTTTTGACGTGTCAAGACAAGGGCAGTTGGTGTTTTCTCACTTGTCACTGCAAGGTACCAAGCTGCTTGCGTTTCACGCGCATCTGCTGGACGGAAAACGTTTAGATTTGGCATGGCACGAAGACCTGCCAAGTGTTCAACTGGTTCGTGCGTTGGACCATCTTCCCCAACCGCAATAGAATCGTGAGTAAAGACATAAGTCACAGGAAGTCCTTGTAAGGCTGACAAACGTACAGCTGCCTTCACATAGTCAGAGAAGACGAAGAAAGTTCCACCGTATACACGAAGTCCACCGTGAAGGGCCATCCCGTTCAAGATCGTTCCCATTGCAAATTCACGAACACCAAACTGAATGTTACGGTTCAAGCGATTGGAATCGTCTTGAAGTCCGTCAGTCTTGATATAAGTCATGTTTGAGTGAGCTAAGTCAGCTGATCCACCCAAGAAGGTTGGCAACTTAGCAGCTACAACGTTCAAAGCATCTTGGCTTGAATTACGAGTTGCTTGAGAGAAGCCATTTTCTAATGCTGGGAAGTCTGCTGGAGTCACTTCAACTGGATCACGTCCATCAATAATAGCTTCGACTTCTGCTGCAAGTTCTGGATGCGCTTCTTTATAATCAGCAACTAGCTTTGTCCAAGTTTCATAAGCTGATGCGCCACGGTCTGCAACATGTTCTTTGAAATCAGCATAAACTTGTTCTGGAACTTCAAATGGTTCGTAGTCCCAACCAAGGGCTTGACGAGTTGCTGCAGTTTCATCTGCTCCAAGAGGGGCACCGTGTACAGCATTGGTTCCTTGTTTATTTGGAGAACCATATCCAATAACAGTCTTCACTTCAATCAAAGATGGTTTGCCTGAAGCTTTAGCTGTTTCGATAGCAGCATGGATTGCTTCTAAATCTGTTCCATCTTCAACCAAGGCAGTATGCCAACCGTAGGCATTGTAACGGCCACGAACACTTTCTGTAAAGGAATCCTTTGTCTCACCATCCAAGTTGATGTCATTTGAATCATAAAGAACAACCAACTTGTCTAGTTTTTGCAAGCCTGCGTATGAAGCTGCCTCGCTTGAGACACCTTCCATCAAATCTCCGTCTCCACAGATAACATAAGTATAGTGGTCAAAGATATTGTAGCCTTCGCGATTATATTTGGCTGCCAAGAAACGTTCTGCTTGGGCAAAACCAGTGGCAGTTGAAATCCCTTGTCCTAGAGGACCTGTCGTAGCATCAATTCCGGCTGTATGGCCAAATTCTGGGTGACCTGGTGTTTTTGAACCCCATTGGCGGAAGCTCTTGATCTCATCCATGCTGACATCTTCAAAACCAGAAAGGTGAAGAAGAGCATAAAGAAGCATTGAACCATGACCAGCTGAAAGAATAAAGCGGTCACGGTTAATCCAGTTTGGTTGAGCTGGATTGATACGAAGTTGTTTTGTAAAGAGGCTGTAAGCCATCGGAGCTGCTCCCATAACCACACCTGGGTGACCTGAGTTGGCTTTGTTGATAGCGTCAATACCTAGGAAACGAATTGCATTAACAGATAGATTTGACATAGAATTTCCTTTCTATTTGAGGTGATTATTGAATCACACATTCTATTTTACTATTATATGAAAATTATCCGTATCATGCAACATACGGATAACCTCCAAAGAATATTTTTATATTATAGCAAAGCTTTAAATTGAATGTTAGAGTCTTGTTCAAAACAATCATCAAAACCACGTGGATGATGGTATTCTACTAAGTGTTGATCTTGAGGATAAGTGTACTTACCGCCAACTTCCCAGATAAATGGATGGAAATCGTATTGCAAGCGATCTTTTCTCATTTTCCAAAGTTCTAGAATCTCATTAGTAGAAGCCATGAAGTTAGACCAGATATCATAGTGAACTGGGATAATGACTTTGGTACGCAGATTTTCTGCCATACGAAGAAGGTCGATAGATGTCATTTTATCTTGGATACCTACCGGATTTTCACCATAGTTATTCAAAGCAACATCAATTTTAAAGTCTTTACCATGTTTTGCAAAATAGTTTGAGAAGTGAGAATCTGCACCATGATAGATAGTTCCACCTGGTGTTTCAAAGATATAGTTAACAGCCTTTTGAGCCATTTCTTCATCTGTAACAGCTAAGCCAGCAAGTTCACCGCCTGTCTCATCAGCACCGTTCACTGGGAGAGTTACCAAGCAAGTACGGTCAAATGATTCTACTGCATGAATCTTCATATCTTTTAATTCGATAGTGTCACCTGGTTTAACAACGATGATACGTTCTTTTGGAACACCCCATCCTTCCCAGATTCGTCCACAGTGGTAAGGACCGATAAACTTAACATGCTCTAACTTAGAATTGTTGAGAATTGCTGCAGCTGTGTATGGGTCGATATGATCACTATGGAAGTGTGAAACTAAGTAATAATCTAGTTCGTTGATAGCAAATGGATCGATAACCATCGGCTGAACACGTAAGTTTGGTTGCAACTTACGAACACCTGCCATATTTGCCATTTGGTGCCCACGAACCATATCTTTCACTTTTTTGGTTGATTTTCCACGGTTTGACCAAAGGTCCATGACAACGTTAGCACCACCTGGTGTCTTAATCCAAGTACCACAGTTGCCTAGCCACCACATGGCAAAATTGCCTTCAGGTACGACTTCTTCTTCGATTTCTTCGTTCA
Source organism: Streptococcus pseudopneumoniae (assembly GCF_001070715.1). Lineage (GTDB taxonomy): Bacteria > Bacillota > Bacilli > Lactobacillales > Streptococcaceae > Streptococcus > Streptococcus pseudopneumoniae_H. The sequence goes on from NZ_JVRR01000008.1 coordinate 8,520, forward strand.
ACCATGTTCCCCACTCTGGGAAAGTAGCTAAAATCCATGACTCTCTTGTAATTTCTTTGACGTTTGGCATATGTTGCCTCCTTTGGATATAATTGTTATCTTTGAGATTAGTATACCACCCTTCAAAACACTAAAAAAGACCAAGAAAAACACAGGTTTGTGTTCATCATTGGACTGTCCTTCAAATATCTTCCAAAAAAGCTTGAACTACTATTTCTTGATTTATAAGTGTTTGAACCTCTTCTTGGAACTTACTAGCCAACTTACTGTCTACAATATAAGACGAAATAAGACTAGAAAGATTTTCACTGAAACTTTTGCTCTCATTACGAAATATATTGTGTTTAAGATAGTCTAGCATTTTCAAAATATCTTCTGCTTCAAGGATAGGATTAACCCTTAAAATCGGAAATCTGCTATCCAAATCATCATTAGTAGTAATCACTACATCAACTTGTGCAATATCTTCCACACTCTTAAATTGTTCTGTTGTAAATACAGTGCCAATTTGCTCATTTGGAAAATAAAGTTTGCATTGTTTCAGCAAAAGTCTCGAAACCGCAACACCTTCATCACAAACGAGATAAACTTTTTTCATATTTTTTTGAGACGATGGTGTATACTTTAAAAATCCTCCAATATGAATCGTCAAATAGGCAATATCATCGTCTGTTAGCCGAATAAACCATGCTCCTTCTAAAATTTCCGCAGATTTTCTAGTGACTAAAAATAATTCTCCATACTTGGATCGAATTTGTTTTGTTAGAGGATTTTTAGAAAAAATACCGTAAGTCTTTCTAAATAACAAGGCTTTACAGTGGATCATCAAATTTCGTAACAAATCATCCTTGTTCTCAATCTCCATTCGGATTTGTGATTCAAAATACCAGATGAATTCTTCTAAAGCAAGTTTTAACTGCCGAAAATCATCACTTTCTGCATGAATATCCAAATCTTTACGATAGGAGAGGAGAAGAACAGCTACAAGAGAAACTTCAAGTTCTGACAAAGAAATTTCAAACTTTTGAAACAACCGTTCTCCTAATTTCTTAGACACCTGATACTCTATTCTTTTTCTTATCAAAGAAAATTCTTTCTCTATATCCTGATGTCTTTCTTGATACTGTTCAACATTATGACAGCTTAACAGCAAATAAGGTAGAACCTGCAACATAAAAGTTACTTCATGATGATTTATTTTCTTCCCTAAATCTTGTTCAACTAAAGGAACCTGTTCCTTAAAAAATTGGTTCATTTCAACAGAAAGCAAACACTCACCATCTAACCTCTCTTTCATCTTATCTTCTAAAATAGATACAAAAGTGGCATTTTCTTCCATAAAAATATGATATAGAAGCGATTGAAGATACTGAATTTTATTAAGAGGGTGGGCATGAAGATGGTATCCCTGTGACTTGCTCACTTGCAAGGTCACCTGATATTGTTCCAAAGTTAGTTGATAACGAATACTATTCAAATCATTGAGAACAGTATTCCTAGACACCTCTGTTAACTCCATCAATTTTTCAATCGTAATACGTTCTTTAGAAATACCTATCCATAGTAACATTATCATCATACGTTCATGCGCACTCATGATATAATCGTACGAATCTACTTCCGATAATAGTTCACAACAAGCATCTCTCTGCTCTTCCGTTAAGTGAATACCAATTCGTGGAATACTAATGATATGAAGCGCCTCGTCACCCAAAGCAGCATTGATTTTGTCAATGTGATAATAAATTTTCCTTCTTGACTCTTTCAAATCTTTTGAAATCGCCATAATCGTTTTGGACGTTTCTTGATCCATCAAATATTGAAGCAAATCACAACTTGCCTTATCCAGTACCATATTTCATACTCCTCTATCAATCAACTGCCTTGAAAACAACTTTATAATAGTATCACATTCACTAACGCATTTCAATTATCAACAGTAGTCTCTTAATAACGAATACTTACAATTACAAAAGCGAGGCTTGGATCGAAAGGTCCTAGCCTCTTTTCAATTCAATTTCTTATTTCTTTTGACCGTAATAAGCATTTGGTCCATGCTTACGTTGGTAGTGTTTTTCTAGAATGTACTGAGGAGCAGGTTCAACTCTTGGATTGATTTGTTCTGTAAAGCGATTCATCTTTGATACTTCCTCTAGTACGACAGAGTGATAAACAGCATTCTCTGGATTTTTTCCCCAGGTGAATGGACCGTGATTACGTACAACAATACCTGGTACTTCAACAGGATTGAGACCACGACGCTCAAATTCTTCTACGATAACCAAGCCAGTATCTTTTTCATAGGCCACTTCTACTTCATCCTTGGTCAAACTACGGGCGCAAGGGATTGAACCGTAGAAATAATCTGCATGGGTTGTTCCGTAGAAAGGAATATCACGACCAGCCTGTGCCCAACCAACTGCTTCTGTCGAATGCGTGTGGACTACACTACCAATCTCTGGCCACGCTTTATATAACTGCACATGAGTCGGAAGGTCAGAAGAGGGTCGTAAATCACCTTCTAGAACCTTTCCATCTAGGTCAGTCACTACCATATTTTCAGGTGTCAGCTTATCATAGTCCACACCTGATGGTTTAATAACAATGACACCTAGTTCGCGATTGACTTCCGATACATTCCCCCAGGTAAATTTGACAAGTCCATGTTTTGGCAATGATTGATTGGCATCACAGACTCGTTTACGCATAGCATTGATTACTTGATTCATCTTACATCAAACCTGCTTTCTTAATTAGTGGGTAGAGAAAAGCTTGGGCCTCTTGAATGGCTGCGCGTGTTTCTTCTACAGTTTCACAATTTTCAGACCACATTTCGATTAGGAAAGGACCATTATAATTGGTTTGCTTTAAAATATCGAAAGCTTCTTCCCATTTGACACAACCCTGCCCAAAAGGTACATCTCGGAACTGGCCCTTTGAACTTTCTGTCACTGCATAAGTATCCTTAAGATGGAGAGCTGCGATAGCATGGTGACCTAGATAGAACTCACTATAGACATCATTATGCCATGCAGACACATTCCCAATATCTGGATATACAAAAAGGTAGGGAGAGTCAATATCCTTTTCTACAGCCAAGTATTTTTCGATACTATTGATAAAAGGATCATCCATAATTTCAATAGCAAGTATCACCTGAGCTTCTTCAGCCCAGTCACAAGCTTTTCTCAAATTTTTGATAAAACGTTGGCGTGTCTGGGGTGACTTTTCCTCATAGTAAACGTCGTAACCAGCTAATTGAATAGTACGAACTCCCAAGTCTTGGGCTAATTCAATACATTTTTTCATGAGTTCTAGAGATTTTTCCTCTATAACTGGATCATTTGATCCCAATGGGTAGCGACGATGGCCTGAAAAACAGATAGAAGGAATACGAACACCAGTTTTATAGATTGCTTTGACAACTTCCAAACGCTCGTCCTTGCTCCAGTCCAGTCTTGCTAAACGCTCGTCACGTTCATCAATAGACATCTCGACAAAATCAAAGCCTAACTCCTTGGCAAAATTTAAACGTTCTAGCCAAGTAAAGTGTGTCGGGGTTGCCTTTTCATAAATTCCAATTGGACGTACCATGGTTTACCCCCAAATTCGTTTGATTTCATCCTTGAAGGCACGCGCTGCTCCTGCTGGATCCGCAGCCTCTGTAATTCCACGACCTGCGATAAAAGTAAAGACATCAACACCTTCAAAGAGTTTGAGAGTATCTACATCTAGACCACCTGTTACAGATACACGGAATCCCATGTCAATGAGTTTTTTAACCTTATTAAGGTCTTTTTCACCCCAAGTTTCACCAGCAAGAAGAGCATCACGAGATTGGTGATAAATAGCTTGTGAGATACCTGCATCTAGCCAAAGCTGAGCTTGTTCAAAAGTCCAATCGCCATAAAGCTCGATCTGGATTTCGCCTCGTTCTCCTCGTTCAGTCTTGATAGCCTTTAGAGCTGCTTCCATAGTAGGTATGGTTGCACAACAGATACAAGTCATCCAGTCTGCTCCACGAACCGCATTATTTTTAGCAACTGTTCCACCAGCATCAGCACATTTTGTGTCTGCCACAATAATCTTATCTGGGAAAAGGCTACGCAAGACTTCAACCAGTTCACTTCCAACTTGAAGCAAGCAAACAGTTCCAGCTTCGATAATATCTACTTCCTGACCAACAGAAACAGCTGCTTTAATCGCTCCTTGCAAGTCTGAATGGTCTAATGCAACTTGTAAATTAGGTATTCTTTTTGTCATTTCTTTATTCCTCTTTCTAACTTTCCAAATCCAATCCTTCGAGATAAGGGCTATCCTTAGATTCTTCAATCATAGCCAAGACATCTTCTTTAGTCTGGCAAGCCTGTAAACGTGCAATAGAATCTTCTAATTCAAACAGGGCAATGATTTGTGGAATGGCTACACTTGTGTGAATTTTTGAGCTTGTTGCTGCTAGTGCCAACAAAACAGATACCTCTTTCCCATCTGAAAATACAACAGGATTTTGTAAAGTAATTAATGAAAAGGCATCACTTTGCACACCAGCTTCAGGTCTAGCGTGGGGCATAGCCATACCTGGCATCAAGATATAGTAAGGGCCATACTCTTCAGTCGATTCAATGATAGCATCGTAATATTCTGGCAAAATTGCCCCACTTTCAATCAAGGGATCTACTGCTACCTTGACTGCTTCTTTCCAATCGTTAGCCTCTAAACCTAGTCGGATCGAGTCATTGTCAATTAAAGCTTGTTTTAAATTCATATCTGCCTCCTTTATTTAAAGAGGGAGAAGGACAGAAACGATAACTCTCAGTTTCTGTCCAGCCCCCTCCAACCTTTTACTGTAGTGCTTGACTGAGTTTTTCAGTGATCTCTTTATCATCCATCAAGTTGTCAAGACCAATTAACTTCCCATTAGTTCGCCCTTCCAATTCTTGAATCAAATGAAGAGAAGCGATTACGATGTCATATCCTGCTGCTAAACCTTTAGCTTCACCGACACTGCATGAATTGACTGTAAAATCTGTTTGATTAAGCTTACGGAGAGCATTTTCAACCTTCATCTTGATAACCATTGATGAACCCATTCCATTTCCGCACGCTGCTAATACTTTAACCATTTTATTTTCTCCTTTTCTAGAAACTATGCTTCTTCTTGAACTTCACCGTTGTAATATTTCTCTTTATCTTTTGCTTTGGCAAATTGAAGTTGAGGAATAACAAGCAAGAAGAGACACACAAGTACATAACCAACAATACCAAGGTATTTGAAGATGTATCCAAATCCAAGCCATGGGAATTCAAAGTCGATATTTCCATGGTAACCACCGTAAGATGCTAAGTCAAGAAGGGCCACACAGAGAGCTCCTAAAGCAACTTGGAGAACACCTGAGATGAAGGATAGGATAACAGCCGCTTTCCATCCACCGCGTTTATCAGCGTAGACCGCAATGGCTGCATTGTCAAAGAACACTGGTACAAATCCTGTAATAATAAGAATCGGATTTTTAAAGACTATGAGCAAGACAATTGTGATCAATTGACCAATCAAACCAAAGGCAAATCCAGACAAGACAGCGTTTGGAGAACCAAATCCATAAGAAGCCGCAACGTCAACCGCTGGGAATGAACCTGGCAACAATTTGTTTGAAATACCTTGGAAGGCGTTTGTCAACTCAGATACGAACATGCGAACACCTTGCATCAAAACGAACAAGTAAACTGAGAAGGTGAAGGCTGTTTGGATAATGTACATAAAGAAATCTTGTTTAGCAGGATTGAATAGAGTTCCTGAAGTAATGACTTCTTTGTTAGACATAATGTCTGGACCCAAGATTAAAAGAATGGCTCCGAAGAATACGAGCATCAAAGTAGCAGATGCAACAACTGTATCGTGGAAAATTGAGAGGAACTTAGGCAATTTAAGATTGTCTAGGCTTTCTTCTTTCTTACCAAAGCGTCCTGCCACTTTATCTACAAACCAGATTGCAAATTGTTGTTGGTGACCAATCGCAAATCCACCACCACCAGTCAAGCGTTGAGTTGCCTCAACAGTCATATTTGAACTAACTGCCCAGTAAAGTCCACAGATGATACCAATCGCTGCTGTACCGTAAGCATTGCGCAATTGTGGTACTAAGAATAGAACCATAAGAGATACTGTTGCAGCTTGTTGTACCATGATGTGACCAGTAATAAAGAGGGTTCTTACCTTCGTAATCTTTCGAAGAGCTACGAGCAAGATATTTATTCCGAAACCAATCAATAGAGCTGTAGTTGCAGTTCCAACAAAATCTGGAAACTCTGCTGCAATTTTGTTGTTTGCTGCAGCAAGTCCAAAGTAAGGGTCGATAACCGCTGCACCAATTTGGAATTTGTAGTTAAGGGCTGCTAAGATCGGACGGAAGGTTGTAACCAAACCACCCGCACCCACGTTGAGCAACATATACCCTACTGTTGCTTTAACAAACCCTGAGAAAACGTCGTGGGCAGGTTTTTTCAAAAGTGCGTATCCTATCAACACCAATAAACCTACGAAAAATGCGGGATTCTGCAAAATATTGCTAGAAAACCAATTTAGAATACTTGAAATGACTTCCATAATTATTCTCCTTTTTAATTGTTTTTGTAGGTTTATTATATACTTTGAAAGCGGAAACAAAAAGACCAAGAATTACACAGCGGACTGTTCACTCTTGGACTGTATGATTTATGATATTTTAATGATTAGCTTAGTTTCTCGTAGCTAGATAAAATGGAAGAATTTTATCATAAGATTTCAATAAATTTTCCACGATATCTTCTTCAGATGAATTTTCTGTCACTGGAACATCTATCTTCACTAAAACTTTTCGGATTTCCTGATTGGATAGTTTATTTCTTAAAATTTGACGATTCTCTTCGTTCGCCTCCCACCGTTGACTTTGACCATCAGAGTAGACTAGATAATAAATCCCTTCAACGGTTGGAATGTCTAAAACCTTGGCTTGCTTGTCTAAAGTCTGTTCGTCTTTCTTACGTTCAACAAAACTGACTTCTAGTGATACTCCAAAATCTGAAGGACTTCCATACAAACGTAAGGCCATCATAGGTTCTGTCACTTGTCCGTCTCTCTGTAGATAAACCCAAAAATGTGGTCTCAAACGCTGTGCCTGATTCATCCACTGGCTAGTCTGTTGGAGTTGCCATTCTGGATGGCTTGCTTGAAAGGCTTTGGCCAGTTCTGTAAAAGCCTTTCGGGCCTCTTGTCCTTTGTGGCGGAATGCCAGCATCTTCTCTCGCTCTGCTCCCGCTTTATCAGGATTACGGTACTGCAAACCAGCAAAGTTCAGATAGTCTCTTATCTTATTCAACATTAATTTAATCTCCTCTAGCTAGCAAAAAATCAGGTCAACCCTGATTTTACTTATTCTGTATCTACAACAACATAACGATTTGGCTCATCACCTTCAGAGTAACTAGTCACGCCATCCATACGTGAAATAATACGATGGATAATCTTGCGTTCGCTATTTGACATAGGATCTGTCTGATGACTGCGTCCTTCTTCTAAAACACGAGTCGCCAATTTTTGCGCATAGGTCTGCAAGACTTCTGCACGGTGTTCGACATAATCATTGACATTGATTGTAATGTAGAAGGTTCTTGAATAGCGGTTGTAAAGATAATTTTGAGCCAACAGTTGCAAGGCCTTCAAGACTTTACCATGGTAGCCGATAATACGACCTGGTTCGTTAGTATCAATTTGCAAATTGATGCTACGACGGTTATAATCATTTGAAAGCGTGGCCTCAACATCCATATCATCAATAATTGTTTGAACATAAGTCGTTACTTCCGTAGCTACTTGTTCAATATCAAAGCTAGGTCCAACTTTCAAGCCCAAGTCTTCTAGTTCTTGACTTTCAGTTTGCTCAGCTTGGATTTCAATATTAGGAGTTTCTACTACTTCTTCGAGGTCAGTTTCTTCAAGTTGTAATTCATTTAAAATCTCAATGTGACCAGTTTCTTCTAAGATAGTGCTGGCATGTCTTTCATGTTTTAAGATTTCAGCCTTGACTTCATCAGAAATACCTTGGCCTTCCTCTTCAATCTTTTTAATTGCTTCTACAACATGACCCAAATCAACAGTTGCTTCACTGACTGTTTTAACAGGCTCATTCAAATCATTGATTTGTTTTGGAACTCCCTTTACAGCTTGTTGGTTTGCTTTTACAACTGTCGTTTCACTAATAGCATCGATATCCACTTGGGCTGGTTTTTTACCAAATAAGCCAAGAAAGCCTTTTTTCTCACGAGAAATGACTTTGATATGAGCCTTCATTCTTGGAATATCTAATTCTTTCAATCCTTTCTGGATTGCTTCTTCAACAGTTGAACCTGTAAATACTACCATTACCAGATTCCTCCTTATTATTTCGTTTTCTGAGCCTTTTTCTTGGCTTTTCTTTTTCTATTTTCCAAATCTTTTTGTGCCTGTACTACGGCCTCGCGCTCTGCAATAATCTTGAATGGATTGTTCAAGAAATAGGTTTGCAAGACTTGATAAGCATTGGAAACTGCCCAGTAGAGCGCTACTCCGCTTGGAGCATAAACCCCAAAGATAAAAATCAAGACTGGAATCCCATACATCATCGCAGTCGTAGCACCATTACGCTCAGACAAGGCTTTGTTGGACAACCAAGTACTTAAAAAGGTAAATACTGCCGCTAAAATCGGAAGAACAAGGGTTGTATCCACACCACCAAGGTTAATCCATAAGAAATGACCTGTCTTTAAAAAGTCAACTCTTGATAGAGCTTGGAACAAGGCCAAGATAACCGGCATCTGAATCAAAATCGGCCAAAGAGAATCTGACTGTCTGACACCCATTTCTTTAAAGACTTTACGCATTTCTTGCTCTAGCTTGGTTCTGCTTTCCATATCTCGACCTGGATATTGTTCTCGAAGCGCCTTAATGCGTGGCTGAGCTTCCTGCATTTTTCTAGAAGCCACCATTTGCACTTGAAAGACTGGCAAGAGAACTGTACGAATCAAGACCGTAAAGAGAATAATCCCCACTCCGGTACTGATATCAAACGATAAAAAGCGAATAATTTCCGCAAAGAAGTAAACAAATTTACTCCAAAAATCAGCCGAATCGGCTGTAATATCGCTAGTTGTCCCATTTGTTGCACAGGCTGCCATGATCAATAGAGACAGTCCTAGCAAACTAGTCAACTGTAGTTTCTTTTTCACTCCCATTTCCTTCCTGGTAAATCTTTGATAATTTTAATACGTGGAGTAGGTTTTTCTCCATCTCTGCGTATCCCAAGGTTTCGACTCCTTTTCGAGCAATGACAACAAAGTCTACATCTTCTACCAGACTCCCTTTTGCATTCTGGATAATATGCCGAATCCGTCGCTTGATTTGATTTCTAGTGACGGCATTCCCCAGTTTTTTGCTAACTGATAGACCTACTCGAAAATGGTTTTTCTGATTTTCTAGTTGATAGACAACAAATTTGCGATTGGCAAAACTTGTCCCCTCCTTGAAAATCGCCTTAAAATCTTTCTCTCTTTTTACACGAAAGTTTTTCTTCAAAACTCAACTCCATCTATTAAATTACTACTATTATACCATATTTTTCAAAAAAGCCAATCATAGCAAGGTTTTGCACAATTTCATCAGAAAAAGAAGCTGGAAAAATCTCTTTCCCAACTCCTTGCACTGAATATTTTTTCTAATTTTACTTATTTTTTTAAGCGTTCAACGTCACGGGCAATGACTAATTCTTCATCTGTTGGAATAACTAAGACACGGATTTTAGCTGCCTCTGTTGAGATGTCTCCTGTCACACCAAAGACGTTCTTCTCTGGATCAACATCACAGCCGAACCAAGAGATACCTGAAATAACATCTTCACGTACATCGGTTGCATTTTCTCCTACACCCGCTGTAAAGATAATAGCATCTGCTCCGTTTAGGACTGCGAGGTATTGACCGATATGTTTTTGGATACGATCAACATACATTTCATAAGCCAAGGTGGCATCGTGATCTCCTGCTTCTTTCGCAGCAATCACATCACGCATATCACTAGATTTACTTGAAACACCCATTAGTCCTGATTCACGATTAAGGACGTGACTAATGTCTTCAGGAGTATTAAAGTCCTCTGTATATTGCATTAAATAAGGAATGATAGCTGGGTCAATATCCCCTGTACGAGTTCCCATCATCACACCACCAAGTGGAGTGAATCCCATTGAAGTATCAACAGATTGACCACCCTTAACAGCTGTGATAGAAGCTCCATTACCGATATGGCAAGTAATCAATTTCAAGTCCTCTAATGGACGTCCCAAGAGTTTTGCTGCTTCTCCTGCTACAAACTGGTGACTTGTACCGTGGGCACCGTATTTACGAACCTTGTTTTCTGTGTAATATTTTGTTGGTAGAGGGTAGCGATAAGCTTTCTCTGGCATACTTGTGTGGAATGAAGTATCAAAAACAACTACACTGGTAATGTCTGGTAACAATTCCTTGAAGGCACGAACACCTGCTGCATTGGCTGGATTGTGAAGAGGAGCCAACAAACTCAACTCTTCAACTTTTTCTAAAACATCTCCTTCAACAACTGTTGATTCTTTGAAATATTCTCCACCTGCAACAACACGGTGTCCAACACCTGTAATCTCATCATAAGCCTTGATAATATCGAAACGAATCAAGTCATCCAATAAAATTTTAACGGCTTGTGTGTGATTTTCGATATCCAAAATTTGTTGTTCAGAACGGCCGTCAAATTTTACAGTTGAAATTGAATCTTTCAAACCGATACGTTCAATCAAACCTTTCGCCAATACTTTTTCTTCTGGCATTAAGTATAATTGCCATTTCAAACTTGAACTTCCTGCATTGATTGCAATTGTTTTTGTCATAACATGATACCCCTTTTAAGCGTTTTCAACTATTATAACAAAATCTATTTTATATTTCAGTACCTTGAGTCCATTTTTGAAAATTTTCTTTAAATTTCATTAAAACACTTGCATCTTGTAAGCTAGCAAGTGGATAAATAAAGGGTTCTACTGCTATTTCACTTTTCTTCTGTAAGATAAAAATAGTCTTGGATTGTTTAGCATTAGCAAAGAGATTTTCAGGTAAACTAATCATAGCAACCAGACTTGCCTCCTCTTTCAACCAGCCTTTCAACAAATCACTTTGAGGACTGGTCAACAAATCACTCGGAGCTAGAAAAATAGCATATCCATCTGACTTGAGGTACTTAAGTCCTTGTTCCATGAGCAAGTGATGGGCGTAAGTATGTTCTTGACTAGAGGCAACTTGATGGCGCGACGCAACAGCATCATCAGGATAATAGCCGACAGGCAAGTCGCTGATGACCACGTCGCTTTCTTTGAGCATTTGTGGACGAACCGCATCTCCTTGGACAAAGCCAGCCTGCAAACCAATTACATCTGCTATACTAGCTGCCAAATCAATCAGCAAATTATCCACTTCCATTCCCAAATAATCCACCTTTTTATCAAGCGAGGTCAAGAAAGTAGCGCCCAAAATTCCCATCCCAGAACCCATTTCGAGGATAGTGATTTCCTTCTCTGTAAACAACTCCTCCACAATAAACACCAAAAGTAAAGCAATAGCATCTGGTGTAAACTGGTGATTGGCCTGCAGGGGCTCTGTCTGCCCAGCCTTCATCAAGAGAAACTGGTAGGTCTTGAGCCATTCTTCTTTGCGTAGTGCTAAACGCTTAAGAGCCTGATTGTTGTCTTTGACCTGATTTAGCTCAGTCTCGCCATCCAGATAGATGCTATTTTGCTCCACTAAGGCGTCATAAAAGTTGGTCGCCAAATCACTTTGGATGACTTGGACATTCTCTAGTAAATAGGTATAAGCTTGTTCAATTTTTTCAAAATCCATATTCCTATCTTATCAAATTTCCCTTCTTTTTTCCATCGTTATAAAAAATCACTTCCTGACTAGGCGAGTGATTTTTGGGCTACTGTTAAAAAGAGTTCTGAGTAATTTCCTTGAAACAGGTCTTCAGCACTGTAAAGAATCTGACTATCAATGCTCAAAAAACCAAACTGGGCTAGCTTGTTTTCCAGTTCAGGCAATTCAAATCCATGATGGTTAGCTTCTGTCTTGGTAAAATCAGCAAGTAAAAGTTGTCCGTTTTCTCTTAGATGTTGATGAAACAGTAAGAGAGCCGCATCCAAATCAGGCATATGATGAAGAACCCGACAAACAACAATGAGATCAAACTCTTTCTCCAAGGGGGTTTCCAGTAAATCTTGCTCCAAAAACTGGATATTCTTGATGTCTTGTCGCTCCACTTTCAAACGAGCTTGCTCCAGCATTTTCTCCGAAATATCTACCAATGTTACAGACTTGGCCTGCTCGGCTAGGGGCAAGGCTAATAGACCCGTCCCTCCACCGAAATCCAAAATTTCTTTGTCTGATAGAAGATCAATCTGTTTCTCGACTGCTTGACAAACCAAGTTTGCAAGAAAGATATTTTTAGGGGAATCGAAAGTTTCTGCTTTGTGGTTAAAATCATGTTTCATATTTTTAGTTTAGCACAAAGTAGCTTGATTAGCTAGGAATTCTCTTTCTTTTCAGGCTTCTCTTCTGATTTTTTCTTCTCCGCTTTTTCACTTGAATCAGTCACGACCTCTTCCTTTTTATCTCTTTTCTCTTCTTTGATTTTGACTGAAGGAAACAGAAACTCATATTGACTCTTAGGCGTGCGAACCCTCGTCACTAAGCCTGTTTTCTTGTTTTGATAGGTTACCTGACCTAGATTAAAAACCTGTTCCCCACTTTCTTGCTCGGCTTTATCCTTGGTTCGTTTAGCCATAGCAAAAGCAATCAGTTTTTCTTTATTTAAAGCATAGTCTTGATAGTGGGCGACTTGTCGGTTCAAGTAAAATTGCAACAAAAGACTAAAGATGGCTGCCATGGTGACTGCATAGAGGAGAACACCTGCCTTAACTTTTTTCTTTTTCCACACGATAGATGAACTCCCTTTCTAAGCCTTTTTGGAATTGAAAACGAAAGCGCACCAGTTGATTCTCCTCTGTAATCTGTACGGATTTGAGCCCATAAACCATAGGTTGATAACCTCGTCCACTGGCATCAGTTTTTCGAAAATCATCTGATTTGGATTTACCCATAGCGATATCCTTGCCATCTTGCTTCATATAGAGGCGATTGCCCTCCACTTTTTCGAACTTCGAACGATCTAATTCTGCCTCCAGCTGGTCCACAAATAAGAGCCACTCTTTTTGCTCGCTTTGTTGCTGGTAGCGAACTTCTGAAATGAGGAGCTGACTCATGGCTTGAAAGAGGAGTAAACTTCCACTGATGACAATAAGGGCAATCAGGGATTCTAGCAGGGTAAAAGCCTTGATTTTATGGCTCTTTGATAGCCAACAACTGTTCTGAACCATGATAAACCTCCAATCCCTTTTCACTAGAAAACACCTGAATCTCCACTCCGTTTATGTTTACCTGATTTTGACCTGTCTGCAAGGCCATCTTAGCTACCCTCAAGACTTCTTCCTTTTGCAAGATTTTTGCTTCTTCTTGTCTATTTTTCTGAATTTGTCCCAAAAGGAGGGTAGCAATACTGGCAAAGATAGCTAGAGCAACTACTGCTTCCAGTAAAATCACTGCCCTAATTTTTTGTTTCCTTAATGCGTTTAATTTTTCCATTTCCTAGATATAATTGATAACGAATCGCTCCGTTACTGGTCTGAAATTCAACCTTAGCCAGGGACGAATTGCCCCCAGTTCGGTCAAATGTGATACTTTGTCCCGATGGTGCCTGAAGTCCTTTAGGAACTGTCAACTTTTGACTGCCATTACTGATCGTCTGCCCATCTAAGTTTAGATTAGTCTTTTGCTGACTAGCTACACTGCGTTTTTGGGTTTCCCGATAGAGTTCTTCAAACTCCATAAAGAAAATCTGCTCCTCTACCGCCGCAAAAGTGGACTGTACAGAGCCGGACAAGCCCAAGGCAAGGATACTCACAAGCCCCAAAACCAAGAGACTTTCAAGCATGGTAAAGGCCTTAATCTGCAACGGTTTGACTGGTATTTTGTTTAGCATGGTATTCTTTATAAGCTTTAGCCTGTTCTTCTGTGATGCGATCATCTGCTTGTAATTTGCTTAGAGTAGCCTCTTCATTTTTATTCAAACTATAAAGCTCTGCCTGACTTTCCACCACCTTAACAACAGCAGCTTTTCCTTTGTCATTGACTGCTTCTTTTTGCTTAGTCAGACTAGGTACAAAGAGCAAGAGAAGTACGCTGATGATGAGCAAGACCACCAACATCTCCACCAATGTAAAAGCTTTAACCTTAGCTTTTTTCAAGAATGTCATCATTTTTTTCATTTCAAAAATTTACCTCCATATTTTGATACATGGGCATGAGCATTGCCGCATAAAGTAAAACGATAATCAATGCCACAAAGATAAAAACCAGTGGCTGCACCAGATTCATGGTGCGATTGACTCGGGTAAAAAAGGCTTCCCAAGTTTTTTCAGCATAGATTTCCAACTCACTACCCAGCTTGGACTTGACTTCCCCATACTCGATGATGAGACTCAACTCTTTTTTAAAGAAAGGATAGGTTGCTATGGTTTGAGAAAATTCGCGACCATTTTGTAGGGCTTGAGCCAGATCTTGACCGATTTCTTTAAAGAGCTGGGAACCTTGTTCCTGCATGATCTGAAAAATCTGCGTCAGTTCCATCCCCTGAGAAATCATATTCCCCCACTCACGCGCATAATAGGCTGTCAAATAAGTCTGCACAAAGATTCCAAAAAAGGGAAGGCGTGCTAAGATAGAAAAGACGCGCATCTTAGAACTTCTTTTATAAAAAGTTAGTGCTAAAAGGACACCTACTGAAATAAACCCTACCATTCCTAGAAAGATTTGTGGCAGATTACCGATAATTTGAGTGGCAATATTGCTACTATCCAGTTGTGGTAGCAAGTAATTCCGTAGTCCCAGCATAATTAAGAGAAGAAATCCCAGCAAAATCAAAGGATAGGTCGCTACTTCAATTAGTTTTTTCTTGACCTTGGCCAGATTGTCTAGATATTCTTCTATCTTTCCCAAACTCAGGTGAAGATTGCCATGGCCTTCCGCTAGGGATAACTGAGTGACAATGGCACTTGAAAATCCCAAACTTTCCATCATTTCTGAGAATGATTTCCCCTGAGACAAGCCCGTGCGCATCTGGGTCACACACTGCTTGTCCAATAAGGCACTCCTATCTAAAAAGGAGATGGTCTCCACCAGATGAAAACCACTGGAAAAGAGATTGTTAAACAAGGTGATGATATTTTTTTGCTTAGCTGTAGCTAATTTTTTCCGTTTCAGCCTGAAGACTTGTGATATGTCCATCTTTAAGAAGCTGGTCAATCTGTTCATTCCAGCTAGTTGGCTGGTGTTCTTGATAGTCTTTGTTTGCAAAGTCAACTATTCCTCCTCCCCCGATTAATCTCTGGTAACAGACTCCTTGCAGAACGACTGCCAACTCTTCCTCACTCACACCCAACTCCAACAGGCGCTCATAAACACCTCGAATACTCTTGGCATGAATGGTTGAAAAGACTGTCGCACCTGTCAAACTAGCTCTGACCACTGCACGCGCCGTCTCGCTGTCCCGAATTTCTCCGATAATCAAAAGATCAGGACGATGACGTAAGGAAAGCTTAATCAGATTTTCATAGGTCAGTCCAATTGCTTCATTTAACTGCAACTGGAGCATGTCGTCCTGCTTGATCTCAACCGGATCTTCAATGGACATGACTTGTTGTCCCTTAAAAAGTGACTTGGCCAATTCGTGCATCAGGGTCGTCTTGCCACTTCCGACTGGACCAGCAAAAAGATAAAGTCCCCGTTGCCTATACTGCTTGCCCAGTTCTTCAATATCCTGAAACCAAAAATGCAAGTCCTGCTCCTCATCGTGCAACAAGCGAATCACTAAACTCTCATGCCCTCGATAATCACCTACAGTAGATAAACGCAAGGACGCCATCTTCTGGTCATAGGCATAATCACAGGAACCAAGTTGACTACGTCGCTTTTCTCCCACATTCATACCCGCCACAAACTTAAAGTGACTGATGACGGCCGCAAACTTTTCAAAATCATAAGAACCGATTTTACAGCGCTCGTCTCCTATCCTCATATAAAGCTCATAAGCGTCTAACTTAGGGACAAAATAAATATCCTGCGCCCCTTTTTTCCGAGCCGAACGAATAATTTCTTGTGCAATTTCTTGAACCATACTTACCTCCTCACCTATACTATTCGCAAAAATTTGGAAAATAAAAAAAGCAACTCCAAAAAAGTTACTTTTTCTCTATTTTAATTTCACACGGCAAGAACGGTGCCTTTCCTTACCTGTTTGTTTTTCATAGCCTGGACGTAATTTTTCATCTGGAATAACCTGCTCATCCTGCAAAAGAGCCAAAGAATGATATTGTTGTAAATACTCATCACATTCATCACACCAGCGTTGGTCTTCTGGATCCCAAAAAATGGTCATCAAGTCACTTCTACTTTTATAAAGAGGGGATTCTTGTTCCAATCTAAACCAGCAAGTTTTATAGTATTTGAGAGCATCATAATACTGGTCAAATTTCTTACTAGCTACAATATCTTCTTCCCAACCTTCTAAGAACCACCAAGGCTCAAAATCTCCATACATTTCTATAACACGATACATATTCATTCATTCCTTTGTACCGTATATTATAACCAATTCCGCTAAACAAGGAAAGAAATATGCTCATTTCTTAATTTCTTGATAAAAAATCCAGCCATCTGATGGATGACTGAATTTCTATTTGCTTGTGTTCCAAAATCTTTTTACTACCTAGGCTTCAGAAATATCGTTTTCGATGATGACCTTAATTGCATGGTGGTCTGCTGCCTTACTGAAGACTTCATAGGCTTTTTCAATTTCACTGAGTTTGAAATAATGAGTTACCAATTTTTCTGGTTCAATCTTATGACTTTCAAGTGCTTTCAACAATTGTGGAGTCGTATTTGTAGATACCAAACCAGTTGTTACATTGATGTTGCGAATCCAAAGTTTGTCTAAATCGAATTCAACTGGTTTACCATGTACACCACAGTTGGCAACTGTTCCGTCTATACCGATAATCTTTTGACAGAAATCAAATGTTGCAGGAATACCAACAGCTTCGATAGCAACATCCACACCACGACCATCTGTCAAATCATAAATTTCTTTAATGGCTTTTTCAGGGTCTGAAGAATTAACCTTATGAGTCGCACCAAATGATACAGCAGTTTCCAAGCGGTTATCGTCTAAGTCCACCATAATCAATTTGGCTGGTGAATAGAATTGAGCTGTCAAAAGAGCAGCTAATCCAACTGGTCCTGAACCAATAATGGCTACACTACAACCAGGTTCTACTTTCCCTTTTAAGACACCAATTTCATATCCAGTAGGTAGAATGTCTGATAGCATAACCAAGGCTTCATCTGACAAGTCTTCTGGAGTATGGTAAAGAGTGTTATCTGCATGAGGGACACGTAGATACTCAGCCTGCATACCATCAATCAAGTGACCGAAAATCCAGCCCCCTTCGTCTTCACAGTGGGCATAAATTCCTTTTTTACAGTAGTAGCATTTACCGCAGGCACAGACACAAGAAATCAAGACCTTGTCGCCTTTTTTGAAGTTCGAAACTCCTTCTCCAACTTCTTCAACAATCCCAATCCCTTCGTGACCAAGAATGGTACCACTTTGGCAAGCGGGAACATCCCCTTTGATAATATGGAGGTCTGTTCCACAAATAGTGGTTTTTACGATACGCACAATAGCGTCTGTTGGCTTGCAAATCACTGGTTTGTCAACATCAACAAAAGAAGCAAGTCCTGGTTTAACATAAGTATAGGCTTTCATAAAGCATTCCTCCGTTTTTTTATTTATACTATTTATAATATAATTGTAAGCCTTTTCATTTGTTTGTTCAAGTTTTTTTGTGATTTTTTTAACTTTTTTATTTACCAGTAAAGTAACGTAGATAAAAAAACAGAAGCTAGTCTCTAACTTCTGCTTTCTCTCTTATGCTTGATAACGTTTTACGCCATCTAGATAGGTTGCTACCAATTCCAAATCTTTATCTAGTACGATAAAGTCCGCGTCATAGCCTTCACGGATTTGGCCACAGACATCGTCAATGTGAACGGATTTAGCTGGGTTGAGGCTGGCCATCATGACTGCTTCATGCGGATTCGCAATACCCCACTCGACTACATTTCTCATACCATCTTTAAGTTTGAGGATAGAACCTGCCAAATTACCAGTAGATTTGAGACGTGCAGTTCCATTTGCTACTACAACAGGGAATTCTCCCAACATATAGTCACCGTCTTCAAGCCCACCAGCTGTCATACAGTCCGTAATAAGAGCGATGTTTTCTGTCCCCTTTTGCTTAAGTAAAATCTCACAAGCTTTTGGATCTACGTGATAACCATCACAAATCAATTCTGCGTAAGTATGTGGGAGCTCATACATAGCTCCTACCATACCTAGTTCGCGGTGTGTTAAACCACGCATCCCATTATAGGCATGTACCCATACACTAGCTCCAGCATCAACTGCCTTCTTAGCTTGTTCAAATGTCGCATCTGAGTGTCCAAGTGCAACTGTCACACCTTCGCCCGTAACCTTACGAACAAAGTCTTCCACCCCATCACGTTCTGGTGCAATAGCGATTTTATTTAGCATCCCTTTTGCAGCATCCTGCCAAGAATGAAACTCCTCAACACCCGGGTCTCTCATATAAGTTGGATTTTGTGCCCCCTTAAAAGTTTCTGTGAAATATGGACCTTCATAATAAATCCCACGAATCTTAGCACCTGTTGCTTCTTTATAATGGTTTCCAAGATTTTCAGTGACTGCAAGCAATTGCTCATAAGTGGCTGTTAAAGTTGTGGGCAAGAAACTGGTAACACCGGTACTAAGAAGGCCTTCACTCATAGTATGCAATGTACCTTCAATGTTGTTGTCCATCACATCTACACCTGCATATCCATGAATATGAGTATCCACAAGACCTGGTGCAATGCTATAACCAGTATAGTCAAGAACCTCTGCTCCTTCAGGAATTTGATCCACATGTTTCCCAAATTTGCCATCAACAAGTTCTAAGTACCCACCGCGACGAATGCCAAATGGATAGAAAAACTGATCCGCTTTAACGTAATTAGGCATAATAATGACCTCCTTAAAAGATTACTTTTGATATTTATTATGTCAATTACATTATAAACCTTTCTGATTCATTTGTAAATGGTATAGACCTATTTTCTGGAGATATTTTAAAAGAGCTGGATTTCTCCAACTCTTCTCTTTTTAATACAAGTTATTTTGATTTGACCGGCTTGTCTTGAGCTGTTTGCAAGGCTGCAGCAATGGTATCTGCATACAATTTAGCTCCTGCTTCAATCTTACTATTGTCACTTCCGAAATGGACTTGGTCTGTACCTGCCCAGATTTCTGGATGCTCTTTCGCAACTTGATTCCAATCTGCTATCGTGATGTAAGGAGTCTTCTCTGCCAATTCTCTCATATAGGCAGCAGCCTTCTCAACGATGGCATAGGTCTCTTTTGTCTTATCTCCCTCATAAGGAGTCACCAAAACCATATGGTGGCCCTTAGGAAGATTTTTCACGATACTATCCCAATCTTCCTTATAATTTTCAGGATTATTTACCCCAGTTGCAATAACCACCATCTTTGGTAGAAATTTATTCTGGCTATTATTTAGCATGATTTCATTGGCATTCTTGGTTGTTCTGCTGACCTGAGCATTTATCTGTGCTCCAGGAAGGGCTGTCTGCAAAGCTGTATTTGCCCTTAAAGCCACCGAGTCACCAATTAACATAGTGCCATCAGCAATCCCCAAACTATTTGCATCTGCCCGTTCTGTCATCACCTTGGTCTGGCTAATATTTGTTGCAGCTTGCTTCAAACCATTGACAGTTAAGTCTGTCTCAAACGCTCCCACTTGTGGTGCCAACAAAGTCACTAAGAGGACAATGAAAGCCAAGATTCCTGTACTTGTCGCAAGAATTGCGTGAATATAAGGCAGGGGACGAAGGATTTGTATAATAGGTGTGTCCTTTCCTGCAATCCAAGGTTCCAATACATAAAATGAAAGACTGGCAAATCCATAAGAAAAAATCAAAGTTAATAACACAGCAAGAAGATTTGAGGTCAACTGTGAAAAAATGATATAGAAAGGCCAATGGAAGAGATAAACTGTATAGCTAGTATCCGCTAAAAAGCTGATCATCTTTGGCTCCTGCACGTTAGGAGTCTTTTCATGTAAGACACGCGCCGCCAGAATCATAGCAAGGGCTGCAAGACTGGAAAGCAAGAAGCCTATAAGATAGGCAAAGAGATAGGTAAATTTGACAAAGAAGGTCAAAATGAGTAAGAAGCCAAAACCTCCTCCAAAAACTAAAAGGGTCTTTCGTAAATCCCAGATTTTATCCAACTGCTTGACGAGGGAAGTCGTCTGACGAACCCCTACAATCGTTGCTAGGATACTTCCCAAAAAGAATGGATAGACATGAGTTAAACTGGAGAAGTAAACAGAGGAATAAGAGGTCACTAGAAAACTACCAATAAACATGGAGAAGAAGCTGATCAAGAAGGCAACAGCAGATAAGAGAAAGACCATTCCCTTCAACTGACCATTTGATTTAGCCTGTTTGGATAAAAACCAAACTGCCAATCCCCAAAGAATATAGTAGTGAACCTCAACAGCCAAGCTCCAATTATGAACAAACAAATGAGGAATGAACTGAGATTCATAACTCCCACCTGTTAGGAGTTCATAGAAGTTGGTCATGAAGCCTAAGACACCCGCAATCTGACCACCAATTCCAGCCACATAGTCTTGGCGAACCAAGAAAGTAAAGGGCATGGTCACCAAGACCATCAAAACCACAGGTGGCACAATCCGATAAAAGCGTCTTCTAAAAAATCCAATCAAATCAATCTCACGATTCTTAGAAAATTCTTCGATGAGTAGAGCCGTAATCAAAAAGCCTGAAAATGTGAAAAAGACATCTACCCCGAAAAATCCTCCAGGAAAGATGGTCTGAAAGAAATGATACAAGAGTACCAGTAGTAAACCTGTAATCCTAATCAAGGAAAACCATTTAATGCGCATACGAGTTTATTCTCCCTTTCATTGTACACTTTATTCTATCAAAAAAAGAAGAAAAATCCCAAGAGAAAACTTAGGATTTTTAGCTTATATCAATTCCATTTTAGAAATTACGCCCTGACTTATTGTAGCCATATTTTTCCACAAAATACTCACGGAATTCCAAGAGATTGTCATCCATGATGGCTTGTCGCACTTGCTTCATCAGGTTAAGCAAGAAGTAAAGATTATGATAGCTTGTCAAGCGGATACCAAAGGTTTCATCAGCCTTGAGTAGGTGACGAAGATAAGCACGTGTATAGTTCTTACATGTGTAACAATCACACTCAGGATCCAGTGGTGTAAAGTCCTCAGCAAACTGAGCATTTTTTACAACCAAACGTCCCTGACTAGTCATACAAGTCCCATTACGAGCGATACGAGTCGGCAAGACACAGTCAAACATATCCACCCCACGAATGACCCCATCAATCAAGCTATCTGGCGCTCCCACACCCATCAAATAGCGAGGTTTGTTTTCAGGTAGCAGTTGGGTTGTGAAGTCCAAGACCGCATTCATCTCTTCGTGGGTTTCTCCCACTGCTAAGCCACCGATAGAGTAGCCTGGGAAATCCATGCTGACAAGGTCATGAGCTGATTGGCGACGCAAATCTTCAAATCCTGCTCCCTGAACAATCCCAAATAATCCTTGGTCATGCGGACGACGATGAGCCTTTAAACCACGCTCAGCCCAACGACTGGTACGCTCGATTGATTTCTTAACGTAGTCGTAAGGTTGATAAAACTGAGGACATTCGTCAAAGGACATCATGATGTCTGAGCCCAGATTATTCTGAATAGAGATAGCTTTTTCTGGCGATAGGAACATCTTAGAACCATTGAGATGGTTTTTAAAGGTTACTCCTTCTTCTGTGATATTACGGCTATCTGCTAGAGAATAAACCTGAAAACCACCACTATCTGTCAAGATAGGCTGGTCCCAATTCATGAACTTGTGGAGACCACCTGCGCGTGCGATGAGTTCATCTCCAGGACGAAGCCAGAGATGATAGGTGTTTGACAGGATAATTCCCGAACCTATCTCCTTCAATTCTTCAGGAGATTGGGTTTTAACAGTGGCTTGAGTTCCAACTGGCATAAACATAGGTGTTGGGAAGGTACCGTGGGGAGTGATGATTTCCCCCAGACGAGCTCCCGTGTGTTTTTCTTTCTTAATCAAACGGTATTTGATTGGTGAATCTGACATTTTTTACCTCCGAAGCTGGGAAAGACAGTCCCAGTTCATACTTTGTGCCCAAGGGCATACTGTATGATTTTATCAAAAAAAGCTGGAACTGTCACGAACTATGGTGTATAATGAGAGAATGAAATACCCAAAAATTGATTTAAAAACCATTCGTCTGCAGGCTAGACAATTCCAGGCTGAAAATCCCCGCCTCTTTCTCGTCTATCTCTTACCTAGCATGATGGTCATCTTGTCTGGCTTTCTTAATCCCTTAGAGCGCATCAACGAGAGTGTTTTAGAACAACCCTTTTTAAGCGTGTTTGGCCATGTATCCCAAGCCTACCTTTTCCCACTATTAGTCTCCTTTATCGGGACGATACTTCTAACCAGTTCCGTCTATACAACGCTGAAACTCATCAAGAATCCTGATACAGAACTAACCGTCAAAAATAGTCTCACTCTCTTTAACGAAGAGTACTTTTCACAAACCTTTTTGACCCTCCTTCTCAAACGTTTCTATCTCTTTTTATGGAGCATTCCTAGCTTACTCGGGATTTACTTTCTCTTTTACAGTAGCTTTTTAGCAAAGAAATTCGTTGTCCTTCACCCTGAATTTCCCAATCTGGATCTCACGTCAGTTGAAACTGAAGGCTTCCTCATAACCTTTAGCCTCTACTTTCTAGCAAGTATCCTCTTGATGATTATAGGAAATAGTCTCTATATTCCACAATACTATGCCTATTCTCAGGTAGAATTTCTCCTCTGCGACACCCTAGACTTGGGACAAGCCAAACCAGGACAAATCCTTAAAACCAGCCGTTTCTTAATGAAAGGTTACAAATTTCAGCGCTTTGTCCTAGACTTACAACTCCTTCCTTGGTACTTCCTCAATTGGATTACCTTTGGAATTGCTAGTTTCTCACTCCTACCCTACATTCAAATCAATAAAATAATTTTTTACCGAGCAGTACTGGCTCGAAAACGTCCAAAAGCTTGAAGGTAACCCCTCAAGCTTTTTTCTATCAATGAGTTTCTCCGCCTACCAACTTGAGGTCCTCATCTCCATATTCTATCATGGCTCCGATTGCTGCTTCTACCCCTCGCCTAATGTCCACTAAACTCATAGCTGGAGTAGTCGGTCGATTCACCACCTGTTCCATCATATAAGGAATGTGCATAAAACCTGCCTTAACATGTGGAAATTTCTTTTCTACCAAATAGAGGGCCTGATACATCAAATGATTGCAGACAAAAGTCCCTGCCGTATTGGAGACAGAGGCCGGCAATCCCTCTTTTTTTATAGCTTGAACCATCGCTTTAATCGGCAAACTACTAAAGTAAGCCGAAGCACCATCTGGACGAATAGGAAGGTCAATCGGCTGATTACCTTCATTATCAGGAATGCGTGCATCGTCTTGGTTAATGGCCACTCGTTCAGGTGTCAAACTAGATCTTCCACCTGCTTGGCCGATACAAAGGACAAAATCAGGTTGATAACGACTCATCTCTTCTTCCAATACTTGAGCCGATTTGTGAAAAACTGTCGGCACTTCTAGCCAACGAACCTCAGCACCATGGATTTTAGCTGGTAAACCTTTAACAGCCTCCAAAGCTGGATTAACCTTCTCACCTCCAAAGGGCTCAAAGCCTGTTACTAATACTTTCATTTCTAACTCCTCAAAACTAATTCAATGAGACTTTTTTCTTAAAAACAAGTATAACATATTTCCCTTATTCTGGAGTGAAAAGGACTAGCGAGGCTAGAATTGCTCTTTGATACTCAATGAAAATCAAAGAGCAAACTAGGAAGCTAGCCACAGGCTGTA